>DASRYI010000304.1:0-15258 GCA_035687255.1 Candidatus Krumholzibacteriia bacterium | reverse complement strand
GCACTCGCGGACGCGGTTTACCGCACACGTACCGTGACGTTGTACGAGGCCAAACGGCTCCGATTGCTCTCGAAGCCCGGGGAAAGCGAACGCGACTTTCGTGTTCGGATTGCGGAGACGACACGGTCATCGCGTGACGGCGAGGTGGATGCCCTGCGCCAGAAATACGCGGCGCGCATACGAACCCTCGAAAACCAGATTCAACGCGCCGAACAGGCGGTGTCACGTGAGCGCGATCAGATGAACAGCCAGCGCGTGCAGACCGCCGTCTCGGTGGGAGCGACGCTGCTCTCCGCCTTCCTCGGGCGCAGGGCGGTCTCGAGCCGGACCCTGGGGCGCGCCACCACAGCGGCGCGTGGATTCGAGCGGTCGGCGCGCGAGCAGGGGGATGTCGCGCGCGCCGAGGAATCGCTCGATGTCCTGCGGCAACGGCGGGACACGCTGGCGCGCGAAATCGAGCAGGCCGTGGCGGAATTGACTGCGCGGCTGGAGGGTGGACAGGAGGCGCTCACCGAGCGTGTCATCCGTCCGCGGAAGGCCGACATCGAAGTGGTGAAGGTCGCGTTGCTGTGGGTGCCGGCAGAGCACAGCTAGCCAGGTTCATTTGCACCAGTATTCAAAAAAAAGCGCGGCCCTTTCGAGCCGCGCTCTTTTTTGTCATCGCTTCGCGATGATTATTCGCCGCGTTTCTTGTAGCGCCGCGTTTCGATATCCTTGCCCAGCTCGTTGCCGTTGAGCAGGGTGAAGGTTACGCGACGGTTCTGCGCCCTTCCTTCGGCAGTATCGTTCGAGGCCACCGGCTGGCTCTCTCCATACCCCTTGGTGACGAGATTATTGCCGTTGATCGAAGAGTAGTGTGACGTGAGCCACGCCTTGACCGAATCGGCCCGCTTCTGGGACAGCGTCTTGTTGAACTTGTCGCTGCCCTGCGAATCGGTGTGGCCGCCGATCTCCACCCTGGCCTGCGGCCAGTCCGCCAGAACCTCGCCGACTTTGCGAAGGTCCGCCTCGGATTCGGGGAGGATATCCTCCTTGCCGGAGGCAAACTGCACGTTCACGGATACCGACTTGGCATCCAGGAACTGCTGATAGGTTTCGCTCACCGGAATCGGACAGCCCTTGTCGTCCACCGCCCACTGCGGGTCGGTATCCGGGCACTGGTCGAGGCCGTCATACACGCCGTCCTTGTCGCTGTCGATCGGACAGCCGTTGGCGTCCACCTTGGCGCCGCGGGGTGTTCCCGGGCACTTGTCCATACCGTCGAAAACGCCGTCCCGATCGCTGTCCATCGGACAACCGGTGGCGTCCACCTTCGTGCCTGCCGGTGTTCCGGGACACTTGTCGATGCCGTCCGGCACGCCGTCATTGTCGGCGTCCAACGGACAGCCGTTGGCGTCGACAATGGCGCCACGCGGCGTACCCGGACACTTGTCCTTCTTGTCGGGAACCCCGTCACGGTCAGAGTCCATCACCATGGCGTGTCCGCAGTGCCAGGGCCAGGGATGAGTCATCTTGCAGATAATGTGGTCTGCATCGGACGAGGCACCGGTCGCCATCTTGTCATGTTTCGCGTACGCGGCGCCGGTCATCATGATTCCGATGACAGCCAGCGCTGTGACAGCAAGAAACCGTTTCATGGATTTACCACCTCTTGTGCTGGGAAAATCGTTTCAGCTCGCTCCGGGCCAGATGCTCCGGACGATCGGCATGCGTTTGAATGTATACCACAGGACTGCGCCGGGTGAGAAGCTTCGGAACATGCGCTTAAGTTACGTTTTTATAATCTGTTATGAGGCCTTGATGGCCACCTTGACCGCTCGCTCGCGGGAGCGGCCGAGCGCGATCATGATGGCATCGCGGGCGTTCGACAGGGGGACGGTGTGCGTGACCAGGGGTTCCAGGCGCTTGCCCAGGGGGCCCGCGATGAGCCGGGCGGCCGCGGCGAAATCGCCCGAGCCCGTCCCGCCGTGGCCCGTCGATCCGTGGTAGCACAGGCTGCCGTGCAGCGTCAGTTCCTTGAGCCACACCGGAGTCCAGTCCACCCTCGCCAGTCGCGCCACGTTTCCCAGGAGGACGACGGTGCCGCCCGAGCGGGTGAAGCGCAGCGCATCGTTTACCGCGGCGTCGTTGCCCACGCACACCATCGACGCATCGAACCCGCCCACGTTGATACGCGGGCCCAGGATCGGCTTGAGAAGCCGGCTCCCGGTGATGCGCGCGAGTTCGGCGACGTAGTCACCACCGCGGGTCATGACCACGCGGTCGGCGCCGAGGTGTTCCGCGTGCTCGGCCTGGTACGCGTGCCGGCACAGCACCGTCGCATCGACGGCGGCCAGGGACTTGAGCGCTGCCAGCGCGAGCAACCCCATGGCGCCGGCGCCGATGATCAGGACACGCGCCCCTTCGGAAAACGGATGCGCAAGGATGGGCGACACGACGCACGCCAGCGGTTCGGTGAGCACGGCCGCCTGGTCGGAAACGGAATCGTCCACGTGCAGCAACTGGTCTTCGTGCGCGAGATACTGTTCACCCCAGCTGCCCCCGAGACCACGCGTGGTTCCGAGCAGCATGCCGGGCGCCAGCGCACCGTCGGTGAAATGTTCGCAGCGTGAAGGATGTCCCGCTGCGCAGTGTGCGCAGGGGGGATCGATGCCGCGCTCGCGGCACGCGAGCAGGGGATTGGCCACCACCCGGTGGCCGGGTTTGACACGCGTCACCGCGCTGCCAGTTTCCATTACGGTGCCCACGTTTTCGTGGCCGATGACAAAAGGAAACGACGAGAAGGGAGACGTTGAAGGAGAAACGTGCAGGCTCACGAGACTGACATCGCTGCCGCAGATACCGCCCAGCCGGGTGGCGACGCGTACCCAGCGATCGCCGGGAAGCGCCGGCGGTTCAACGTCACGCACCTCGGTGCAGCGACCGGGACCCACCACCGCCCGCGAGGAAACCGCGCCCGCGGCACGCGTGGCCAGATAGCGCGGAATCGCTCCGTTGAAAACGACCGCTTTCATTCCGCGGGCACACACACCCTGAGCGCGCGCGGCACGCAGCTGACCACCAACGGGCAGGGAGAGGTATACACCTCGCCGTCAGCCTCAAAGCGCAGACGGCCCTCGAAATAGATCGAGAATGAAACCGCGGTACGTAATTCCACCTGCTTGAGGCGTTCGTGTTTGCCTTTGGAAACCGCATTGAAGAGATGGGCGCGCGTGGCCGGCGCCGCGTCACGGATGGCCACGAGATCGATTTTTCCGTCGTCGAGCTTTGCGCGCGGCGCAATGTGAAATGATCCGCCGAAATAATTGGCGTTGCTGATCGTCAACATCAACACGTCGAGCCACTCGTTGGGCGAGTTGTTGCCCTCGGCGATTCCAAGCTTGATGCCCGGGAAGCGGAACAGCTGTTTGAGCGCGCAGAACTGGTAGAGCATGTCGCCGCGCAGGAGCGGTGTCCTTTCGGCGTCGTCGATGACGGCGATGTCGAATCCCATGCCCACCACGTTGAGAAAGTAGCGATCACCAACGTGACCGACATCCACGGTGCGTGTGGTGCGCTCCGCGATCGCGCGCATCACCTCGCCAGCCCGTTCGTGGCGAATGCCGAGCGACTTGCCGAAGTCGTTGCCGGTCCCGACCGGCAGCAGGCCCAGCGCCACCTCGCGTCGTCCGCTGGCCATGATGCGATCGGCGGCCGCGCCCCAGGTGCCGTCGCCGCCCAGCGCCACGATGCAGTCCACGCCGTCGCGCAGGGCGTTGTCCAGCAGGCGCACTTCGTCGCCGGGACGTTGCGTCACGGCCGGTTCAAAGGGGCCGATATGCCGCTCGAGTTGTTTCAGATAGTGGCGCACGCGCGCGCGGCGCCGGCCGCGACCGGCGGCGGGATTGACGAGAACAAAGGGAGTGCCGCTCCGGGACATGGGAACGGTGACCGGGGTTAGAGGGTCTGCAGTTCTTCGAACGTCTGCACGCCGCTCTTCATCCACAGCTCGCGGAAGGGGTACGACGCCACATCGGCGTTCAGCAACGGCTCGCACATCGGATGCGGATGGATCTCGATGCTGCCGGTTTCTTCTTCGTGCTCGGTGAAGTCGCCTTCCATGTGGATGTCGGCCTTGAAACGCTGTGGCGGTTCGACCGTGAACGCCTGATAGAGGTGATTCACCTTCGACCACTTGTGGGAACTCACCTCGAGGTCAATGATGGGACGGCCCCGGTCGTGCGCGTGCACTTTCATCCGGCCGTCCGTTTCCTCGAACTCCACGCGGATATCCTGCATGTAGTGGGGAAGGTGCCAGCGCTCGATGGCGTGCAGTCGTGACGCCTCGGTGCTGGTTCCCACCACGAAGGGGTAGAACGCGGAGCGTGGAAATTCGCCGCCCACGCCCAGCACCGGCGGGGTGATCACCGCCAGCACCAGTTCTTCGTACGTGCCCACTTCGCTGTGCGTGAAGTCGAACGCCGTCACGGCGAACACACCCAGGCTGTGTTTGACTTCCATGGGTTCGAGATGGGCCGGAAGCGCGCGCTTGGCGGCGTCGCGCGACATTTCGAAGAAGGCACTGACGGCGTACTTGAACCCGTATTTGGTCAACGGCATAGGAAACCGTGCTTGTCGAGGACGCGGGCAATGATGTCGGCGGCGCCGTGCAGCTCTTCCCGCGTGTGTGCCGCGGTCACTGAGATGCGCAGACGCGAGCGGTGCTTGCCGACCGCGGGGTAGCGCACCGGGTTCAGATACACCCCGTGGTGGATCATGTCCTCGGCCACCTTGAAGATGCGATCGTCGTCACGAATCATGATGGGGATCACCTGCGACTTGGAATCGCCGATGTCCACATTGCGCTCGCGCAGCAGCGCCTGCAACAGGTGCGTGTTCTCCCACAGCCGGTCGCGCAACTGCGGCTCGGTGCGGGCGAGATCACACGCCTTGATCAGGCCGCCCACCACACCCGGGGCCAGTGCGCACGAGAACACGTGTGAGCGGCCGAAGCCTTTCAGATACCGGATCAGCTTTCGCGATCCCGCGACATAGCCGCCCTGTCCGCCCAGGCTCTTGGAGAACGTGCCCAGGTGGATGTCGATCTCGTCGTCCAGACCGAAGTGCTCGGCCACGCCACGGCCGTTGGGGCCGAACAGGAACGCCGAGTGCGCTTCGTCGATCATGATGCGCGCGCCGTTGCGCTGACACACCTCGACGATTTCAGGCAGGTTGGCCAGGTCGCCGTCCATCGAGTAGACACCCTCGACGATGACGAGCTTGCGACCGGTGAAGTCCTTGAGTTTGCGGTCCAGGTCGGCCGCGTTGTTGTGGCGGAAGTACCGGACCTGGGCCTTGGAGAGAATGATCCCGTCAACGATGCTGGCGTGCGCGAACTGGTCGGTGACCACCAGGTCGCCCGAGCGCATGAGGCCGGCGATGACGCCGACGTTCGCGCTGTAGCCCGACGGAAACAGCAGGCACGATTCCTTGTCCTTGAAGTCGGCGATCTTGCGCTGGAGTTCTTCGTGAATCTCCATCGTTCCGCTCAGAATGGGGGAGCCCGACGAGCCCGTCCCATACTTGAGAATCGCCGCGCGCGCGGCTTCGATCACCTCAGGGCGCACCGAAAGGCCGAGATAGTTGTAGGACGCGAGATTGATCAGGTTCTTCAGCCGCTCGTGGCGCAACTGCTCCACCACGTCGATGCGCGACGCGGGCATGCTGCTCATGGGCTGGCCAAACAGGTAGTAGCCCTGCGGACGGGCCTCGTCGAACCAGTCGTCGAACGGGTCGAGGATGTCGAATGGGTCCTTGCCAGAACCCCAGAAGAAGTTGCTATAGTCCAGATCGTTTGCGGCCGAGGGAGCCGGGGCGGCCGGCGATGGGCTGGCCGCGGGCTTCGCGTCGGACTTGGCAAACGCCGGATCGGGCGTCCCCGGAGTGTCCGGAGCGCCCTCTCTCAAGGGTTTAGATGGCATTCGATCGATCCTCCTCCCAAGCGCAAGGTACTGTGCCCGATTACCCCGCAGGCGTCAAGCGTTTTGGCCGGACGCACGCGGCGCACGGCGCGAGGCCCCGAATGGGGTTCGAAGCCGCATGAAGCTGTTCGAGCAATTGGCTGGTATTGCGACGCTTGTGATCGTCGCGGTCTTCTTTATTTTGGGCGACCTGGTGATGTTTTTCGTCCTCACGCCGCTGGTGTACCTGCGCCCGTCGGCACGGACGAAGCTGCTCGGCGGCTTCGCCCAGTTCATGGGCCGGGGCGTCCTGGGGATACTCCGGTCGTTGGGCGGCACCCGCTTCGACCTGCGTGCCCGGATCCCGGCTCAGGGAGGTGTGCTGGTGGTGATGAACCACCAGTCCCTCGTGGACATACCCGTGGCTTTTGCCAGCGTTCCCTCCGGGTATCCGCGGATGGTCGCGCGTGCCCGGTACGGGCGGGGAATTCCACTCGTGTCACATATGATTTCCCTGTACGGGCACATTCTGGTCCAACCCGGGAAGACGGGGCGATTGGACCTCGACCGCCTCGCTGAGACCGCACGCGCCTCGACGCTCCCCATTCTGATTTTCCCCGAAGGTCACAGAACGCGAGACGGTGAAATACAGGCGTGGAAACGCGCGGGCCTGGACACGCTGCTGTCGGCACGCGAATGGACCGTGTACGTGGTGGTGGTGGACGGCTTGTGGAAGGTGGCGCGTCTCACCGACTTCATCCGCAATCTCGCACGCGTGCAGTGCCGCGCGGAGATGGCCGGCCCGTTCACATATGACGGACGCGACCGGGAGCGCCACGATGAGTTCGTAAATGAGCTTCGCCGGGTAATGTGTGATAAGCTGGCGGAAATGCGCGGCGCGCCTGTGACTGAAACCGCTGCGCTACCAGGAACACGTGGCTGAACCAATCAATACAAGCAACGACTCGCGGCTGGTGCGGCCGTTTCCGCGCGCCAGCGCGACACCCGCGGATCATGTTCCGCCCGAGGTGCGTGACATCGTCCTCCTTCTGGAGGAGGCGTGCGGGCGCAATATCGTGGGCGTGATCTTCTTCGGTTCGCGTCTGGTCGGGACGTCTCCCGGCGAGGAGAGCGCAGCCGACCTCGTGATCATCGTCGAGAATTACCTTTTCTTCTACGAGTCCATCGGCTCGCGGCTGCCGGCGGCGCGGCACAGCGGCATCATGGCCGCGCTCAACCGCGCGTTGCCGCCCAACATCATCTACCTCAACGATCCTGGCGGCCTGCGCGCGGGCGCGAAGTGTTTCATCGTGACCGAAGGGGATCTGGCGCTCGGGCTCTCACCTGACGCCCGCGACCATTTCTTCCGCGGGCGTCTCGCGCAACGCGTGCACATCGTGTACGCGCGTTCCGAAAAGGACCGCCAGGCGCTGGAGACGCGGATCGATGCCGCGCGCCACCTGACGCTCACGTGGGTGCCGTTGTATCTGCGCGGTCCCTTCGGCGTGCTCGACTACTGCCGCCGCATGATGGAAGTCTCGTACGCGGCGGAGATCCGTCCCGAAGCACGCTCGCGGGTGCGCGAGGTGACCGACGCACAGGCGAGCTTCTTCCGGCTTGTGTACGGACGCGTGCTGCAGACGGGTGTGCGGGACGGACGCCTGGTGGCGGAAGGCGATCTCTTTCGTCTCGCCCGGAGCCCGGGCTGGCGCGAACGCTGGCGTGTGGGGCACTTCTTTCGGCGCTCGAAGATGCGTGCCACGCTGCGCTGGTTCAAATACATGCTCACGTTCGATGACTGGCTCGACTATATCGTGCGCAAGATTGAACGGCGTTCGGGTGTGCGCATCGAACTGACCCGCGCAGAGCGGCGCTTTCCCATCATATTTCTGTGGCCGAAGGCGTTTCGTGTGATTCGGGCGTTGCGTGAGGCGGAGAACCAGCGCCGGCAGCGGGCATCGGAGAGCGGCCGGGAGAACGCATGAGGCCGGAGATGCTGTTTCTTGCCGGAGTGCTGGTGTTCGCGCTTGCGAGCATGGGCGTTTTTCGCGCGACCGCGGCGGGCGCCGCGGACGGCGACCGCACCGGCCGCGGCGGTTCCTTTGTGCTCGGCTTCTGGGTACGCAACTGGTTCTACTGGCTGATCCGCCCCATCACGCGCGTCTCGGTGGCGATGGGACTGACGCCGCTCTTCTACAACCTGGTGGCCGTGATGTGCGGCCTCGCCAGCGGCGTTGCGTACGCCACCGGTCATTTTCCTCTGGCGGGATGGCTGGTATTTCTCAGCGGCCTGGCTGACGTGTTCGACGGGGAAGTGGCGCGCGCCACCCACACCGCCGATGCGCGCGGTGCGTTCCTCGACTCCACGCTGGACCGGTTCAGCGAGTTCTTCGCGTTCGTGGGACTCGGCTACTACTTTGCTTCGGGCTGGCAGACGCTGGCCATCGTGACCGCGCTGGGAGGATCGTTGCTGGTGAGCTACACCCGTGCGCGCGGTGAAAGTCTGGGTGTCCTGTGCAAGGTGGGCGTGATGCAGCGCGCCGAACGCATGCTGCTTCTCGGCATGGCCTCGATTCTCGATCCGTGGCTCTCCCACGAACTGGGTCACGATCTGGGAAGCGTAGTGTCACTGGCCGTCGCCCTCGTTGCCGTCGGTACGTTGTGGACATCCGTTCACCGTACCTTCTGGATCGCACGTGCGCTGCGCGGGCGTTAGCGCGCGCCCCTGCAACCTCGCGGCGAATTGGCCGTATGCTAAGATCGCACCCCCGCGCCAATCCCCCCGGCGCGGGACTTTGTTGTTCCAAGGAGGATCCATGCGTCCGTGTAGCTTCCGTTCCGCCATGCTTGTGCTTTCCGGCCTGGTCGCCCTGGCGCGGCCGGCGTTCGCCGACGAGCCGCGCCTCGACCCCAATGTGGCGCCCACGTCGGAAGCCGTCGTATTGAATCTCGACGCCAACCAGACCGACTACACCGGATCCGTGAAGATTCAGGTGCACGTCGAGAAGGCGACACGCGAGTTCCTCTTTCACGCCGAAGAAATGAAGCTCGACACCGTGGAGCTTTCCGGCGCCGCGGGCAAGATTCCCGTTACCATCACCTCCGGGGGCGACCGCGGCACGCAGAAGGCCACGACTACGGCCGACCTGGCGCCGGGTGACTACACCCTCGCGATTTCGTTTTCCAAGCCGTACAACACCCAGGCCGTCGGGCTGTACCGCGGCATGTTCGAAGGGAAGGGGTATCTCTTCACGCAGTTCGAGTCTCTCGATGCGCGCAAGGCGTTCCCGTGCTGGGACGAACCCATCTACAAGATTCCCTGGGACATGACCATCACCGTGCCCACTCAGCAGGTGGCCGTGTTCAATACACCCGTCGAAAAGGAACAGATGGGTGCGACGACACACACTTACATATACAAGCGCACCCCGCCGACGTCGTCGTATCTGCTGGCGGTGGCGGCGGGCACCTTCGAGAGTGTGCCCATCACCGGGCAGTCGGTACCGGGCCGGATCTACACGTGCAAGGGACAGAAGAAACTCGCCGCCCACGCCGCGTCGATTGCGCCGCGGATTCTGGCCGCGGAGGAAAACTATTTCGGGACCAAATATCCCTACGAAAAACTGGATTTCATCGCCGTGCCGGAATACTGGCCCGGCGCCATGGAGAATCCCGGGCTGATCACGTTTTCCGACAAGATCCTGCTGGTTGATCCGGCGTCCGTCAGCCTGTCACAGAAATCGACCCTCGCGATGGTGATCATCCACGAAGAAGCGCACATGTGGTTCGGCGACCTGGTGACGATGGCGTGGTGGGATGACCTGTGGCTCAACGAATCGTTCGCCGACTGGCTCGCGGTCAAATTGATGCCGGAGCTGTATCCCGAGTACGGCTACGAGACCCGCGAACTGCAGGAAGTCAACCACACGATGACGCAGGACGCCAACGCCATCACCACGCCGGTGCGGCGCAAGGTGGATTCGGGGGCCGACATCATGGAGGACCTGGATATCACCTACAAGAAGGGCCGCACCGTGCTCAAGATGACGGAGGCCTTCATCGGGGCTGACAAGTTCCAGCTGGGCGTGCGCAATTATCTGGCGGCGCATGCGTGGAAGAACGCGGTGGCCGCCGACCTGTTCACCGCGCTGGCGGACGCGTCGGGGAAGAATATCGAGCCGATTCTCGCCAGTTACCTGGACCAGGCGGGATTTCCGCTCGTCAAGGTGGGGGTCGAACCCAACGGCATGGTGACGCTTTCGCAGACGCGCTTCCGCAACGCGGGCGCCGCCGTTTCGGATGAAACCTGGAGCGTTCCCGTCCGCCTCAAGATCTCGGACGGCAAGAACGTGCAGACGCGCGTCGTGGTGCTGGACAAGCCCACCAAGCAGGTCGAGATTCCGGGCAAGGTGGACTGGGTGATGCCGGACGACGGCGGTGTCGGCTACTACCGTTGGATTGTTCCTTCCCAGATGATGATGAAGCTGGCATCCCACCCCGATGCCACCATGTCGAAGCGCGAACGCACGCGTTTCCTGGGCAACGCGCGCGCGTTGCTCAACGGGGGCGAGATCACGGGCGACGAGTATCTGACGATCGCATCCGACATGGCGCAGCATCCCGAACCCGAGATTGTCACGTCCGTGATGACGGATCTGGAAACCCTGCGTATGCCGTTTGTCACCGCCGACCTCGAGGGGCCGTTCTCGCGTTATGTGCTGCACACGCTCTCACCTGCGCGCCAGCGCTACGGGATAGAGCCGAAGAGCGACGATTCGGAGGACGTGCGCCTCATGCGGCCGACGCTCATCGACTGGCTGGGTGAAGACGGCCGTGACCCGGATGTCATCACCTACTGTGAAGGTGTGACGGAGAAGTACATGCAGGACCCCGCCAGCGTGGATCCGACGATTGCGGGCGCCGCGTTGCGGGTGGCGGCGTCGGACGGCGACCAGGCCCGCTTCGAGCAGTTCCGGGACAAGCTCGAGGCCGCCACCGTCCCATCCGACCGGTCGCGATACATGGGTGCCATGGGACACTTCCGGGATCCGAAGATTCAGGACGAGGTGCTGGCGTTGGCGCTCACCGACAAGATTCGTGTGATGGACCGGTTTCAGTTGCTCAGCGGCCTGATGGACACGGAAGCCGGACGTGACCGGACCTACACCTGGATGACTAGAAACTACGACAAGCTCGCCTCGGGGCTTCCAGTTGAATTCCGGGCGTATTTCCCCTTCATGGTGAGTGGGTGCGAACAGCAGCGCCTGGATGCGGCGAAGAAGTTCTTCGCCGAACCCGCGCATCAGGTTGACGGAACCGAACGCAACCTCGAGAAAGTCTCTTCACAGATCAGCGACTGTCTGAACCTGCGCGAGCGCGAGGGGAAGGCGGTGGCGACGTATCTGAAGTCACTCGCACCCTGAGGAGGGAGGCATCATGCCCGCCTATGTCATCGTCCAGGTGGAAATACAGGATCCCGCCGCCTACGAACGCTACAAGGCGCTTGCACCGGGCAGCATCGAGGCGTACGGCGGCCGCTACCTAGCCCGTGGTGGACATTCGGAGGCACTTGAGGGAGAATGGGGCCCGTGCCGCGTCGTCATTCTGGAATTCGACGACGTCGCGCGGGCAAAGCGCTGGCTCGATTCTCCCGAGTACCGGGAGGCACGGGCGCTGCGCCACGCCTCGGCACGCACGCAGATGATCGTGGTGGAAGGCTTGCCACGATAACAGGCCGCTCCAACGCAACGTTGAAAGGAAATCAGTGATGCCCGGTCAGCCTCCGTTCCGGGTGGCGGTGGTGGGCAGCGGTCCGGCCGGTTTCTACGCGGCGGAAGCGCTCCTTGCCAGCGATACACCTGTTTCTGTGGACGTCTATGACGCGCTTCCCGCTCCCTTCGGGCTCGTGCGTTATGGCGTCGCTCCCGACCATCCCAAGATCAAGAACATCATCAGCCGGTACGAGAAGACCGCGTCGCATCCGTCGTTCGCATTCTTTGGCAACGTCACGGTGGGGAGCGACGTCTCCGTCGACGAACTGCGCCGTTTCTACGATGCGGTGATCTTTGCGAATGGCGCGCAAACCGATCGCCATCTGGGGATTCCCGGCGAGGATCTTCCCGGGAGTTACACGGCCACCGAGTTCGTGGCGTGGTACAACGGCCATCCCGACTATCAGAACCGCGAGTTCGATCTCTCGCACGAACGCGCGGTCGTGGTCGGTCAGGGCAACGTGGCCGTCGACGTTGCACGCATTCTCTCCAAGACCGTCGACGAACTGAAGAACACCGACATCACGGCGCGCGCGCTCGAGGTTCTCGCGGAGTCGAAGGTACGCGAGGTGCGCATGATCGGCCGTCGCGGTCCGGTGCAGGCGGCCTTTACGCCTCCGGAGATGAAGGAGCTGGGTGAGTTCGCCGACTGCGATCTGGTCGTCGATCCGGCGGACCTCGAGCTCAACGACGCCAGCCGCGCCGAGCTCGAGGTGCTGAAATGGCGTGAAGCTCAGAAGAACTATGACCTCTTGCTCGCTGCCGCCGGGCGCGAGCCCGCCGGAAAGTCCCGCCAGCTGTGGATTCAGTTCTACCGAAGTCCGAAAGAACTGGTGGGAGGAGAGCGACTGGATGGAGTCGTGCTGGAGCGTAATCAACTGACGGGAGACGCCGGCAAGCAGAAGTCCCGCGGGACCGGCGCCACCGAACTGGTAACGTGTGGCGCGCTGTTTCGCAGTGTCGGCTACCGCGGCGTGGCTCTGCCCGGCGTTCCCTTCGACGAGAAGGCGGGCGTGATCCCCAACGAAGCCGGGCGTGTGCTCTCGGAGGGGAAACCGCTGGCGGGGGTTTACGCCGCCGGCTGGATCAAGCGCGGTCCGTCGGGGATCATCGGCACCAACAAGCCCTGCAGTTTCGAAACCGTCAAATCTTTCTGGGAGGACGCGCCCACGCTGCCGCGTTGCGCCGAGCCGTCGCGCGAGGCGGTGATCGCGTTTCTCAAGTCCCGCAGTGTGCGCGTGGTGGGTTACGACGACTGGCGGCGCATCGATGCCGCCGAAGTGGAGCGGGGAAGCGCGGTCGGCAAGCCGCGCGAGAAGTTCGTGACCATCGACGAAATGCTGGGGGTTCTGCAGACGCGTTGAGCCGGGCGGCGCGAGCGCAATGGGCCCGGGACACGACTGGAGGAATTGGAATGCGTGCTTGGAAGATTTCCGGATTGGTGGCCGTCGCGCTGGCGGCCGGGTATGTCATCGGCGTGGCCGAGGGCGAACTGCCGTTCACGAAGAGCGACGTCGCCAGCGCCGAAAAACTCATCGGTCTCGAGTTCACGGATACGGAACGCGACTCGATGATGCTCGACCTCGACGCGTATCGCAAGGGCTACGAAGAACTCCGCGCCGTGTCCATCGGCAACGATGTGCCACCCGCGCTCGTGTTCGACCCCGTTCCGGGGCGCACGCTGCACGCCAGTGACAGCAAGCACCCGCACGCGGTCGAGTGGAGCAAACCCAACAAGGTGAAGCGTCCCGCGAACCTCGAGGATGTTGCCTTCTGGTCGGTGCGCGACCTCGCGGAACTGATTCGCACTCGCCAGGTGACGTCCACGGAACTCACGCAGATGTATCTCGACCGCCTGAAGCGGTACGGTCCCAAGCTGGAGTGCGTGATCAGTCTCACCGAAGACCGCGCGCTGGCGTCGGCGAAGCGCGCCGACGAGGAAATCGCCAAAGGGCACTACCGGGGCATCCTGCACGGAATCCCGTACGGCGCCAAGGATCTGCTGGCCGTGCAGGGGACGAAGACGACGTGGGGAGCCATGCCCTACAAGGACCAGACCATCGACGACACCGCGACCGTGATCAAGCGTCTCGACGACGCGGGTGCGGTGCTGGTGGCGAAGCTCACCATGGGCGCGCTGGCGTGGGGTGACGTGTGGTACGGCGGCATGACGCGCAATCCGTGGGACCTCGAACAGGGCTCGAGCGGTTCGTCCGCGGGTTCGGCGTCGGCGACGTCCGCGGGGTTGGTGGCGTTTGCCCTCGGCACCGAGACGTGGGGTTCCATCGTGTCACCGTCGACGCGTTGCGGCGTCACCGGATTGCGCCCCACGTTCGGGCGTGTGAGCCGGGCGGGTGCCATGGCGCTGTCGTGGTCCATGGACAAGATCGGTCCCATCTGCCGCACGGTGGAAGATTGCGGCGTGGTGCTGGACGCCATCCGCGGGCCCGACGGAATCGACCCGGCGGTGGTGGACGCGCCCTTCACGTACTCCGCAAAGACGAAGCTCGCCGACATCAAGATCGGCTACGTGAAGTCGCTCTTCGACGAAGACTATCCCAACAAGGCCAACGACGCCGCGACGCTGGACAAACTGCGCTCGCTGGGGGCAACGCTGGTGCCCATCGAACTGCCCAAGATTCCCTCGGCGCCGCTGGCGTGCATCCTCACGGCGGAAGCGGCGGCCGCGTTCGACGAACTGACGCGATCCAATCGGGACGACCTTCTGGTGCGCCAGGTGCGCGATGCGTGGCCCAATACGTTCCGCGCGGCCCGCTTCATTCCGGCGGTGGAGTACATTCAGGCCAACCGGGCGCGCACGCTGCTCATGCGTGAAATGGAAAAGCTGCCTGTCGACGTGTACATCACGCCGGCGTTCGGCGGCGACAACCTGCTGTACACGAACCTCACCGGCAATCCATGTGTCGTGCTCCCGAATGGATTCAACGACAAGGGCAGTCCGACCAGCATCACCTTCATGGGGAAACTCTTCGAAGAGGGGAAGGTCATGACGGTCGCGAAGGCGTATCAGGACGCGACCGACTTCCATCTGAAGCATCCGCCGATGTTCGCAACCGCGAAGTAACGCCGGAAGCGATTTCCGCTGCGATCACAGGGCGAGACGTGTGCTTGTGCACACCGCCCTCGTGGGTCCTGTCACCGTCCACCCCCGGCTGACTCGCTCGCGCTCGTCCCCGGGGGCGCCCCCGTCCGGTGCCACCCACTCGGGCGCCCCTCAACGTTGGCGTTCGCCGCGCGGGGTGCGCATCCGTCATTCTTCGACAGCGTCCCGATTGCCGGTTACTGCGCGGTTCCTGCGGCAATCTTGCGCGCCTGGGCCGCCATCGCGTCGTCGGGAGGGTTCAGAGAGAGGAAGTGCGTTGCACTGGCGGCGGCGTCCGTGGTGTTGCCGGTGCGCATCTGGCACTCCGCGAGGAAGAACCACACCTTCGGAAAGTCGCTGTCCTTGTTGGGCAGGGCCTCGAACTGCTCGATAGCCCCTTCGAAATCGCTCTGCTGGTAGAGAGCCAGTCCGAGGTTGAAGCGCG
>DASRYI010000303.1:0-9579 GCA_035687255.1 Candidatus Krumholzibacteriia bacterium | reverse complement strand
CAATCACGAACAGAAGATGACGTTCGTGTTCTCCACGCATGACCCGCGTGTGGTCGAGCGCGCCCACCGCGTGATCACGCTGCGCGACGGCCGCGTGGCGGGCGATGAAACGAGGTCGTAGCGCGTCATGCGCGCACCGGTACGCGCACTTGCGATCGGTCTGGCAACCCTGCTGGTGTTCGCCGGTGCCGCCCACGCTGCGTGGAAAGAGGATGTCACCCTGGGGGGCTACCTGCGCGAATCGCCGTTTCTCTGGAACCCGACGGTCATTCTCAGCCCCGCGCCGGCTGGGGACACGCCGTACTTCACCAACATGGTGCACACCCGCCAGAACCTGCGCGTGTACTTTCCGCATTCGATCTCTCTGGGGCTCGAACTCAAGACGCGCCTGGTCACGGGCGACGCCGCGCAGCAATTTCTCGATCTGGCCAATGTGGCGGGTGGCAACCGCACCTACTTCGACTGGGAGCACCGCTTCATCGACGACGAACGCGCGGTGCTCGCCATGGTGCTCGACCGCGCCTGGCTCAACGCCAGTGTGGGGCGCACCCAGATCACGCTCGGGCGGCAGCGCGTGGCGTGGGGCACAGGGCTGGTGTGGAATCCGATCGACATCTTCAATCCGTCGTCGCCGCTGGATTTCGACAACGAAGAAAAACCCGGCGCGGACGCGGGCCGTGTGCAGGTTTACCTGGGACCCAACTCAAAGCTGGAAGTGGCGGTGGCGCCGATGCGCGACACCGACGAAACCGTGGCGGCCGTGCAGGCCGTGGTCAATCGCGCCGGCTACGACTGGATTGCGGTGGGAGGCCGTCGCGGCGCCAACGCGGTGATGGGAGGCGCGTGGGCGGGAAGCATTCGCGGCGGGGGTTTCCGCGGCGAGTTTCTATATTCGGTTCCGCGTGATGCCGCCGCACCCGGCGACCCCGCGGGCGAGTCCTGCCTGCACGCCAGCGTCGACGGCGACTACACTTTCTCGAGTTCGCTCTACCTGCACGGCGCCGTGCTCTACAACCAGTGTGGAACCACCGGGGATGCCGGCGGCGAACAACTGTTCGATGCCTACCGGCTGCGCTGGCTGACGCCGGCGCGCGTGAACGTCTTTGCCGAGGTGGGGCGGGATATAACCGCGCTGGTGCACGCCGATCTCTCCGGGATCCTCAATCCCAATGACGCGTCGTGGTATCTGGGTCCGGCGGTCACGTGGTCTGCCGCCACCAACCTCGACGTCATGCTGAGCGGCCTGTTCTTTGGCGGCAATGCCGGCACGCAGTTCGGCGATGACGGCGACATTGGGATGCTGTGGCTCAAGTGGTCGTTCTGACCACGGCGGCGTCCGCGCTATTTTACAATCGCGAACAGCGCCGAGTGATCCGAGAGGTCGGATACGAACGCGGTGCGCGCGTCGCCGTCCAGCTGATTCCACCCGCGCACCATCACCTCGAAGGGCGTGCCGTCGGCGCGCTTTCCCTGTTCCACGAACTTGAGCTGGGTGCTGGCCAGCACGTGGTCCAGCTCGGACTGCATGTGCGTGCTGTACCAGGTCTGGTCGAACTCCTTGGCGAGCGGCCGCAATCCCACCGTCTCCGCATTGACGCCGAGCGCGTGGATCTCGTCGGTCGCGGTGACGCGTTGATTCTTCTTGGCCGGCGTGGGATACGCCAGTCCCATGGTGTTGAGGTCGCCGAGCATGATCAGATTGCCCTCGCCGGCGCCGCCGCCGATCTTGTCCACCGCCTTCTTGAGCTTCCAAACCTTCTCGAACATTTCCGTGCGGTTGCCGAAGTCGGGCGCGCCCGTGCCGCTGTCGGTGTGCAGAAAGAGCAGGTTGTAGTACTGATTGTGCAGGCGCACGCTCAGTAACGCGCCCGGACGCAGGCTGGGATTGAAGGCTTTGAATTCGCGCTTCTGTGTGAAGATGGCCTGCTGAAACTTGGCGCGCCGCCAACCCACCAGAATTTCCTGCACCTCCGGACCATCGGTGACGGAGAAGTCGTGTTCGGGAAACTCGTCGCGCATCAACGAGAGAATGTCGGCGCCCTCGATCTCCATCAGACCGAAGATGTCGGGATCGTGCTGCCGGACGTGAGCGGCGACGCGCTTCAGACGTTCGCCGCCGCCCCGAAAGTGCTCGACGTTCCAGGAAAGAAACGAGAATTTCATGGTGAACCCTCCCCGGGTGAAAGAACGGGGAAAGCGTAGGGAGCCGGCGAAGCAGGCGTCAAGGGCCTTCACGATCGCCGGTGCGTGCGGCAGCGTTACATTCCGGTTGACGCGTCGCCCTCATCAGGTGTAACCTCCCAATTAACCGCAAAATCCTTCTGTATCTCATGTTGAAGAGACGCGGGCGCGACGCGCGCGCATGCCATTCCCGGTTATCTCTTGTAGTTTCACTGGCGGTCATCTGTCTTCTGCTGGCCTGCGGAATGGCTCTGGGCCAGGATGCGACCATCGGACTGTACCAGGACGAGTACGGAAACTCCTGCACCTTCAACGACGCCCCGGGTTTCGTTACCGCCTATGTAGTCGTCACGCCCGGGACGGGCGGCACGCGCGCGGTTCGATTCGCCGCGCCAATTCCTTCCTGTTTCGATGCGACGTATATCGGTGAAACGGTTCCGTTTCTTGTGGCCGGGATCGGCAATTCGCAAACCGGAATCTCGCTGTCGGCGCGCGACTGTCAAACCGAAGCCTTCAACGTACTCACGATCACATACCTGACCAGTTCGGGGACGGCCGCGTGCTGTCCATATCCCATTGTTGCGGATCCCTACACCGGCATGCTGGAAGCCGTCGACTGCTCGTTTGCCTCAGTGCCGATTGCGACGAATGTCGCTCGCTTCAACGCGGACGCGTCGTGTCCATGTGGGCTGGAAGTTCCGCCCGTGCCGACAGACCCGACGCCCGTCGACTTCGGTACGGGCCGGCCGACCAACCAGCAACTGGCGTGGCAGATTCCCGGATTTCACGAAGGCCTGACGTACGACGTGTACTTCGGCACAACCGGGATTCCGCCGCTGGTGGCCTCCGGCCAGACCGCGCTTTCCTATGATCCCGGGCCATTGTCGCAGGGCACCACCTATCGCTGGCAGATCATCACGAGGCAGAACAGTGTGAGTTATCCGGGTCCCCTGTGGACGTTCAGCACCACCGGTAGCGGACCGCAGACGCCCGCCAATCCGAGTCCCGCCAATGGCGCGGTCAATGTGACGCCGGTGCCGATGCTGACATGGACCGCCTCCGACCCGAACGGACAGCCGCTTACGTTCGACGTTTACTTCGGGCAACAGTATCCGCCGCCGCTGGTCGCCACCGACGTTCCCGTCAACAGTTATGCGCCCGGCACGCTCGCGCTGAACACCGTGTATCGTTGGAGAATCGTCACCAAGGATTCCTCCGGATTGATTTATGCCGGTACCTCGTGGACCTTCACGACGGGCGATGGCGGCCCCCTGCCGCCCACCAATCCGTCCCCGAGTGACGGCGCGACCGGTGTTTCTGCGACACCCACATTGACGTGGACGGCAACGCATTCGCAGGGATTGCCGATGACCTTCGACGTCTATTTCGGCACGGAATCCGCGCCGCCGCTGGTCGCGAGCAACCTCGCGGTCGCGAGTTTCCAGCCCGGCACGCTCGCCGACGGGGTCTATCACTGGTCCGTGGTTGCGCGTGACGAACAGAACCGGGAGGCCTCGAGTCTGGTGTGGTCGTTCGCGACCGGCAGTGTGGGGAATGCGCCGCCTTCGGTGCCGTCCAATCCGTATCCTGCCGACCAGAGTGTGATCGCAACCACTGCGCCGGTGTTCTCATGGTCAACCTCCGACCCGGATACGCCGGTGCTGTCGCATGCCATCTTCCTGGGCCTGACCCCGGACGTTATGAACAGCCTTGTTGGCATCGGGACATCGAGTGTTCCCAGCTACAGCTTCGGGACCCTGCCGAGCGGCCGGTATTACTGGATGGTCACCGTGTCCGACGGCATCACCAGTGTGCCGGGCCCGGTCTGGACATTCGCGATGGAGATTCCGCTCGCCGTGGCGTTCAAGCACTTCGATGCGACGTCGTCCGATGGCAGGGTTCAGGTGGAATGGGAGCTGACCGCGGACGAGCCGCTGAATGGATTCGTACTGTATCGTCGCGAGGGGACATCGCCCCAGTCCCGCATCGTGGCGGAGGGCGCGCTCACGGGTACGACCGGATCATACCGCGACGCCTCGGTCGAAGCCGGAATGACATACGGTTACGAGCTTGTGGTTCGTGCCGCGTCCGGCGATGAGTTCCGCTCGCCCGTCGCTACGGTTTCATTGCCGGAGCTCGCACTTGCCCTGCATCAGAACCATCCCAATCCGTTCAACCCGGAGACGACCATCGAGTACGATCTGCCGTCCACCGGCCAGGTGCGGTTGGTGATCCTGGATGCGTCGGGCCGCGTGGTGAGAACTCTGGTGAATGTGGCGCAGACCGCCGGCTCGCGCTCCGTGGTGTGGAACGGTCGCGACGACGCGGGCAATGCGGTGTCGAGTGGCGTGTATTTCTACGTGCTCGACGCCGGCAAGGAACGGCTGACCCGCAAGCTCGTTCTCCTCAAGTAGCTATCGCGCAGAGATTGGCGCTCCGGCGGTTGTGTGGTATAAATTGCCGCCTATGAGCACCGCACTTCCAGTTACCTATATCGAGGACGTCACCCTGGGCGGCTACCTGCGCGAATCGCCGTTTCTCTGCCCGACAAGAGCGCACCGTCGACGTCCGCTTGTCCTGCCTCGGATGTTTTGTTAACATAACATTCCAGCAATCCACAGTTGTCTACCGTATGGGCGTGCGCAGTGTCGGGTGAGCCGCACCGACCTCTGCTGAAGCAGGAGGTTAATCGTGCACGGACGTCCGGATGTACTCACTCTGGTTTCCTCCGTACTCGTCATTTCTCTCGCCGCCTCCCCTGCGTTGGGAAGGAACCCAGCAAGAAAACCAACGCGATATGACCGGGTCGCCCTTCGCGCGGCTCCTTCCGCTGAATCCCAGACGCCAGGGTTGCGTGTGTCCGCGTCGACCGACACGTTCAATCTCTTCGCGGCCAGTTTCGAATCCGGCACATCGTGCACGCCCATGGGATGGACGATGGTGGATCTCACCGAGCAGACGGGGGTCTATTTTCACATTGACGACTATTCCGGGCTGGAGGGTTTCGGGCTGACGCCACTCGATGGCGCAAAATCTCTCTGGTGTGGTGCCAGACCGTCCGCATCACCCGTCATGTGTAGCTACCTGACCCTCCCGGGCTATGGAAACCACTGGGACCAGGCGTGGTGCACGAAGAACTGCATCCCTGTGAACGGCGCGCTCGATGTTTCCTTTGTGGCGCGCTTCGATACCGAGCCAGGCCACGACTTCGTTACGCTGGAATACACGACGGACTGTTCGTCGGAGTACGGGTGGACCGTGATCGACGAATGGTCGGGGTCGGTTCCGTACCTCGAGCACAATGCCTCTTATGACCTCGGCGTTGGCGCGGGGCCAGTGCGAGTACGTCTTCATTTCCAGTCTGACGGATATGGTTCCGACGAGGACGGATTGTGGCAGACAACTGGTGCAGTCCATTTCGATGACCTTGTTGTCGAAGGTGTGCCGTGGGAGAACTTTGAAGACGAACAGGTGGGATCGACATCATCGAATGACTGGAGGGCCTACGCCCCTGACGGGTACGGTTCTTACCTGTCGTTGTTCTCCGGCGGGGCGCTGGTCGACGAGGATCCGTGCACCAACAACCTGTCGTGCGTCTGGGCGGCCATCCAGAATTCCACCTACAACTACGCGTGCGGTGGATTTCCCCTCCAGGCGGCGGTGCCGTTCGTGAACCCGGAGGGTCAGTACCTGAAGAACGAGATCTGGTCGCCCACCATCCCGCTCACGGGATCCGGTTCCGCTGTGCTGCTGGAGTTCTCGGTGTACCGCGATCTCCCCCTCGATAATCTTGTCTTCTACGTCTGGCACGTGCGCAGCGTGGGCGCCGGGGGATGCCCTGGGCCATGGAAGGACCGCGGTACGGTCTACTACAGCGATACCAAGGATTGGTACCGGCACGTGGAACGCGTGGGTGATCTGCTCGACCTTGGTAATGCGACGGGAATGCAGGTGGCGCTGGGCGTCTGGGATATGCGGGACGTCTGGGGCGGAGTCTACGGCACCGGATTCTGCCACAGCCAGGCGCCGTTGTTCGACAGCGTGCAGGTGAAGCGCGTTGCCGTGGTCGGACCGCAGTGGAGCGTCAAAGACATCGAGTTGTTCCAGGATAGTTTTCCGGGCGACGGAACCGCCAGCGGAACAGTCCGTGCCGACATGGCCAAAGATATCAATCCGAGCTCGAACCCTGCCATTCTCCCCGGCGATTCCGCCGTGGTGACCGTGGCGGATCCCGAGCTCGGCCTGATGGATGACTTTGTCTCGGGAGGGAAAGCAGTCCACTGTTACGTGCGCGTTCTGCACGCCGGACAACCTGACAAGAGCGGCCCGGATCTGGTCGATGACCCGCGCTGGTCATATGTCGACGACGTGGCGGCGAACGGCGTTGCGTGGAGCCGCATCCACTGTGATCAGGCGCTCGTGGGTGGGCACCCCGTCCAGGATCGTTTCTGCGTGGATCTCAACGACAATCTGTTCGTGCCCGGTGATACGGTGTTGTACTTCTTCGGCGCTCAAAACGCATACGGCGAGGCGACATATTTCGCGGGTTCCGGTGCCGTGGACAACATCGACGTTGCTGCCGCCAATGCTCTCGAGTTCACATGCCTGCCGGCGCGGGCTCTGACGGCCGGCGCCAGGATCCTTTACGTCAATGGTGCCGGCGATGAATCGTCACGACTTGCGATCGAAACCGCGCTGTCACAGCTCGGTGTTCTGTCCGAGGTGGACCGGTACGACGTGCTCGGTCCGTCGTGGGATGCCGGTAACCGGCTGGCCTCGCGGGTCACATCTGTGTATTCGCAGTTGCTTCCATTCTATGACGTGATTCTCTGGGAATGCGGTGATGTCCCGGTAACGCTTGGTGGAGGACCCGGGTCGTCGATCAAGGAGGACGACTACGGATTGCTCGCGGCGTTCCTGGAATCTCTCGACCGTCCTCACGGCGTGTGTCTTTCCGGAGACGATGTGGCAGAAAAGCTGGCAATGGGCTCGTCGTCTTCATCGGCTTCATTCATGTCGACGTACATTCCGTACACGCTGACGACGGGAGATCATCGCACGGCGTACGGTGTCTCCCCGCTCGTGGTCGGAAGTCCCTGGGGGACGTTCTCGAACGATACGTTCTACGTTTCTGGAGGGTGCCCGGTGTTGAGCGACTTCGACGTCATGGATCCGACTGGCTCATCGGTGATGGAAGCCGGGTACGGTTCGCCGGCTACGGTCAATGGAGCGATTATCGCCAATTGGACGTCGAACGGCGCGTCGGTGAATGTCGGTGTGCTGCTTTCGGGCTTTCGCTTCGACGCTGTCGACAACACCGGTGGCGGGGTGTACCGGACCGCGTACATGGACGCGCTTCTCCTCTCCCTCAACGTGAGTTCGTTGGGAGGTCCGGCTCCGCCTCCACCTCCGTCGCACAACATCATTCACGTCGATGCCAACGCGACGGGAACCGGCAGCGGCTGGTCGTGGCAGGACGCGTTCACCAACCTGCAGACCGCGCTGGCATTTGCGGTGCCAGGCAATGAAATCTGGGTGGCCGAAGGCATATACCGGCCCGCGATCGGCTATGACCGTACGGCCGCGTTCCATCTGAAGAACGGAGTGAAAGTCTACGGGGGGTTTGCCGGGACTGAAAGTGCGTTGAGCGAACGCGATCTTTCGCTGCACGCGTCGGTCTTGAGTGGGGACATTGGCGTAGTCGGAAATAACGCTGACAACTGTTACCACGTGGTATCGGGGAGCGGAAACGATGCCACGGCCGTACTCGATGGCTTCACGGTTACCGAAGGGAATGCCAATGGGCCATCGCCCGATGATTCCGGGGGAGGCATCTACATCACGAACGGAAATCCGACGATCCAGAACGTCATCGTCATCGGGAACGCCGCGGCGACACGAGGTGGCGGGATCATGTGCGATGGCAGCTCATCGTTCGTCAATGTTCTGGTGCGCGAAAACATCGCGCCCGAAGGTGGTGGGGTTGCGGCCACGAGCGGAACTCCGGTTTTCACCAATGCAACCTTCACGCAGAACGTTGCCTATGGTCAGGGTGGTGCCGTTTACATCGACATGAGCTTTCCCGCCTTCAGGAATTCGATTCTGTGGGACGACCTGGCAACCGTTGCGGGGAACGAAATCTACAGCGCGACAATACTGCCGTTTTCACTGGAATATTCGCTGGTATCTCCGGGCGGCATCGCGGGTAGTTCAATCGGGACGAACAATCTGTCCACCGATCCACAGTTCGTGAAGCCAGGCGTCGGCGACTTGCGGCTGCGAATCGGATCGCCCGCGCTCAATGCGGGACTCAACAGCGTCGTCAGCGGAGTCCCAACCGACTTGAACAGTCAACCCCGCATTGCGGAGGGCACGGTGGACCTGGGGGCGTACGAAGGCGGCGTAACCGTGCGGGTCTTGTACGTTGACGGAGATGCCGCCGGAAACAACGACGGAACGTCCTGGGTCGACGCGTATACGAACCTGCAAGATGCGATCGCTGCGGCAGCCGGTGTGGGTGAGATCTGGGTCGCGGAGGGAGTTTACTACCCGACATCGGGCACTGACCGCAACATTTCCTTTCAGCTCCCGCCGAATTTCGCGATCTTCGGCGGTTTTGCGGGAACGGAGACGTTGCTCCAGCAACGGGACGTTTCGACCCACGTCACCGTGTTGAGCGGTGACATCGGCATTGCCGACGAGCCGCTGGACAATTCGTTCCATGTGCTGTCTGCGGCATTGGTTGATTCGAACACAGTCGTTGACGGGTTCACCGTGCGCGACGGGTGTGCAAACGGAGCGGGTGACCAGTCGGGTGGCGGTATGTTCAATGACTCGAGCGCGCCATGCCTGCGCAACATGGTGTTCCAGGACAACACTGCGTTGAATGGCGGCGGAGCAATGTTCAATCAGAACAGCCGTCCAAAACTCGTGAACATCCGATTTCTTGACAATACATCGTCGACCGATGGCGGCGGGATCTACAATCAGACGAGTTCCCCGACGTTGGTCAACGTGATGTTCTTCCAGAATTCGGCCAACGGAGGTGGGGGCGGTGGCGTGTACAACTCCGCCAGCAGCCCGAAACTGGCAAATGTTACGTTCTCGGGCAACCAGGCAGCTCCGCTTCCATCGAATAGCGGCGGTGCAGCAATCCACAACGTCGACAGCTATCCTTCCCTCATCAACTGTGTTTTGTGGGGGGATGTCACCTCCGAGAGCACGCCTGAGATTTACGACGATCTCGATCACCCGAGTTCCACGGTGTTATCACATTCGCTTGTCCAGGGACTCGGCGGTTGCATCGGGTGCGTGGATCAGGGCGAGAACATCGATGCCGATCCCGTGTTCAAAAATGCGGCCGTCGGTGACCTCCGACTCAAAAACTTCGGCTCGCCC
>DASRYI010000302.1:0-6886 GCA_035687255.1 Candidatus Krumholzibacteriia bacterium | reverse complement strand
ACCCTGGTCGCTCTCGTCTACTACACCTGCCCGTCGGTTTGTCGCCCGCTGCTGGACGAAGTCTCCTCCATGCTGGGCAAGATTGAAAAGCTGGACGTGCAGCCCAATCGTGACTACCGCATGATCACGATCAGCTTCGACTACCGCGACAGCCCCGCCGGTTCCGCGCGCCTCAAGGAAGAGTATTACGAACATCTTCCCAAGGGGTATCCACGCGACGGCTGGACGTTTCTCACGGGTGATTCGACGAGTATTGCCGCGTTCACGAATGCGGTCGGCTTTGCGTTCAAGCGCACCGGAATGGATTTCGCACATCCCACGACGCTGGTGGTGCTGTCCAAGGATCGCAAGATCACGCGCTATCTCACCGGTGCTGAATATCTCCCGTTCGACATCAAGATGGCGCTGGTGGAAGCGCGCAATGGCCGCATCGGGCCGACCATCGCCAAGTTCTACCAATTCTGTTTCAGCTATGACCCCAAAGGGCACAAGTACGTGCTGAACGCGACCCGCGTGGTCGGTCTGGGCACGATGATCGGCGTGGCGGCGGTGATCGCCTTTGTCTCTCTGTCGGGGCGGCGCCGCGAAAAGAAGGTGAATTGACAGTGTCGACGAATCCGAAGCCGGAAATTCCGCACGTGGACGTTCCCGACGCCAACGAGGTGGATTTCTACCACTACAAGGGCCGCTGGTCGGGCCTGGCATCGTGGATTTTCTCGACCGATCACAAGCGGATCGGCCTGATGTACCTCGTCCTCATGCTGACCTTCTTCCTGGCCGGCATGACGCTGGGTTTCCTCATGCGTCTCGAGCTGTTCAAGCCCGGCCGCACCATCGTTGACGCCCAGACCTACAACGAATTCTTCACGCTGCACGGCGTGATCATGATCTTCCTGTTCGTGATTCCGGGACTCTCGGCGTCGCTCGGAAACTTCATGCTGCCCATCATGATCGGCGCCAAGGACGTGCAGTTTCCGCGGCTCAACCTGCTGTCGTGGTGGCTGTTCCTCGCGGGCTCGTTGCTGGCGCTGACGGCCCTGTTCACGGGCGGTGGGCCGCCGGACACGGGCTGGACCTTCTATGCGCCCTACAGTATTCGCACCGGCACCAACGTGACCCTGGCCGCGTTCGCGGTGTTCGTGCTCGGGTTCTCGTCGATTCTGACCGGTCTCAATTTTGTCACCACCATCCACCGCATGCGCGCGCCGGGGATGGGGTTCTTCCGCATGCCGCTGTTTGCGTGGGCGGTGTACGCCACCGGCTGGCTGCAGGTGATTGCGACGCCGATGATCGGTATCACGCTGGTGCTCATCATCGTGGAACGCACGTTCGGGATCGGGGTGTTTGACCCCGTCAAGGGCGGCGATCCCATCCTCTACCAGCATCTGTTCTGGATCTACTCGCACCCCGCCGTGTACATCATGATCCTGCCCGCGCTGGGCGCGATCTCGGAAGTGATCACGGTGCACGCGCGCCGCGCCATCTTCGGCTACACCTTCATCGCGATGTCGAGTATCGCCATCGCGCTCTTCGGTTCCGTCGTGTGGGCGCACCACATGTTCGTGAGCGGCAACAGTCTGGTGGCCAACTTTGTGTTCTCGCTGCTCACCATGATCGTCGCCATTCCCAGTGCGGTGAAGGTGTTCAACTGGGTGGCCACGCTGTACAAGGGTTCCATCCAGCTGGAAACGCCCATGCTGTACGCGCTGGCGTTCATCTTCATCTTCATGATCGGCGGCTTCACCGGCATGATGCTGGGTGTGCTGTCCATCGACGTGCACGTGCACGACACCTACTTCGTGGTGGGGCACTTCCACTACATTCTCTTCGGGGGGCTCGGCTTCGCGCTGTTTGCGTCGCTGCACCACTGGTTCCCCAAGATGTTCGGGCGCATGTACCACCAGGTGCCGTCGAAGATTGCATGGTTCCTGACCTTTGTCGGGTTCAACGTGCTCTACGGGCCCTTCTTCATCCTGGGATGGGAGGGCATGCCACGCCGCTACTACGACTATCTGCCGCAGTTCACCAAATGGCACCAGGTGGCGACGGTGGGCTCGTGGATCATGATCGCGGGCATTCTGCTGATGCTGGGCAACCTGCTGCATTCTCTCAGACACGGCAAGCCGTGTACCGAGCGCAACCCGTGGGGTGGCGGTCGCACGCTGGAGTGGACGGTTCCGTCGCCGCCGCCGCTGGAGAACTTCAAGGAAGTTCCCGTGGTCACGCACGGACCCTATGACCTGGAAACGGCGGAGCATTGATGAGCACATCGCACTCACTGGTGCTCGCGCACCACAAGGACTACCGCGGTTCGAAGTTCGCGATCTGGCTGTTCCTGATCACGGAAGTCATTCTGTTCGGCGGCATGTTCCTGCTCTACTCGGTGTACCGTTCGAAGTACCCCGCGGATTTTCACGCCGCGGCGGGCGAACTCAACACCCTGGTCGGGACCATCAACACGCTGATCCTGCTCACTTCCAGTCTCACCATGGCGCTGGGCATCGCGGCCACGCACCACGGCAATCGCAAGCTGGCGTTGTGGATGATCGCGCTCACGGTGATATGCGCGGGCGCATTCATGGTGAACAAGTATTTCGAGTGGGGAATGAAGATTCACCACGGAATCTACCCGGGTTCGCCCAAACTGGCGGCGTTTCCCAAGGGCGAGATTCTTTTCTTCGGGCTCTACTTCACGATGACAGGCGTGCACGGTATCCACGTGCTGGTGGGCATGGTGCTGCTCACGACCATGTTCTTCCGCACCATGGGGCAGCCGAACTCGAAACTCTCGTTCGTCGCGGGCCACGGTCTGCAGGACGCGGAGGGCGGAAGCCTGGCGGTCGTGGACAGCGAGGGCAAGGTGCTCTGGAAGGGTGACCCCATCGATTCCACCATCCAGCGCATCGACGTGAAGACAAAATACTGGCCGGTGAAGGAACGTTTCCGGGTCGAGGATTTCAACCAGCTGGAGAACTCGGGTCTCTACTGGCACATCGTCGACATCATCTGGATCTTCCTGTTCCCGCTCTTCTATCTGATCACGTAGGCATCGGGAGGAAGTCATGAGTCACGACTCGGGTCATCACGACGCGCAGCCGCACGAGCCTGCAGGCTACGGCACCTATTTCATGACGTGGTTCTCGCTGGTGTTTCTCACGGCCCTCACCGTGACCGCCGCGGGGCTGCACCTGGGCAGCATCAGCGTTGCAGTGGCGCTGCTGATTGCGGCCATCAAGGCGTCCATCGTGCTGTACCTGTTCATGCACCTCAAATACGAGGACGCCACGTTCCATCGCCTGATTCTCATCATGATCGTGGCGATGTCGATTTTCATTGGATTGACCTTTACCGATACGCTGTTCAGGTAGACGCATGCTGAGTCGTCTCTCCAACATCTCCGACGCGGTCAACGGACCGATTCTGTTCATCGCGGGTACTTCGCTGGTGATGCTCATCGGCATTACCGCCGTGATGCTGTACTTCACGTTCAAGTACAACCGCCGCCGCAGTCCCGTGGGCGAAGACATCCACGGCCATCACATGCTGGAAGTGGTGTGGACCGTGATTCCCACCATTCTGGCCTTCGGGTTCTTCTGGTACGGGTGGGAAGGCTACAAGCTCATGAAGTCGCCGCCGGCGGACGCCATGCGCATCCACGTGACGGGACGCATGTGGTCGTGGCTGATGGAGTACCAGAACGGCGTGCAGGAACCGGAACTCTACGTGCCCGTCAACAAGGCAGTGCGCATCGACCTTTCCTCGCAGGATGTCATCCACAGCTTCTACATTCCCGCGTTCAAGGTGAAACAGGACGCGGTGCCCAACGTGCCGAATCTGTTCATCTGGTTCATTGCCGAACAGGTGGGGGACTACGACATCTTCTGCGCCGAATACTGCGGCATGGGTCACTCGCGCATGCTGTCCAAGGTGCACGTGATGCCGCAGGACGAGTTCGACAAATGGCTCTCGACCGAGGGCGCGAAGGTGGCGGCAATCAAGAAGGCCACCGAGTCGACAGAGGGTGGAAACGATGACAACCTGCGCATCCTGGGTGAGCAGCTGGCCAAGTCCAAGGGATGCGTTGCGTGTCACAGTTCGGACGGAAGCAAGCTGGTGGGGCCGTCCTACAAGGGCCTGTACGGCACCAAGCAGACGGTGGTGACCGGCGGCACGGAACGCGAGATCACCGTGGACGACGCCTACATCAAGAAATCGATGCTGGAACCGGCCGCGGACGTCGTGAAGGGTTTCCAGCCGCTCATGCCGTCGCAGCAGGGGCTGGTTACCGACGGAGAGATCAAGGCGCTGACCGCGTACATCAAGTCACTCAAATAAGAGCCGCATGAAACGCCGCATCGGAATCGTCATCGAACTGTCGAAGGTGCGTATCGCGTGCCTGTCGACCGCGTCGGCCGCCACGGGCTACGTGCTGGCCCATCGCGGTGTGTCGCCGGCCATGCTGCCGGCGCTCGCAGGCGTGTTCCTGCTGGCGTGCGGCGCGGGCGCACTGAACCAGGCGCAGGAAGGCGACATCGATGCGCTCATGCCGCGCACGCAGCGTCGTCCCATTCCGACGGGCCGCGTGCGCGTACGCGAAGCGCTCATGATCGCCGTGGGTCTGCTGGGTGCAGGCACGGCGCTGCTTGCGATGCATCCCGTGGCCATGCTGCTGGGTCTGCTCACGGTGCTGTGGTACAACGGCATCTACACGCCGCTCAAGCGCGTGTCGGCGTTTGCCGCCATCCCGGGTGGGGTGGTGGGCGCGATTCCGCCCGTCATCGGTTGGGTGGCCGGCGGCGGTGCCGTTACCGATCCGCCCATTCTGGCGGTGGCGTTCTTCTTCTTCGTGTGGCAGGTGCCGCACTTCTGGTTGCTGCTCCTGCGTATCGGCGACGAATATGCGCGCGCCGGGCTTCCCACCCTGACGCGCATTTTTACGCGCCCGCAGTTTGCGCGCATCATCTACGTGTGGATGCTGGCCACCGCGGTGGCCTGCATCTCGATGCCGCTGTTCGGTGTTTCGTCGGCGATGTGGACGCAGGTGGGGTTGATCGTATCGTCGGTGTGGCTGGGGTGGCACGCCACCCACATGGTGCTCACCAACGGTGAAGTGCTGGCGTTTCGCCATATCAATGTGTACGCGTTGCTGGTCATCTCATTGCTGTCACTGAGCGGACTTGTTGGCTAGGGAAGGCGATCCATGGATTTCTTGAGCCAGTTCATCATCGCGCCAAGCGGGCAGCATCTGAAGCTGCTCGAGTTTCTCGCGGTCCTGATCTACGCGATTCACCTTCCATACATTGCGATGGTGATCGGTTCGACGGCGCTGGCGATGTGGTTGACGTTCTCGGACCACGAACTCCCGACGCCGCACTTTGCGCGTCTGGCGGACGATCTGCTGCGCACATTCCTGGGCAACGGCCTCACCATGTTCGTGCTGGGCGTGCTGCCGCTGCTGGCGCTGCCCTTCGTGTACGGGCAGTGGTTCGATGAGGTGTTGCTGGCGCCGCTCGGCTACATCGTGATGCCGATTCCGGGTATCTTCCTGGGCCTGGCGTGTCTGCGCATGTACCGGGCCAGTTACTCGGGGCGCAAGACCGCGTTCAACCGGCACATGGGGATGGGGCTGCTGGGCCTGGCGTTGCTGCTGGGATCCTACTTCGTGCTCATCAGCTCGGTGACGCGCCTGCAGGATCCGGAGAAGTGGTACCGACTCAAGAACCTCGTCATCCTGCTCCTGAACTGGAACGTCATCTACAAGTTCCTCTACTTCGTGCACGCCGCCTTTGCGATCACCGGCGTGGGAATCCTGTTCTTCATGTTCCGCTGGTCGAACCGGTCCACCGTGGATGATCCCGAATACGCCGCCTTCGTGCGCAAGTTCGGCGCCGGCATGGCGCTGGCTTTCTGCTTTGCGCTGCCGGTCTTCAACCTGCTGTACGTGTTCACCTCGCCGGACGTGGTGTTCGACGGCACCGTGTATCTGCTGGCGGTGGCCAACGTCTTCCTGTGCATGGTCATCGCCTACATGATGCTGGCCACGCTGCGCGCCCGGCATCCGCGCTTCCTGGTGAGTTCGTTCGTGCTGGTGCTGCTGGTGTTCATTACGTCCAGCACCTTCGACGTGCGCGCCATGGCCAACGCCAACCGCGAACACGCGGTGTTGCTGGAGACGCAGGCCGAGAAGGAGAAGATGGAGCGCGAGGCCAACATCGAAGCGGCCATGGCGGCCGCGTCGGGGGCCAACCTGGGCGAGGAGACCTTCAACAAGGTGTGCATGCAGTGCCACCGCTTCAACGAGAAGCTGGTGGGCCCACCGCTGGCGCAGGTGCTTCCCAACTACACGCTTGAGACGCTGAAGGCGTTTCTGGCGAATCCCAACAAGTCGATGGCGGGTTATCCGCCCATGCCCAATCCCGGGCTGACGCAGGCGCAGATCGCGGCGGTGGCCGAGTACGAGCTGTCGCATTACAAGGCGGCGTCCGGCGGCGCGGCGGCCGACACCACCCAGACGCAGACCGAGGTGACAAAGTGACCAGACGCATCATCAATTCCGCGGTCTTCGGCTACTTTGCACTGATGATGGTGCTGATTCTGCTGCTGGGCTACCGGTGGGAGACGCACCGCAAGCCGCCGACCCAGCCCATCAACTTCAGCCACCAGATTCACGTGGGCCGGTTGAATCTCGAGTGCCTGTTCTGCCACGACACCGCGGACAAGTCGTACTACGCGGGTGTCCCGTCGGTGCAGAAGTGCATGAGCTGTCACAGCGCGGTGGCCACCGACAAGCCCGAGATTCAGAAGCTGACCAAGTACTGGAACGACAAGCAGCCGATTCCCTGGAATCGCGTGCACCGGATTCGTATTCGCAATCACGTGTATTTCT
>DASRYI010000301.1:0-12481 GCA_035687255.1 Candidatus Krumholzibacteriia bacterium | reverse complement strand
GCACGTACGGCGCCTTCGCCGTCCGGGGCCGGCGATGTCATGTGGTGGGCGTCACCGGTAAGGCCCACCCCGACCACTTCTGCCAGAATGGGCGCGCCCCGGCGCCGGGCGTGCTCCAGTTCCTCCACGAAAAGAATTCCGGCGCCTTCCCCGATCACGAATCCGTCACGGTCCGCGTCGAACGGCCGCGATGCGCGTTCCGGCTCGTCATTGCGTCGCGACAGCGCTTTCAGCGAACAGAACCCGGCCAGTGACATGGGCGTCACCGCCGCTTCGGCACCGCCGGTAAGCACTGCATCCGCGTAGCCGAGACGAATCAGCATCAACGCATCCGCGAGCGCATTTCCGCCCGACGCACACGCCGACACCGTGGTGTAGTTGGGTCCCTTCAGGCCGAACGCGATGGAGACGTAACCCGACGACATGTCGGAAATCATCATGGGAATAAAGAACGGACTGACCTTGTCAGGACCGCGCTCCACGAGGTTGGAATGCTGCTTTTCGAAGGTGGCGATGCCGCCGATTCCCGACCCGATGACCACGCCGATGCGCGTGCGATCGAGGCTGTCCAGATCGATGCCGGCCAGCGCCTGGCGCGCACCGCACATGGCCAGATGGACCATGCGGTCGGTGCGCTTGCTGTCCTTGAGGTCCATGAATTCCGAGGGCTCGAAATTCTTCACCTCGGCGCCGATCCGGGTCGGATACTTCGTGGTGTCGAAGGACGCGATCTGCGACACACCGCTCTTGCCGGCCACGATGGCGTTCCACGTGTCGGCCGTGCTGTTTCCGCACCCCGTCACCAGTCCGACACCGGTAATGACAACGCGTCTTTGATGATTGCCGAATGACATAACAGACTGTCGCGCACCACCCCTATCCGGGGGGCGGTGTCATGAATGTCGCGACAGTGCTAACCCGCCTTGGCCGTGATGTAATCGATTGCGTTCTGTACTGTCTTGATCTTTTCCGCTTCCTCGTCCGGAATATCCAGCCCGAACTCGTCTTCCAGCGCCATCACCAGTTCCACCGTGTCGAGCGAATCCGCCTTCAAATCCTCGGCGAAGCGCGCGCCGTTCGTGATCTGGTCCGCATTCACGGACAGCTTTTCTTCGATGATCTTCTTGACTTTGGCCTCGATCTCCGACATGAGCTCCTCCTCTATGATACGTGCACGACACGCGCCTGTTCAGCGCGCCGTCACCAATCCACCGTCACAGTTGATGACCTGTCCCGTGACGTACGACGATCCATTCGAAACCAGAAACATCACCACGTCAGCCACGTCGCCGGTTTCGCCGAAGCGTCCCAGCGGGATGGACTGTTTCATCTGCTGCTGGACTTCCTCCGGCAGCGCCTCCGTCATGGAGGTGCGGATGAACCCGGGGGCCACCGCATTCACGCGCACTCCGCGCGGCGCAAATTCGCGCGCCAGCGACTTGGTCAACCCCATCATTCCGGCCTTGCTGGCCGCATAGTTGGCCTGCCCCGCGTTTCCCACCTGCCCCACCACCGACGCGATGTTTACGATGCACCCGGAGCGCTGCTTCAGCATCGCGGGCGCGAGCGCCTTGCACATGTTGAAGGCGCCGGTGAGATTCACATTCAGCACCGCACTCCAGTCCTCGGCCGTCATACGCACCAGCAGGCGGTCGCGCGTAATCCCGGCGTTGTTGACCAGGACATCGACACGACCGAAGTCCCCCAGGACACGTTCTCCGAGCGCGCTGGCTTCGTCCAGAGAGGACACGTCGCAGCGATATCCACGCGCGCTGACCCCGGGGCGCGCCAGCTCGGCCGCGGTCTGCGTCGCGCTGTCCTCCGCGACATCAACGACGGCGATCGAGATACCCCCGTCCGCAAGTCGCGCGGCGATTTCCCGACCGATGCCGCGCGCGGCACCCGTCACTACGGCCACTCTTCCCGATTGTTCCATGCGGTTGTTTCTCTCCCGCCGGGGCGGGAAACCAGTTCCTTTATAGCAAAGGCCGCAAACGCGGCAAAAGAAAAAGTTACGACATGGCGGGCAGCGTATCGCAGGCCGAAAGCGCCACCACGTCGACGCCGTCCACGATTCGTTTCATCAGCCCGGCCAGCACGTTGCCAGGTCCCACTTCATAGACGGTTCCCGGCGTGCGTGCCGCGAACGCGCGCATGCTGTTCGTCCATCGCACCGGCGACGACAACTGCCGGGAAAGCAGGTCCACCACCGCGCTGCGGTCGCTCACCACGTCGCCCGTGACGTTGGCCACCCAGGCGGTATCGAGCGTTCCGGTTTCGAATCCGCCCAGGAACCCGCGGAATTCATGCACCGCCGGCTCCATGAGCGGCGAATGAAACGCCCCGCTCACGGGAAGGGGCAACGCGCGCTTGGCGCCGCGCTCCTTGCACAGTGCACAGGCCCGCTGCACCGCGTCCACATCGCCCGAAATCGCCAGCTGCGACGGAGAATTGTAGTTGGCGACCACCACCGTACCACCGGCCGCACGCAGACAGTCCTCAACCGCGGTTTCATCCAGGCCGATGATCGCGGCCATGGTCCCCGGCCGCTTGACGCCGGCGTCGTACATCAGTTCCCCGCGGCGGCGCACGATGCGCAGCGCGTCCATGGGACGAAAGAAACCCGCGGCCACCAGCGCCGAGAACTCACCCAGACTGTGCCCCGCGACGACCGACGGCTCGATCCCGCGCTCGCGCAATACCGCCAGCACCACCAGGCTGTGCAGCAGAATGGCCGGCTGCGCGTTGCGCGTCTTGGTAAGTTCTTCCATGTCCCCCGAGAATGACAGTGCCGCAATGTCAAAACCGAGCGCGGCATTGGCGTCACGATAGATATCGCGCGCGGAAGCAAACGCGTCGTAGTAGTCCTTCCCCATCCCCACGAACTGCGATCCCTGTCCGGGGAAAAGCATGCCGACCGTTACAGACATCCGTCGCCTTCCTCAGGAATGTGTCGCGTGGCGGAACAACACCGCGCCCCACGTAAACCCGCCACCGAACCCCGTGAACAACACCACGTCGCCGCGCTGCAGACGGCCCGCGCGCACCAGTTCGTCGTAGGCCACCGGAATGGTGGCGGAGGAGGTGTTGCCGTAACGATCGAGGTTCACAATCACGCGCTCCGCCGGCACCTCCAGACGCTCGGCCACGGCGTCGATGATCCGGATGTTGGCCTGATGCGGAACGACGAATTTCACGTCGTCCATGGTGAGCCCGGCGTTGTCGAGAACCACGCGCGCCGCATCCGCCATGGCACGCACGGCGAACTTGAACACGCCGTCGCCTTTCATCTTGATGTACTGGAGCCGGTCCGGTCCGGTCCGATCGTTGAACGGCTGGCGCGATCCGCCGCCGGGAATGCACAGCAGGTCGGCCAGCGAGCCGTCGCTCTTCATATGCGTGGCCAGGATTCCCTCGCCGGGTTCGCACGCCCCCAGCACGGCGGCGCCGGCGGCATCGCCGAACAGCACGCAGGTGCTGCGGTCCTCCCAGTCGACAAACTTGGTCAGCACCTCGGCGCCGATCACCAGCACGCGGTTCATGCTTCCCGCCGCGATCATGCCGTTCGCAAGGTTGAGGCCGTAGATGAACCCGCTGCAGGCGGCGCTCACATCCATCGCCACGGCGTTGGTGGCGCCGAGGCGGTCCTGCACCAGCGTCGCGGTGGCGGGAAACTGCATGTCGCCGCTGATCGTCCCCACGAAGATGCCATCCAGATCGGTGGGCGCAATGCCCGCCATTTCCAGCGCGCGTGTGGCCGCGATCGTGGCCAGATCCGAACACGCCTGGTCGGGGGCAACCACGCGCCGCTCCTTGATTCCGGTGCGCGTTGTGATCCATTCGTCCGTTGTCTCCACCATCTTTTCGAGATCGAAGTTGGAGAGGACGCGTTCGGGCACATAGTGTCCGGTGCCGATGATGCGGGATGACCTAACCGGTTTCGACTGCATGGGGGATTCCCGGGTTGAATTGTTCTTCAATGCGGCGGTTGATGTCCGCGTTCACCGACTTGGCCGCCACCAGCAGGGCGTTACGGATTGCCCGCGGCGAACTCTTGCCGTGCGAGATGATGACCACGCCCTTGACTCCCAGCAGCGGAGCCCCGCCGTATTCCGCATAGTCCAGCTGCGAACGCACGTTGCCAAAGGCACCCTTCATGAGCAGCGCCCCCGCCTTGGCCAGCATGCCGCGCCGGATCTCGTCGCGCACCAGGTGCGCCAGAAATGAATACATGCTCTCCGAAAACTTCAGGATGACGTTGCCCACGAATCCGTCGCACACCACCACGTCAGCGGCGCCGTCAAACACGTCGCGGCCCTCGACATTGCCCACAAAATGGATGCGCGGATCCTGCTCCAGCAACGCGTACGAATCGCGCACCAGGTCGTTGCCCTTGCTCTTCTCCTCGCCGATGTTGAGCAGTCCCACCCGCGGACGCGGCACGCCGATGTGAATCTGCGCAAACACGGAACCCATGACGGCGAACTGAACCAGATTCTTGGGAGTGCATTCGTGGTTGGCGCCGACGTCCAGCACCACGGCGCCGCTGCGCTTGTTGGGCCACAATGTCGAGATCGCGGGGCGCGAAATACCGTGCAGGCGGCCGATGGTGAGCAGCGAACTGGCGACCACGGCGCCAGTGTTGCCGGCGCTGACCATGGCGTCCGCGCGTCCCTCCCGGATCATGCGCAACGCGACGCTGATAGAGGCGTCCTTCTTGCGCCGGATCGCCTGCGCGGGCGCCTCGTTCATATCGATGTTTTCCGATGCGGGGACGATCTCGACCCAGTCGGGATTCACATCGCCGAGCAGCGGACGGATCTCCTGTTCCCGTCCCACCAGCAGCAGCTTGAGCTCTCCGGGGCGTGCTTTGGCGGCGTCGATCGCGCCGGGAACGACGACCCGCGGGCCCGTGTCGCCACCCATCGCGTCAACGGCGATCCGCACGCTTCACTCCTAGAGTTCCTCTTCGATGCGAACCACTTCGCGGCCAGCGTAAAAGCCGCAGTTGGGGCACACGCTGTGCGGCGTCTTGGCCTGGCCGCAATGCGAGCACTTGGTGAGTCCGGGAGTACCGAGCTTCCAGTTGGCCCGGCGTTTCCGCTTGCGCGTCTTGGAATGTTTTCTCTTGGGCAGACCCATGATGAGTTCTCCTGTTTACACACACTTACCGGCGAAGCGCGTCCCACCGGGGATCCGTCGCTTCACCATGATTGCACGTCTCGCGATTCAAGTTCGCGCCGCAATCGGGACACAGTCCCCGGCACGACTCGTCACACACGACGATCATCGGCTCGTTCAGGACCACCGTTTCACGGATCAGCGGAGACAAATCAAGGTGGTGCTGATTGGGAGACAGCACCACCAGATCATCGGCGGTTTCCCCGCCGTGCTCTCCGCGCCGGACCATCAGGTCGAAGTCGCCCGCGACCGAGACGTTCACCGGGTCCAGACAGCGATGACACTGGGAGGCGTACGACGCCTTCACCGTGCCGTGAAAATGGAACGTGCCGCTCGTCTGGCGGTAGTCCAGCTCGATCCGGCACGGAACCGTGACTTCACCGGCCATTGGATCGTCGATCTGGATCTTCTCCTCGCCATCGATGGTTCCCGACGGGCGATCGTATTCACGCAGATCGATGATCATCGCTCTATCCCGCCGGAACCGTCGGCCGGCGGGAGGGCCGATTTCAGCCAGGTCACGAGGACTCTAGGTCCCGGCGAAGGCAATTTCAAGCTCTTTTTCCGCCGACTCGGGGGAGTCCGACCCGTGTACTGCGTTATTTTGCAAGCTCTTACCATACATTGCCCGGACCGTTCCGGGGCGCGCTTCCGCCGGGTTGGTGGCTCCGATCAGTTCACGAATCCGCGTCACCGCCTGCTCCCCCTCGACCTCCACCGCCACCACCGGGCCGCTGGTAATGTACGACACCAGGTCACCGAAGAAAGGACGTGCACGATGCATTTCGTAAAAGCGTTCCGCGCGTTCCTTCGAGAATCGCGTGAGCGTCAGCCGCACGATCTTGAAGCGGTTGCGTTCCACCAGCGCCAGAATATCTCCCACGTGACCCGCTGCCACCGTATCCGGCTTGACCATCAATAACGTCTTCATCCACGTCCCTTTCGTCGTTGGCGCCCGCAATTACGAGCGCTTGAGTGCCGGTGCGGCGGAGGCGACCAGCGAGGTGATTTCCGACGGAACCCGCGCGACGGGGATACCCGCGGCGGTCAGCGCCTTGATCTTGTCCGCGGCGGTTCCGCTTCCGCCCGTCACGATCGCACCCGCGTGCCCCATCCGTTTGCCCGGCGGCGCCGTCTGTCCTGCGATGAACGAGACCACCGGCTTGGTCACCTTCTCCTTGATGAACGCCGCGGCTTCCTCCTCGTCAGATCCGCCGATCTCGCCGATCATCACGATGGCTTCGGTTTCATCGTCGGCCTGGAACATGCGCAACGTATCGATGAAATTGGTCCCGATAACGGGGTCGCCGCCGATGCCGATACAGGTCGACTGTCCCAAGCCCGCACGCGTGAGCTGGTAGACGACTTCGTAGGTGAGCGTGCCGCTGCGCGACACCACCCCGACCGAACCCGGCAGCACGATGGTCGCGGGCAGAATGCCCACCTTGACCTTCGCATTGGGCGCGATCAGCCCGGGACAATTGGGTCCCAGCAGGCGCGTGGAGCGCTCCTTGAGGAACGGAACCACCCGCAGCATGTCGCGCACGGGCACGCCCTCGGTGATGCACACCACAAATCGAATGCCGGCGTCGGCGGCTTCGCAGATCGCGTCGGCCGCAAAGGGCGCGCGCACGTAGATCACCGAGGTGTTGGCGCCGGTGGCATCCACCGCGGCATGCACGCTGTCGAACACGGGCACCGTGTTCTCGAACTTCGTGCCGCCCTTGCCGGGGGTCACGCCGGCCACCACGTTGGTGCCGTACTCCATCATCTGGCCGGTATGAAACGAACCGTCGCGCCCGGTGATGCCCTGCACGACGAGGCGTGTACTCTTGTCGATCAATACGCTCATGATTTTCTTCCTCTCGTTCCGTTTTCCAGCACCGCGGGGCCTGTCACCGTCCACCCCGGACCAACTTTCGCTTCGCTCAAGTTGCCGGGGCCCCCGTCCGGTGCCACCCGCGTGTGCACGTTTATTCGTCGGTCATGCTCGCGGGCTCCGACATGGCGGGCACCCGCGCGCGCCCGGCGGACACTACGCCGCGAGTTGAATCGCCTTCTTCACGGCCTCGTCCATGGTCTCCGCGGAGTGCAGGGACGGGATCTGTTTGAGAATCTCGCGCGCTTCCTTTTCGTTGGTGCCGGTCAGGCGCACCACCACGGGCAGTTTGAGGTCCATGGAGTTGAACGCCGTCACCAGGCCGCGCGCCACGTCGTCGCAGCGCGTGATGCCGCCGAAGATATTGAACAGAATCGAGCGCACGCTCTTGTCCGACGTAATAATAGAAAGCGCGGTCACCACTTTCTCGGGGCGTGAACTGCCGCCGATATCGAGAAAGTTCGCGGGCTGTCCGCCGTACTCCTTCACCAGATCCATGGTAGCCATGGCCAGGCCGGCGCCGTTCACGATGCAGCCCACGTTGCCCGAGAGGCGCACGAACGAAAGGCCCTCCGCCCGCGCCTTGCCTTCTCCGGCGTCCTCGGCTTCGGTATCACGCAGCGCTTCGATATCGGGATGGCGCTCGAGCCCGTTGTCGTCGAAGTTGAGCTTGGCGTCGATGGCGAGCACACGGCCGTCCTTCGTGATCACCAGCGGGTTGATTTCGCACAGGCTGGCGTCGGTTTCGTCGTACACGCGGTAGAGCTTCTGGATGATGTCCGCCATGGGACGCGCCAGTTCGGCGCTGCCCGCGAGTTCCGCCGCCAGGTTGCGCGCCGCGAACGCCGGCACGCCCCGCAACGGATCCACGTAGACGCGCTTGATGGCCTCCGGCTTCTCCTTCGCGGTGATTTCGATCTCCACACCGCCCTCGGCTGACGCCATGATGAGCGGTTTGTGCGCGCGGCGGTCGAGCACCACGCCCACATAGATCTCGCGCGCGATGTCCACCGCCTCGGCGATGAGCACCTTGCGCACGGTTTCGCCTTTTATGTCCATGCCCAGAATCTGCGTGGCCTTCTCGCGCGCCTCGGCGGGAGTAGCCGCCAGCTTTACGCCGCCGGCCTTGCCGCGCCCTCCCACCAGCACCTGCGCCTTGACCACCACCGGCTTGCCGACTTCCTTCGCCACCGCTTCCGCTTCCGCGGCGGTGCGCACCACACGTCCGGGCGGAACCGGAATACCGAAACGCGCGAAGATTTCCTTGGCCTGATACTCATGAATGTTCATGTGTGTCTCCTGATGGTATGAAACTGCGAATCCACCGCATCACCGGGCTGCGCCCACGGGATGCGACGCCGCAAACTGATTGACGATATCCTCGAGCGTCGGCGAACCGATCTCTTCCAGCGCGTAGGTCACGCGCACCGCGGGGCGCTCGATCTTGACCAGCCGCGACAGATCGATGGGGGTCCCGACCAGCACCGCATCACAGGGCACGGCGCGAATGGTCTTTTCGAGATCCGCGATCTGCGCATCGCCGTATCCCATGGCGGGAAGCAACGGTCCGATCGCGGGATACTTGCGGAACGTCTCCGCGATTTCGCCCACCGCATACGCGCGCGGATCGACGATCTCGGCGGCACCGAAGGTCTTGGCCGCCACCGTGGCTGCGCCGTAGCGCATTTCACCGTGCGTCACCGTGGGACCATCCTCGATGCACAGCACCCGGCGGTGCGTGATCAGCGAGGTGTCGCCATGCACCGTGACCGGCGACTTGGCACGCACGACCGTCGCGCGCGGGTTGCGCTTCGCGATGTTGCGCGATACCTGGTCGATGCCCTCGGGCGTGGCGGAATCCATCTTGTTGAGCACCACCACGTCGGCCCGGTACAGATTGGTCTCGCCGGGATAGTAGCGAACCTCGTGGCCCGGCCGGTGCGGATCGGCGACCACCACCCACAGCGAGGGTTTGTAGAATGGAAGGTCGTTGTTGCCGCCGTCCCACAGGATCACGTCCGCTTCCTTCTCGGCCTCCTTGAGAATCATGGCGTAGTCCACGCCCGCGAACACCACCGACCCGGCGTCGACGTGATGCTCGTACTCCTCGCGTTCTTCGATCGTACAGTGATGGCGGGCAAAATCCTCATAGGTGCCGAAACGCTGCACCGCCTGTTCCGCCAGGTCACCGTAGGGCATGGGATGCCGCACCACCACCACGCGGTATCCGTGCCCGCGCAGCAGGGCCGCCATGCGGCGCGTGGTCTGGCTCTTTCCGCTGCCGGTGCGCACCGCGCACACCGCCACCACCGGCTTGACGCTCGGCAGCATGGTGCGGTCCGCGCCCAGCAGCACGAAGTCCGCACCCAGTGCGTTGACGAGCGCCGCGCGCTGCATCACGTACTCGTAAGGCACGTCGCTGTACGAGAACACTCCCGTGTCGATCTTCTCACGCTGGAACAGCGCGGGGAGTTCGGTCTCCGGCACAATGGGGATTCCGCCCGGGTAGCCCTCGCCGGCCAGCACGGCCGGATAGGTCCTGCCTTCGATGTGTGGAATCTGGGTAGCGGTGAACGCCACCACCTCGTACTTCGGGTTGTGGCGGTACAGCACGTTGAAATTATGAAAGTCCCGTCCGGCGGCTCCCAGAATGACGATTCGCTCCTTCTGCATGACCTCTCCGGTTTCGCGCGGCCAATGTTATCCGCCGCTCATGCGGCGAACGATGTCGCTCGTCGACTGGCCGGGACGCATGGTGAAGCGAACCACGCGCCCGCCCTGCGCGAGCACAAACTCTTCTCCCACAATCTGCCCGGCGCCGTACTCGGCGCCCTTGACCAGCACGTGCGGTCGCACGCGCTCGATCACAACCTGCGGCGTGTCCTCGGAGAACACCGTCACCGCGTCCACCCAGCGCAGCGCCAGCAGGATCTCGGCGCGTTCCGGCGCGGGATACACGGGACGCGACGGCCCCTTGAGACGCGCGACCGAGGCGTCGTCGTTGATGGCGACCAGCACCTGGTCCCCCAGCGCGGCGCACTCTTCGAGCAGCGCCAGGTGACCGGGGTGCAGCAGGTCGAAGACCCCGTTGGTGAACACGATGGTCCGGCCCGCGGCACGCCACGCCGACGCGATCGCGGCCAGTTCCCCGGCCGGGATCAGGCCGCTCACCGGCGCGTCGTTCATTCGAACGCCGCGACCAGATCCTGCGCGGACAGCGTCGACGTTCCCACTTCCTTGATCACTTCGCCGGCGGCCTGATTCGCCAGAATGACGCTCTCCATCATCTCGGCGCCGCTGGCCAGCGCGGCGGCCAGCACACTGATCACCGTGTCGCCGGCGCCGGTCACGTCGAAGACTTCCTTGGCCACGGTCGGAATGTGCTCCTGCCGCTTTTCCGCGCCCGCGTAGTACAGGCTCATGCCATCCTCTCCGCGCGTCACCAGCAGGGCGTCCAGCTCCATCCGTTTCACCACGTCGAAGGCGGCGGGCGCAGGATCGTTGCCACGGCGGAAATCGATTCCCGCCGAGAGCTGTGCCTCGCGGGCATTGGGCGTTATCACCGTTACGCCGCGATACCAGCCGAAATGGGGAATGTGCGGATCCACCAGAACCGGCTTTCCGTGGTCGCGCCACACGGCCACCAACCGGCGCAGGGCGTCTTCGACGATCACGCCCTTGCCGTAGTCCGACACCACCAGTGCGTCGAACGACGCGGCGGCTTCCACCGCGCGCGTGTAGATGCGTTCGCGCACGTCGCCGTCCACGGGTTCGTCACTTTCGAAATCGGCGCGCACCACCTGCTGGTGGCGCGCGATGATTCTCACTTTTTCGGTGGTCTCACGCCCGGCTTCGGCGATCAGTCCGTCCGATGCGATCCCGCGCCGGTCGAGCATGCGCACCACTTCGCGGCCCTCACGGTCGTCGCCTCGTACCGAAATGACATCGGCCGACGCCCCCAGCGCGCGCAGATTGGCGGCCACGTTGGCAGCCCCGCCCAACCGACGGCTGCGACGATTGACGCGCACCACCGGAACCGGCGCCTCGGGAGAGATGCGTTCCACGTCTCCCCAGAAATAGCGGTCGAGCATGATATCGCCCAGCACCGCCACCTTCACCGAGGCGAAGCGTGCCACGCGCGCGCGCACGGTGTCGACGGGAAGCGTCGGGCGCGGACGGGATGTGTGACTCACTGTCGAGCTCCTGAAACAGGTACCCTGGCCGGAGAAGAGCGGAACAGGGAGGGGTGGCAACCACCGTAACCGGAAGTCGCGACACAAGCTAACACATTGTTTTCGGGCCTGTCAAGGCGCGTGGAGCCCTCCGGGCGCCTTGTCCGGCTCCCCGCGTCGTGCTAGATTGGCGGGCCTGAGTCGCCCGGGCGCGGCCCGCCCACCCGACCCCAAAGGAGCATCCGAAGGAGCACTATGAGCAACGAACAACGCACCGTGAACATCGAAATCGGGGACAAGGAGTGGGAAGGTGTCTACTCCAACTTCGTCATCATCACACATTCGCCCTCGGAATTCGTGCTCGACTTTGCGCGCATGCTGCCCGGGGCCCAGAAAGCCAAGGTCTTCTCGCGGATCATCACGACTCCCCAGCACGCCAAAGCCCTGCTGAGTACGCTGGAACAGAATATCAAGCGGTACGAGTCGGAACACGGTGAGATCAAGCTGGCTCCCTCCGACCTGTCGCGCGGCCCCATCGGATTTCAGCCACCCCAGCCGCCCCAGCCGCCGAAGTAACTGTCAGGCCGGCGGAGACGGTGCCGCCGCTTCCAGCGCGGCCGTCGACTTCCAGCGCCGGTGCGGCCAGAAGTACTGGTCCGGATACCGGCGGATGCAACGCGACAGCGCGTCGGTGTAGTAGCGCGTGAGCTGCAGCACCGATTCCTCTTCGTCGAGCGAGGGGTCCGGCCACATCGGTGCCTCGAACGTCAGGCGCAGCCGCGTTCCCTCGCGGTGCACGGAAAGCGGAATGATGGGACAGCGGGCGCGAATGGCGAATAACGCCGGCCCCCGCACCGTGGACGCCGGCCTCCCCAGAAAATCCACCACGACTCCCCCCTTGCGCGCATCCTGATCGGCGAGAAGCGCCACGGTTTCGTTCGCGCGCAGCGCCAGCAGCACTTTCTTGAGCGCCGACGTGCGCGTGATGATGCCGATTCCCTGTGTTCGTCGCAGATTGTTCATCACGTCGTCAACCCGGGCGTTGGTCTGTTCCCCGACGAGATAGCTCATGGGGACGCCGTTGGCCGCCACCCAGGCTCCGGTGAGCTCCCAGGTGCCGAAGTGTCCGGTGACGCACATGGCACCATGCCCGGCACGCCGCGCGGCTTCCACATGTTCAAACCCCTCCACGTCGAGCATGCGCATGATGTCGTCACGTGACAGCCGCCGGAACGCCGCGAACTCCATG
>DASRYI010000300.1:0-2971 GCA_035687255.1 Candidatus Krumholzibacteriia bacterium | reverse complement strand
GCTTCCCTCCATGCCCATGCTCATGAAGCTGTGCATGATGCCCCACACGGTTCCGAACAGCCCCAGAAACGGCGCGCCCGCGGACGTCGTCGAGAGCAGAATCAGATGCCGCTCCATCTCGCCGATCTCGTTGAGCGCACGGCCGTCGAGCAACCCGCGCAGACGGTTGCGCTCCTGCTCGACCTCGGCCGGGTCTTCGATGGCGATGGCGCCGTTTTCACCGCCGTTGGCCTGAACGAAGCGGTTGGCCTCGACGAGTATCGCCGCCTCGATCGCGGGCAGATATTTCTCGGCGTCGGGAAGCACGGCCGCCACGCCACGGCTTCCGGCCGCGCGCCGCAGCGCATCGCCGCGCGTGCGCAGCTTCTTGTACAGACGCGCACGGTCCCACGCGATCGCCCATGTCATCACCGACAACGCGAACGTCATGGTCAAGATGGTCAGACCGACGGGTCCTGACTGGGCAAGGATCTGGGGCAACGAGCGTCCCGCCGCCGCGGGGAAGGCCGCGAAGAATTCCATGGGCATCCTTTCCTAAATCCAATCGTTGCAGGCGCAGGGGCCTTCAAAACCGGGATTTTCCCGGAACCGGGGCAAGCTCTAGCACAAGCACTCCACCTTGCCTAGAAAAAGTAACCCCGCGAGGCCCGATTCGTGCATCAGAACGCCCCGAAGCCGGTTTGCCTGCTTGTCGCAACCGGGAGATATCGAGTATATTTGTCAACAGCCGCCCCTTATGTTCCACACCCCGGTGGCACCCGTTCGCACGGGAGGTTTGCCATGAGAATCTTTATTTCCGCCCTTCTCCTGGCGGTACTGGCCGGGCCGGCATCCGCTCTTACCTCGGAATCAACCAACGTCGACGGAGGCGTAACCCTCCGCGCCAACGTATCCATGGGCCAGATCGTGGATCCGGGCGACCGCGTGTCGTTCCAGGCGCAGTCCGCTCGCACGGGCGCCATGGTGCTCTTCGACATCGATACCCAGGGATACGTGTCGCTGCTCACCGATGAACCCATCTCGGTTCGCGCGCACGACATACACACGATCCCCGGCGAAGGCTCCGAACTGCTGGCCGAGGGCTCACCCGGCATTGAATTCGTCTTTGCGCTCGCGGTGTCCGATCCGGACGCCATCAACATGGAAGCGTTCTCGGGACTGCGTGAGGGCACGCGACGGATCAACGGCGATCCGTTTGTGGCCGCTAACATGCTCACCGCGGAGCTCGTCAGCAACGTCACGCAGCACCAGGTGTTCATGGGCTATACGTATTTCTACGTGTCCAGCCGCGTCGACTATCCCTGCTACCTGTGCGGCACGTGCGACGGCTCGGCCGCAGGCAGCGCCTGCGACGGCTATCAGGTGGTGCAGAACTTCGACCGCAAGGTCGCGCTGTCATACCCGCTTGCCCGCGGATACGACATGATCGACCTGGCACAGACGGATGTTCCGGATTCTTCGTCCGATGCGGCTACGCCCGCAATTCCCGACAACTCCGACGTCGTGAGTTTCTATCCGTATGGAAGCCAGGTCTACTACGCCACGCCGGTCGCGCTGAATGCGTGGTACTCGTGGGGACTGTATGATCCGTTCTACTATTACTATCCGTCCTGCTATCCGTACTACTCGCCGTGGTCGTTCTCGATCGGCTTCGGATGGGGATGGGGCGGCTGGGGCTGCGGATACGGCGGCTACTACTGTTCGGGCTGGTACAGCCCGTGGTACGGCTGCGGCTACTACCCCGGCTGCGGAGGCTATTACCCCTCGCACCCGTACTACGGCACTGTGACCAAGTTCAAGTCGGCGTACAAGTCGCCGCATACCGCGTCGACGCTGGCCGAGAACCGCGTCTACGCCTCCCGGCATGACGGCTCACTGCGCGTCGCGAGCAAGACCGTGCGCACGTCCACCAACCCCGCGTATCGGTCCAAGAATCTGTACGCGAGTTCGCCGTTTGCCGCGGGAAATCATCGCGTGAAAACCTCCATTTCCGGGGGCGCGGGTTCGGTGGCGCACGGTGCATGGGCCCAGGGACGGACCGGCACCGGGTACAAGGGCGGGGTCGCGTATCGTTCCAAGGGCTACTCGGGGTACTATCCGCGGACCGGCACAGGCCGGACCACGGTGCAACGCGGGTACTCCAAGCCGTACACCGGGTCAATCAACTCGCCCACGTGGAGCGGAAATACGCGCGTGAAGAATGGTTACCCGTCGAATGGCGTGCCCTACGGGTACCGCAATGGTATGGGGCAGAGTTCGCACGGAACCTCTCGGTCGTGGGGCAACTGGTCCGGGAGCCGGGGGGGCTTCAAGAGCTACGGCGGCACGCGATCGATGTCATCGTACCGGGGTGGATGGGGCGGCAGCCACGCGGGTTCACACAGCTTCAGTGGCGGAGGACGCGGCAAGGGCCGCTAGCACGTCTTCCCGTCCGGCCAACCGAGGCGGCAAACAAGAAGGCCTCCCGCAGATGCGGGAGGCCTTCGTTTTCATCGGCCCGATGCGCAACGTATCCTAGAGCACCGTGTAGCTTTTCACTTCCAGGAACTTGACGCCGTCCACCCGCTTCACGCTCGCCGATATCTTGACGTTCTTGCCTTCGACCTTGCGAAGATCCGACGCTTTTGAATTCTTGATCAGCGGGTAGACCTTGCCATCCGCCGTCTTCAGCATGGGGGCGCACTGCTCGGTCATCTTCAGCGTGCAGTGACCGCACTCATACGAGCCCGCCAGCACGACGCGCTTGTTCTCCGCATAGGGCAGGTCGTCGACCACACCCTTGAGCGACGCGGTGCTCGTCGAGCAGCAGTTCTTGCCCGCTGCGGCCGACGCGGCGCCGGCGCTGCACCCGGCCTTCGCGGCCGTCGACATGTTGCATTCGTGCCCGGCCGCCGCCGTGGTCGCCATGGAGCGCGCGCACTCGGAGTGCATCGCAGCCTCCGCGTTCTTCGCCTGGCAGCCGCTCGCGCCC
>DASRYI010000299.1:0-4045 GCA_035687255.1 Candidatus Krumholzibacteriia bacterium | reverse complement strand
CAGCTCCTGCGCAATGATGTGCGCCAGCGTGGTCTTGCCCAGACCGGGCGGTCCGTAGAGCAGCACGTGGTCGAGGGCGTCACCGCGCTTTTTGGCCGCCTCGATGAAGACGCGCAGGTTCGCCTTGAGTTCGCTCTGACCCACGAACTCGTCGAGCTTGCGCGGGCGCAGCAGCGCGTCGCTCTTGGCGTCGTCGGCGTTCATGCCGGGATTGCTGATGCGTTCGTTCATGGTGGTATTACGGGACGTGCACCGCGCTCATGCGCTTCAAGCTCCCATCCATGACCTCGATTAAGCGTTCCGTGGTACGCCAGTCGACACCGGGTGGCGGAGCGGGCACGGAATCGCTGACACCGAAGACCTGGACGATCCACACCTTTTCTTTTCCGCGCAACGGAACCAGCTTGTCCCCTTCGGTTCTGGCGGGAAGCCTGGGTGTGTTCCACCGGGGTCGCAAGAACATCTGTCCGGCGTTGCCAGGATCGACACCGTCATGTCTAATCACCGCACTCATGACATCCGGCACGGTGGAATGAAGCGTATCCGGGATCTCATGCGCCAGCTTCCATCCCGCCATCTTGCAGCGCTCTGCTGCCGTGACTTCCGCTCCCGGTGCCGTGACGGGCGGCCACGCGCCGGTGGAATCCGTGTATGCCGCCACCAGACGTCCCGTCATCGAATCGATGAGGAGATTGACAGGAATCCGCTCCGTTTTCGCTCCCGAGAAATCGAATTGTCCCACGACCAGCCACGCCGTCCCCGCGGAATCCGGACCAAACGGCGCCGAATCCTGATACCTGACCGGCAACGTGCTCGACACAGTGAAGGTCTTCGACCCCATGAGCGTCGTTGCGCTGGCCACGGCGGCGGCTACGTTGATCGCCGTGTCGCCAAGCGGAGCTGAAACCTCAGCAACACGAATCGGCGTGTGATCCCCGGCAAACACGTCTGCGACGAGGCACAGCGTCGACTCCAGGGCCAGCAGCATTGCAGCCTGCACCGTACTCACGCCCCACCCGCATACTTGAGCGCCCGGCGCACCACGTCTTCGACGCTGGCAGTGTCGTCGGGAGTCCAGTCCATACGATCCAGCACGCCCTCGGCGGCGCTGCGCGTCATGCCCAGGCTGGTGAGCGCCAGCAGCACTTCGTCGCGCACCGTGGAACCCACCACCACGGTCTCGGTGGCGCTCACGAACTCGTCCATCTTGTCGGAGAGCTCGATCACGATGCGCTCCGCGGTCTTCTTGCCGATGCCGGGAATCTTGGACGGAAAGGTCGAGTCCCCGCCCCGGATGGCGCTCGCCACGCGCGCGGCGGAATAGTGCGACAGCGCCGCCTGCGCAATCTTCGGTCCCACCCCGCTCACGTCGATCAGGCGCAGAAACAGATCGCGGTCCTCGCGGTGCAGAAATCCGAACAGGCTCATGCGGTCTTCACGCACCACCAGGTGGGTGTAGAACACCATCTCGCCCTCCACGGGAGCCAGTGACTCGCGGTCCTTCTCGGGAATCGCGAGTTCCAGACCGATTCCGCCCACGTCGACCACGCACCGCGGTTCCACCGACAGCACCCGTCCGCGTACGCGTGCAATCATTTCGCCACGCTCCATTCGCGCCGCTTGAAGGCGTGGCACATGGCGATGGCAATGGCGTCGGATTCATCGGCGCGCTCCGGCAGTTCCCGCAATCCCAGCATCTTTCCCAGCATGTAGCTCACCTGGCTCTTGTCGGCCGCGCCGTTGCCGGTCACGGACTGTTTGACCTCACGCGCAGAATATTCAAAAACCGGGATGCCCGCCATGGCGGCCGCCAGAATGGCGGCGCCGCGCGCCTCGCCCAGCACCAGCGCACTGCGCGGGTTCTTGCTGTAGAAGACGTCCTCGATGGCGAAGTGGGTGGGCTGGTAGTCGCGGATCACGCGCTCGATACCCGTGAAGATTTCTCGCAGGCGATCGTGGCGCGCGGTAGTGCGCCCGGAAGCGATGGTACCGGAGAACACATACTCCACCTCGTCACCGTTCGCGCGCACGATGCCGAACCCGGTGACGTTGCTCCCGGGATCCACGCCGAGTATGCAGTATGAAATGGCGACGGCTGTGCTCCCATCCCGCGGGTCCTGTCACTGGTATCCCCGGACCGGCTTCGCAGCCACCCGCGCGGGTCCTGTCCGCGAACAGCCCCTGTCGGGCGCACCATTCGCGCCTTCGCACTCGGTGGCGCGCCCTCCGGGGCGGCCCCGTTCGCGGCCACCCGCGTGGAGGACTGGTACGCGGCGATTACCCCTGCTGCAGAATCTCGTCGGGGATGTCGAAGTTGGCGCTCACGCGCTGCACATCATCGAGCTCTTCGAGCATCTCGACCAGCCGGATGACCTTGCGCGCATCGTCGCCGTCGAGCTTGACGTAGGTCTTGGGCACCCGGTGGACTTCCGCCGACTGGGTCGCGATGCCGCCCTTGTTCAGCGCCTCGCTCACCGTCGAGAGATCCGACGGGTCGGTGTAGACCTCCCACACCTCACCCTCGTCGCTCACATCCGTGGCGCCCGCTTCGAGCGCCGCCGACATGAGAGTGTCCTCGTCGTAGCGTTTGCGGTCCACTGTAATTATGCCCCGGGTCTCGAAATTCCAGGCCACCGAGCCGTTCTCGCCCAGGTTGCCGTTGTGCTTGGTGAGCGCGTGGCGCACCTCGCTGGTGGTGCGGTTGCGGTTGTCGCTGACCACGTCGATGATCAACGCCACACCCGCCGGGCCGTAGCCCTCGTAGGAGAACTCCTCGAGGATCTGCCCTTCCAGCTCGCCGGTGCCCTTCTTGACGGCCCGCGCGATGTTGTCCTGGGGCATGTTGGCTTCCTTGGCGGTCTGGATGGCCAGACGCAGCCGCGGATTGCCGGTGGGATCGCCGCCCCCCTGGCGCGCGGCGATGGTGATTTCACGGATCAGCTTGGTGAAGACGCGCCCGCGCACGGCGTCGGTCTTCGCCTTCTTGTGCTTGATCTGTGACCATTTGGAATGTCCGGACATTGTCGGTTGCTCCTCTTTCGGCGGCCTCGCAGGCTCGGTCTCGGGACCCTTCTCTCGCGCCGCGTATGCCTCTCTCCTCCGCGTCCTCGCGGCTCGGTCTCGGGCGCCTCGCTCGCACTCCCCGAGAGGCATCCGCATCGCTCGCGACTGCCGTCAGCCACGGCGCTTTGTGTTACTTGTGCTCGGCTTCGACCTCTGCCTTGTGCTCGGCAATGATCTTGTCGGCGATTTCCCGCGGCACTTCTTCGTAGTGCGAAATCTCGCGCGTGTGGGAACCGCGCCCCTGCGTCATGGAACGGAGGTGCGTCGAGTACTTGTACAGCTCGGCCATCGGCACCAGCGCGCTCACGACGGCGAACTTGCCCACGTTTTCCGTGCCCTGAATCTTGCCGCGGCGTCCCGAGAGGTCGCCCATCACGTCGCCCAGAAACTCGTCGGGCACTTTTACCTTGATGATGAGAATCGGCTCGAGCAGTACCGGGCCCGCCTTTTCCACGGCCGCCTTGAAGGCCAGCGAGCCGGCGGTCTTGAACGCCTGTTCCGACGAGTCGACGGTGTGATAGCTGCCATCATAGATGGTGGCCTTTACATCCACCATCTGGTAGCCGGCGATCACTCCCTGCTCCATGGTGGCGACGACACCCTTCTCCACTGCGGGAATGAATTTCCCCGGTACCACACCACCCACCACGGCGTCCACGAACTCAAACTGCTGTCCGCGCGGCAGCGGCTCGATGCGCAGCCACACGTCGCCGAACTGGCCGCGGCCTCCGGTCTGCTTCTTGTGGCGCCCCTGAGCTTCCGCCTTGCGCCGGATGGTTTCCTTGTACGGAATGCGCGGCTTGTCCAGTGTCACCGCCACGCCGTAGCGCTCCTTCAACTTGTGCACGATGATCTCCAGGTGCAGTTCGCCCTGGCCGTAGATCAGCGTCTGGTGGATCTCCGCGCTGGGAACCACCTCGAACGTGGGATCCTCGTCCTGCAGGCGGTGCAGGCCGGTGCCCATCTTTTCCTCGTCGCCCTT
>DASRYI010000298.1:0-2013 GCA_035687255.1 Candidatus Krumholzibacteriia bacterium | reverse complement strand
GTTCTGGCCGGCTACGAGATGACGGGCATCCAGGTGGCGCTCACCGACGGGACGTATCACGAAGTGGACTCGTCGGAAATGGCGTTCAAGATTGCCGCTTCGATGGGATTCAAGGAAGCGGCGAAGCGGGCCAAGCCGGCTTTGCTTGAGCCGGTGATGAAGGTTGAAGTCGTGGTTCCGGAAGAATACATGGGCGACGTGCTGGGCGATATCAATTCGCGGCGGGGGCGCATTGAAGGTATGGAAAAGCGCGGCTCGACGCAGATTATTCGCTCCACCGTGCCGCTGGCCGAGATGTTCGGCTACGCGACCGACCTGCGTTCGCGGACTCAGGGGCGCGCGTCGTACACCATGCACTTCCTGCGGTACGAGAAGACACCGGGGAATATCGAAGCGGAAGTCGTGGCCCGGGTTCAGGGGCGGCCGGTCGCAAAATAACGGCCGCCGCTTTTATTTGGGGCGCGCGAAAAAACCTTAAGGCGAGGCGCTATGGCGAAGGAAAAATTTGACCGATCGAAACCGCACATGAATATTGGGACGATCGGGCACATCGATCACGGGAAGACGACGTTGACGGCGGCGATCACGAAGGTGTTGGCGAAGGACAACCCGAAGATCCAGTTTCGGGCGTTCGATTCGATCGACAACGCGCCGGAAGAGAAGGCGCGCGGGATCACGATCGCGATTGCGCACGTGGAGTACGAGACGAAGAACCGTCACTACGCGCACGTGGATTGCCCCGGCCACGCCGACTACATCAAGAACATGATCACGGGCGCGGCGCAGATGGACGGGGCGATTCTGGTGGTGGCGGCGACCGACGGGCCGATGCCGCAGACGCGCGAGCACGTGCTGCTGGCGCGGCAGGTGAACGTGCCGTCGATCGTGGTGTTCCTGAACAAGTGCGACGCGGTGGAAGACCCGGAGTTGCTGGAGCTGGTGGAAGTGGAAGTGCGCGACCTGCTGAACAAGTACCAGTTTCCGGGGGACAAGATTCCGGTGGTGCGCGGCTCGGCGCTGAAGGCGCTGGAAGGGGACGAGAAGTGGGAGAAGTCGATCCACGACCTGATGGACGCGGTGGACAGCTACATTCCGCTGCCTCCGCGCGAGATCGACAAACCGTTCCTGATGCCGGTGGAAGACATCTTCTCGATTTCGGGACGCGGCACGGTGGTGACGGGGCGCGTGGAGCGCGGGAAGGTAAAGATCCAGGAAGAAATCGAGATTGTGGGTCTGCGGCCCGAGCCCTTCAAAAGAGTCGTCACGGGCGTTGAGATGTTCAAGAAGCTGCTGGACGAAGGGCAGGCGGGCGACAACATTGGCGTGCTGCTGCGCGGCACGGAAAAGGACGACGTGGAGCGCGGGATGGTGCTGGCGAAGCCCGGTTCGATCACGCCGCACACCAAGTTCAAGGCGGAAGCGTACGTGCTGACGAAGGAAGAAGGCGGGCGGCACACGCCGTTCTTCTCGGGCTACCGGCCGCAGTTTTACTTCCGCACGACGGACGTGACAGGCGTGGCGACGCTGCCGGCGGGCACCGAAATGGTCATGCCGGGCGACAACGTCACGATGGAAATCGAACTGATCACGCCGATCGCGATGGAGAAGGGACTGCGCTTCGCCATCCGCGAGGGCGGCCACACCGTCGGCGCCGGCACCGTCACCGAAGTGCTGACATAAAGGCGAAACTTCGGCCGCAGATATCTGCGGCGGAATCGTGAAGGTTTGAAAAGCGATGCGAGAAATCATTACGCTCCAGTGCGGCGATTGTAAGAACCGCAACTACTCGACGACCAAGAACAAGAAGAAGCACCAGGAACGCCTGGAGACCAAGAAGTATTGCCCGAGCTGCCGGCACCATACGGTGCACAAGGAAGTGAAGTAAGGGCGAAGGTTCGGGACTGACTGCGGGCGGCAGAGTGAGCCCACACGACGGGTTCTTGAAGGGGCGTCAGATCAATGGCTAATCTGTCGGTCTCCAAAACCGATCATGGGGGTTCGAATCCCTCCGCC
>DASRYI010000297.1:0-3311 GCA_035687255.1 Candidatus Krumholzibacteriia bacterium | reverse complement strand
GTGCTCCCGAATGGATTCAACGACAAGGGCAGTCCGACCAGCATCACCTTCATGGGGAAACTCTTCGAAGAGGGGAAGGTCATGACGGTCGCGAAGGCGTATCAGGACGCGACCGACTTCCATCTGAAGCATCCGCCCATGTTCGCGACCGCGAAGTAGAGCCGCGGCGCTCGTGCCGCGGCCGTTCGCTGTGTGACCGGCTGCGGCTCGGGCGTCTCATCGCTCACGTCCTCGCGTGTTCCTCCGCGCTCGTCGCTCGATTCCCGCCCGCTGCGGATTGTTCGCTCACGAGAGCCCTGCGCCGCCGCCTCTTGCCCGTGGATTCCGCTGAACCGTCGACGTGCACAACACGCTGGCTGCTACTGCGCGGTTCCTGCAGCAATCTTGCGCGCCTGGGCCGCCATCGCGTCGTCAGGAGGGTTCAGAGAGAGGAAGTGCGTTGCACTGGCGGCGGCGTCGGTGGTGTTGCCGGTGCGCATCTGGCACTCCGCAAGGAAGAACCACGCCTTCGGGAAGTCACGGTCCTTGTTGGGCAGGGCATCGAACTGCTCGATAGCCCCTTCGAAATCGCTCTGCTGGTAGAGAGCCAGTCCGAGGTTGAAGCGCGCATAGGCGTGGCGCGGTCGCAGCTCGAGCACACGCCGGAAGCTGTGCGCGGCGTCGGCGAAGTGCCCGGTCTGAAACTGCATCATCCCCAGGTCGTTTACGAAGCGGGCATCATCGGGCGCGAGCTGCACCGCCCGCGTGCAATGTTCGAGTCCCTCCACGTGCCGGCCCAACTCGTTTTCCGTCCGGCCCAGTGCGCTCCACGCGTCCGCATAGTTCGGGTCGAGCTGGGTCGCGTGCTCCAGTTCCGCCTGCGCCTCCTCCAGGCGGCCACGTTGTCCCAGGCTCACACCCAGGTCAAAGTGCGCGGTAGGGTTGCTGGGCGCCATGGCGACAGCCTTCTTGAAGAGAATGAAGTCGTCTTTCCAGACCCGCGTTCCGGTCACCGTGCGCACACAGCACGCAAGCAGCGCGATGCCGAACGCGGTCAACGCCACGGTGCGACGGCGCTCGGCGAGATACATCACCGCCAGCGACACCAGCAGTGCATAGCCGAACGACGGCAGGTAGAGAAAGTGCTCGGCCATGACCGCGTTTGCGGGAACAATGTGCAGGACGGGCGCCAGTCCGAACGCGATGACGGCCAACCCAAAGACGAACGCCCGGTGCTGTCTCCACCGGATGACGGACGCGACCGCCAGTATCACCACCGCGATTCCAACCATGGTGTCCAGGTTGAAGAAATGCACGGGTGGAGGGAAATCCGACGTCGGATTGAGACGGAAGGGATAGATCAGTTTGTAGGTATGGTGGGCGACGATGGCAAACGTCAGTGCTACGGCCTGAGAGAGTCCGTGGGTGAAGCGGGGTAGGGCCCCCAGCGATGAACCCAGCAGGGAGTGTCGCACCACGAGATAAACCACCGTCAACACGCACATGCCGAGAAACACGGCCCACCGTCGGGGAGCGCGAGCGGGCGGTCCGGCATCCACCGGCGCGATCAGTTCGTACGTCGCAGCGATCCCCGGCAGCACGACCGCCACCTCTTTGCCGAGGAGCGCGAGCGCGTAGCACAGCAGAGCGGCCAGACCCGCACCGACGCGGCCATACCGGCGTGAACGCACGTAGAACCACAGGGCAAGCAACGCGAAAAGCGTGGCAACAATATCGGTTCGCCCCGAAACCCACGCGACGCTTTCCACGTGCATGGGGAACGCTGCGAACCACGCCGCCGCGATGAGCGCCAGCAGCGGTTGCGCGAACATTTCCAGGAGCACGAGGAATACCGCCGCGCAGGTCGCGGCATTGAGAATCATGTTGGTCTGATGAAAGCCAACCGGATTGTCCCCGTACAGCTGGTAGTCGACGTAGTAGGAGAGCGTGGTGAGTGGGCGGTACATGCCGCTGGTGGCGTCGGACACATCCCAGAAATTGGTGGTGAAGAGTCGCTTTGTCACGGACGCATTGAGTGTGCGTATCTCCGGGTTTCCAATCAGAATGATGTCGTCCCACACAAACGCGTTGTGCAAAGACGGCACGTAGAGAAGCCAGGCGAACAACGCAACCGCGAGAGCAACCAGAGAGGTGCGTCCCGGGCTCCAGGGCCGACTTGCCCTGACCGCCGGCCGGGTCTTCATGGCGTGCCCCCGGATGCCACGATCTGCCGTGCCCGGGTTGTCAGCGCATCGTCTCCGGTGTGGACCGCAAGGAAGTGCCGTGCGGCCTCGACCGCGGCATCCGCGTTGCCGCGCCGCACTTCCGACTCGGCGGTGAAGAAGTAGGCGTTGGGAAAGTCGGTGTCCTTGTTTTCGAGCGCGGTGAATTCGCGGACTGCGCCCCCGAAATCGCCGATCTGATACAGCGCCAGGCCGAGATTGAAGCGGGCCTGCAGGTGGCGCGGACGCAGTTGCAGGGCGGTACGGAAACTGCCGATCGCGCTCATGTAGTCGCGGGCCTGGAACTGCAGGAGTCCAAGGCTGTGGTAGTAGGTGGCGCTTTCGGGCTCGATATCGATCGCGCGCTGCATGTCGTTGAGAGCTTCCTGCATGTGGCCGAGTTTGCCCTCGGTGCGCGCCAGGCCGCTCCAGCCCAGCGCATACGACGGGTTGAGGCGGACCGCAAAGTGGTACTGATTCAACGCATCGTCGTAGCGCCCCAGATTGTAGAGACTTCCACCGAGACTCGCGCGGGCCCGCGCGTTGTTTCCGGACAGGGCCACCGTGCGCGTGAAGAGCGTGAGGTCGTCCTTCCAGTCGCGCGTGCCCACGACTGTGCGGACTGAGTACGCGGCCAGCAGGAGCGCAACCATGATGGTGGTTGCCAATCGCCACCGCCGGCGCAGGGAAACCGCCGCGAGTGCAAGCAGCAGACAGAATCCCAGGGAGGGAAAGTACAGGAACCGCTCCGCAAGGATCTGGTTGATGGGAACGACATTGAGCACGGGCGCCAGACCCAGGCCGATGACAGCGACGCCGAAAACCATGGCGCTGTGCCGGCGCCAGCGATAGGTCGCGTAACAAACGCCCGCAAAAATCCCGATCCCGATGATCGCGTAAACGTTCCACAGATGTGCTGGTGGAGGAAAATCCGACTCGGCATTGAGCCGGAACGGGAACACCAGCTTGTAGACGTAGTGTCCCAGGATGGAGAAGCTGAGGGCCACGGCCTGCTCCGCACCCTGAGTGAAGCGATGGTAGGACACCAGTGAGCTGCCCAGGACATGTTTCCGCACGGCCAGATAGAGCAGGGCGGCTGCGAACATCACC
>DASRYI010000296.1:0-6124 GCA_035687255.1 Candidatus Krumholzibacteriia bacterium | reverse complement strand
AGGTTCAAGCGGCCCCGCGTGACAGGAATGCACAGGCTGGTCCCGATGAGCGCCGCCTTCACGTGCGCCGGCATGTCGTCGGGGCCTTCAATGGTATGCCGGTAATGGGGAGCGTTCTCGGGGGCGAGAACATTGAAATGCGCCTCGAGGTCACTGCGAACCGTGGGATCGGCGTTCTCGTTGATGCACAGCGACGCGGAGGTATGCTGGATGAAGAAGTGCGCCACACCCACGCGCACGCGCCCGAGTTCGGGAAGCGCGCGTTCGAGCTCGCCGGTGACGAGATGAAATCCGCGCGGGCGCGGAGCGAGCGTCACGACGTTCTGAACCCATGCCATGACGCGAGCCTAGCACGCGGGCGACGGCGGACGGCAATGCTATAATCGAACCATGACGCAGGACGGCCATCGATTTATCGCGCACGTCCGCGACCACTGGTATCCGGTGTGCCGGACCCGCGACCTGCGTGCGCGTCCCCTCTCGGTGACGCTCTTTTCCATGCCGCTGGTGGTGTTTCGCACCGCCGCGGGCGCTCCCGCCGCCCTCCTCGACCGGTGTCCGCATCGCAACGTGCCGCTTTCGCTGGGAACCGTGCACGGCGAGCGCCTGCGCTGCGTGTATCACGGGTGGGAATTCGACGGCGGGGGACAGTGCTGCGCGGTGCCGGGGCTGGTGGGCGATGTGCGCGGGCACGAACGCGGGGTGGAGGCGTTTGCGGCGCGCGAGGCGCAGGGGTTCGTGTGGGTCTACGCGCGCGCGAACACCACGCCGTCGGTCGACCCGTTCACCTTTCCTCACGTCGGCCAACCCGGCTACACCAGTGCCGCGGACGTGCTCGAGGTGCGGGGCTCGCTGCACGCCACGGCGGAAAACGCGCTCGATGTTCCGCACACCGCATTTCTGCACGGCGGCTGGTTCCGCAACCAGACCCGTCCGCGCCGGGAGATCGACGTCATCGTGCGGCGCGCGGCCGATCGCGTGGAAGCGGAGTACGTGGGCGAGTCGCGTCCGCCCGGGATCGTGGCCCGGCTTCTGGCGCCGCGCGGCGGCCACGTGATCCACGTCGACCGTTTCATCCTGCCGTCGGTGGCGCAGGTGGAGTACCGGCTGGGAGACTCGCACCTGTGCATCAGCGCCGCACTCACGCCTGTCGAAGACTACGTGACGCGCCTGTTTGTGGTGTTTTCCTTCCGCCTGCCGTTTCCCGGCGCGCTGGTGAAGCCGGTCCTGCGGCCCTTCGCGCTGCGCGTGTTCGGCCAGGACGCCGCCATGCTCGCGCGCCAGACCGACACCATCCACCGCTTCGGGGAGGAGCGCTACAAGTTCACCGAGATCGACGTGCTGGGGGCCGAGATCTTCGATCTGTTGCGCCGGGCGGAGCGGGGCGGTGAGCCGGGAACCCCGGGAGAACGCCGCCTGCGCCTTCTCGTGTGAAGAAGGTGACCTTCCTCCTTGACCGGCGCCCGTTGGTTATGTAATCTCAATTCTACGCATGTCCTTTTAACGGGGCCCCGAGAGGCCCAGAAGGGATCCACACATGAATTGCCCGAGGTCCTCCCGTGCACACGGGGAGGGTTTGACGCAGCCTGACCGCCTTTCCCCCTGTTCTTCGGGAAGGCGTTTTTTTGTGCCCGGCTTTGCGGTTTCCGTACTTCTGACACGCTTGCCACGAAAGGTCTCACGATGACGCAGCCCGCCCGCCCGCTCGGCAAGATGATCCTCGCCGACGGCACGAGGTACGAAGGGCGCCTCACCGGCGCCGCCTCCCGGCCCGATTTTCAACCGGTGTGGGGCGAAGTGGTTTTCAACACCTCGATGACCGGATACCAGGAGGTCATCACCGATCCCTCGTATGCCGGACAGATCGTCGTCATGACGTATCCGCAGATCGGAAACTACGGCGTGACCATCGATGACAGCGAGAAACCGGCATGTGCCGCGCGCGCGCTGGTGGTGCGCGACCTGCAGCAGTTCTTCTCGCCCGGACCCGGCCGCATGAGCCTGGAGCAGTTTATGATCGATCAGAATCTGCCCGGCATCAGCGGCGTCGATTCCCGCGCCATCACCCGTCATATTCGCGACAAGGGATCAATCATCGCCGCCATCGGCGGCGAAAATATCTCTGACGACGAGCTCCTGAACATTGCGAGGAACAATTCACTCGATCGCAGCCAGCGACTCGTCGAACGCGTGACGGGAACATTGAATGCCGTGCATGAGGGTTCCGCGGCTCGCGCCGCGGTAATCGATCTGGGCGTCAAGAAGAGCATCGTGGACAACGTGCGCCGTCTGGGGCTCACCACTCAGGTGTTCGACGCCTCCTTCAGGGCGGAGGAAATTCTCACTGGCGGGTTCGACTTCGTGGTCGTCTCCAACGGTCCCGGTGATCCCACCGACATCCCGCAGGTCGTGGATGAGGTGAAACAGCTGATCGGGCGCATCCCCCTGCTGGGAATCTGTCTGGGACACCAGCTCATCGCGCTGGCCCTCGGCGCCGCCACCTACAAGCTCAAGTTCGGTCACCACGGCGCCAACCAGCCCGTTCTCGACGTGCACAGCGGCCGTGTGTTCATCACCAGCCAGAATCACAACTACGCGGTGAGCGACTCCATCGCCGACCACCTGGGTGTGCAGGTGACGTACACCAACGCAGCCGACGGGACGCTGGAGGGATTCCTGGACGAGCATCGCATGCTTGAATGTGTTCAGTTCCATCCCGAGGCGGCGCCGGGACCGCACGACTGCAATTTCATCTTCGATCGCTTCCTCGAACACGCCGCGCAGTGGACACAGGCGCGGGCGGGACGGACCGGCGGACGATCGTCGGTATCGCCCCTGCAGCCGGGAGGTGACGCGCATGCCTCGGCTTGATGACATCAAGTCCGTCCTGGTGATCGGCAGCGGTCCGATCGTCATCGGACAGGGGTGCGAGTTCGACTATTCGGGGACCCAGGCCATCCGCGCGCTGCGTGAAGAGGGACTGCGCGTCGTTCTCATCAACAGCAATCCCGCCACCATCATGACCGACCCGGAGATGGCGGAGGCGACCTACATCGAGCCCCTCACGTTCGACGCCTGCCGCAGCATCATCGAGCGCGAACGTCCCGACGTGCTGCTGCCGACGCTGGGCGGACAGACGGCGCTGAATCTCGCCATGGAACTGTCCGATTCGGGCGTGCTGGAAGAATTCGGCGTGCGCCTGATCGGCGTCGATCTCAAAGCGATCCGCCGCGCGGAAGACCGCAGCGGCTTCAAACAGCTGTGCGAGGAAGCCGGCTTCGACACGCCGCGCAGCGCGGTGGTGCATACGCTCGACGAGGCCATGCGCGCGCTGGAGGCGCTGGGGCTGCCCGCCATCATCCGTCCCTCGTTCACGCTGGGCGGCAGCGGCAGCGGCATGGCGCGCACACGCGACGACTTCATCCGCATCGTCAAGACGGGCCTGCAGAAGTCGCCGGTGCGCGAGGTGCTCATCGAGGAATCCATCGAAGGGTGGAAGGAATTCGAGCTCGAGGTCATGCGCGATCGCGCCAACAACCACGTGGTGGTGTGTTCGATCGAGAATCTCGACCCCATGGGTGTGCACACCGGCGACAGTGTGACAGTGGCGCCGGTGCAGACGCTGCGCGACCGCGAATACCAGATGATGCGCGACGCGGCGTTCACCATCATGGACCTGGTCGGTATCTGGGGCGGCGCCAACGTGCAGTTTGCCATCGAGCCGTCGACGGGCCGCATGGTGGTCATCGAGATGAATCCGCGCGTATCGCGTTCGTCGGCGCTCGCGTCGAAGGCGACCGGATACCCGATCGCGAAGGTCGCGGCGCGGCTGGCGCTCGGTTACACGCTGCACGAACTTCCCAACGACATCGTCGGCACCATTCCCGCGGCGTTCGAGCCGTCGCTCGATTACGTGGTGGTCAAGATCCCGCGCTGGAACTTCGAAAAGTTCCACGGCGTCGAGGACGCACTCGGGTCGGCAATGCAGTCCATCGGCGAAGTGATGGCGCTGGGTCGCACCTTCAACGAGGCGCTGCAGAAGGCGCTGCGCTCTCTGGAGAGCGACTGGAACGGGCTCGATTCGGTTGAGTTCGCGCCCGAGGACCTCGAGCGGTTGCTCTCGGCGCCCAATTCCATGCGCTTGTTTGCGGTGAAGGCGGCGTACCGGGCGGGCTGGAGCACGGACCGCATCTACTCGCTCTGCAAGGTCGATCCATGGTTTCTGGAGAACTTCCGGTTGATCGTCGAGAATGAGTCCGCGCTGCGCGCAGCCGCTTTCCCGCCCGCCCGTCATGCCATGCGCGACGCCAAACAGTTCGGGTTCTCGGATCGCCAGCTCGCCACGCTGTGGGGCGTCGACGAGGACGACGTGGTGCGCGAACGCGAAGCGATGGGCATCCTTCCCGTGGTCAAGATGGTGGATACCTGCGCGGGTGAATTCGAGGCGCGCACGCCGTACTACTACATCGTCTACGACGAGGAGTGCGACGTGGAGAGCGATACGCGTCGCGGCCGCTCCACGAAACCGAAGGTTGTCATCCTGGGAAGCGGCCCCAACCGCATCGGGCAGGGGATTGAGTTCGATTACTGCTGTGTGCACGCCGCCATGGCGCTGCGCGACATGGGCTACGAATCGATCATGGTCAACTGCAACCCGGAGACGGTGAGTACCGACTTCGACATCTCCGACCGGCTGTACTTCGAGCCGGTGGCCTACGAACACGTGATGGCCATCGTGGCCAAGGAGAAACCGCTGGGCGTCATCTTCCAGTTCGGCGGACAGACCCCGCTCAAGCTGCTGCACCGGCTCGCGCAGGCCGGCGTGCCCGTGCTGGGCACGGGAGTGGAGGCCGTGGACCGCGCCGAAGACCGCGAGCGCTGCCAGGAGCTGATGCTCGGCCTGGGCATCAAGCACCCCCCCTGCGCGTTTGCGTCCACGCGCGAAGAGACCGTGCGCCAGGCGGCGCAGCTCGGATATCCGGTGTTGCTGCGCCCGCCCTACGTGCTGGGCGGACGGTCGATGGAGCTGGTGCGTTCCGAGGATGAAATTCTCTCCTGCGTGGACTCTGCGCTCGCGTCCAGCGGAGACCGCGCGTTGATGATCGACAAGTTCATCGAAGGCGCGGTCGAGGTGGATGTCGATTGCGTCAGCGACGGCGAGAACGTGGTGGTGGCAGGCGTCATGGAGCACATGGAGGAGGCCGGTATCCATTCCGGCGATTCCAGTTGCGTGCTTCCGCCGCTGGCTCTGGAAGACGACCTGATCGAAGAGATCAAGCGGCACGCGGTGCGGATTGCAAAAGCGCTGCACGTGGTGGGAATGATGAACGCGCAGTTCGCCATCAAGGACAACCGCATCTACTGCTTCGAAGTGAATCCGCGCGCGTCGCGCACGGTGCCGTATGTGAGCAAGGCCACGGGCATCCAGTGGATCAAGGTGGCCACGCGCGCCGTGATGGGCGAGAAGATCGATATGGACGTCTACGGCGGAATAGCGCAACCCGACTACATGTCGGTAAAGGCGCCGGTGTTTCCCTTCGACAAGTTCCCGAATGTCGACTCGATTCTGGGCCCCGAGATGCGTTCCACCGGTGAAGTGATGGGAATCGGCGAGACCTTCGACGAAGCCTTCATCAAGGCCCAGCTGGGCGCGGGCTACCGCCTGCCGCGCGGCAGCCACGTCTTCATATCGGTGGCCAACCGCTACAAGCGCAAGGTCATCTTCCCGGTGAAGGCGCTGTGCGAGATGGGCTACAAGATTGTGGCGACCACGGGGATGGCGAAAGTCCTGCGTTCGCACGGTGTGCCGGTGCGCGCCGTGCAGAAGATCTCCGAAGGTGACTATGGTCTTCTTGAAATGATCGAGGACGGCACCATTACGCTGGTCGTCAACATGGCGTGGAGCCGGAAATCGGTGGAGGACGACAAGTTCATCCGTCTTGCCGCCAACAAGATGAAGGTTCCGTGCATCACGACCATGGCGGGCTTCCACGCGCTGGTGCTGGGGCTGCAGACGGTGGCCGCAGGTCCGCTGCACGTCGAGTCCATCCAGCGCTACAACGCGCGGCTTTCACCGCCGGGCGACGCGGCGGAGGCGGCGGACGCGGGTACGAACGCCGCAGGC
>DASRYI010000295.1:0-2065 GCA_035687255.1 Candidatus Krumholzibacteriia bacterium | reverse complement strand
CGACATGGCCTGGGCCAGTGTCGATTCGGCGTGTGCATAGCGCCCGATCATCTGATCGACGGCGGCCAGGTTGTGCGCCACACTCGCGATGTCGAAGGATTTCAGGTCGCGTTTGATTTCGTAGGCGCGCGTAAAGTAACGGACCGCGAGCGAGAGATCGCCGTGTTCCTCTTCCATCACGCCCAGATTGTTGATGGCGTCGGCTTCCTGGCCGCGATCACCCAGACGGCGCGCGGTCAACCACGCCTGCTGGTAGCTGACGCGCGCTTCGGAATAGCGACCGAGAAGCTCCAGCGCGCGTCCGAGACCAATCGATGCCGACAATTGCTCGCGGGGCCGGTTGGCGTCGTGGAAGGCGTGCCACGCCTCCACGTACTCGTCGCGCGCACGCGGGAAATGTTCGCGGTAGAGCTCCGCGTAACCGATGAGGAGGTGTCCCCAGCCCTCGCTTCCCCGCTGGTGCAGCGCCCGGGCCAGCGCAATGCGCTCCTCATTGAGACGAATCGACTCGTCGAAATGCCCCTGGTTCACGGCCACGAACGCGGTGAGACCGAGCGCATTCATGCGCCCGATGGAATCATTCAATGCGGTGGCGATTTCCAGTGCGCGCGCGAAGTCTTCGGGAGCGTGGGGATCGCGCAGCGCCAGGCGGGCGCGGCCCCGGTAGTAGATCATGCGCCCGAGCAACACCGAGTCGCGTTGCGCGCTCGCGCGCGCCATCATGCGGTTCGCGTAGGCGGCCAGCGAGTCGATGGCGCCGGCGTCGTACATGGAATCCGCGACAACGGTTGCGGAGAGCGCAGTGTGATCCACGGGTGCAGGGCTGGAGGCCGCCAGGACCGCCAGCAGTATGACACTGAGCAGGCGCATACGGGGCGATCAGCGTAACGCACAGCCTCGGCGCGCGACAAGCGGCTGGCCGCAGGTTGCTGAATGACGTCAGGTGATGGTGGCGGTGCGATGCCCGACCACGTGGAGCGTCGTCAAAAGCTGGCCCACATGGCGGGCGGTGTGTTCGGATGCGTGATACAGAAGACCCAGAACGTTGGACGGCAGGCTGGCGTTACCCACGACCCGGCTCTTGAGAAGGGTGCTTTCCGGCGTGCAGCGCAGTTGCAGGAGCGCGCGGTCGACGGTGAGCTCCAGCAGCTCGATCAGATCCTCGCGCGCCATTTGCAGATCCGGCGACCGCTCGAGCAGCAAGGCCCGCCGCTGCGAGTCCTGCAGCGTCTCGCCGCGCGCAAATGTCATCAACCGGTCGAGCGCATGCGCGGCGTGAAAGAGGTGGAATCCGGCGGACGCGGCACCGGGCGGGCGCACCCACAGCAGCTCGCGCCGAACACCCGCGACGGCCTGGGCTGCATCCTCGCGGGACTGCAGCAGTGAATGTGCGACGGGCTCCAGCAGGGGTGGAATTCCGTGGATATGCCCGCGCAGCCATACGTCCGGTTGGCTGTTCATAGTCGTCGTTTGGCCGGCTCCTGTATTCAAATCTATCCGGCTCTGTCAAATCATCCAGCAAAACCTTTGTCGGCGTCGCGATTTCGGGACAATTCCGCGTGCAGGATGGCCCCCAGCGACAGCAGCAACGAGGCGTACACCACCCCTGGCAGGACCGCGACGAACCACTCGCCACCCTCGGAGTACCACCTCGGCTCCGGCGCCGGAAGTCCCTGCAGCCGGCCCAGCGCCAGGCGTACGCAGGCCTGCGCGTCGAGCGGCGGCACCATGTGCTCGCGCAGGGCGAAGAACCCGTAGCCCACAAACACGGCGGCGCCGGCCATGGTCAGGACGGCGAACCTCCATGCCCCTGCGCGCGTCGGCCGGGGCGTTGCCAGCCGGAAGTCGTCGCGCCACGCAACCAGCGCGGCCAGCAGCAGCACCGAGAGAATGTGATCCATGCCGGGGGCTCCCGGTTGCCACAGCACCATCACCGCGGGAATCGACGCGAGCAGTGCGAGGACGCGAGCACGGTGCTCGCCGCTTCGCAGTCGTCCGGTGACGGCGAGCAACATCCATCCCGCCGCATAATAGACGGAGCCAACCACATGCGCGCCGTTCGACC
>DASRYI010000294.1:0-2261 GCA_035687255.1 Candidatus Krumholzibacteriia bacterium | reverse complement strand
GGTCGACGCGCAGGATGGCCATGTTGGCGCCGCGCCGGCGGCCGCCCTGTCGGATGGTGTCAGTGGCCGCGTCGAACACGCCCATGAACGAGATGGGGCCGCTGGACACACCGTGTGTGCTGCATACCTCATCGTTGCGCGGACGCAGGCGGGAAAACGAAAATCCGGTCCCACCGCCGCTCTTGTGAATGAGAGCGGTGTGTTTGATGGAATCGAAGATGGCGTCCATCGAATCCTCGACGGGCAGGACGAAACAGGCCGAGAGTTGCTGGATCTCCGTGCCCGCGTTCATCAGCGTGGGCGAATTGGGCAGGAACTCGAGCTGACGCATGGCGTCGAAGAAACGCTCTTCCCACATGCGGACCTCTTCGGGCGATGCCCCGTACTGGCACTCCGCGCTGGAAATGTTCTCCGCGACGCGGCGGAACATGTCGTCGGGCGTTTCCACCACGGCGCCGTTGCCGTCCTTGCGCAGATAGCGGGTTTCAAGCACACGAAGGGCGTTTTCGGTGAGAGGCGGACATTCTCTCAGTTTCAGCATGCGACGGGCTCCTTGCAGATACCAATGCACCGGCGGTTGTCAGCTACGCGTGCGGCCAAAGTAGTATCAGAGCCATAATTCGCCTGTGTCAAGACAAAATACAATATGTAGTGACAAACTGCAATATGAACCACCATATCTTGTAGGCTCAGCCCGGGTTACCGCCACATGTGGCACCCGCCGCGGCCCCCGCCGGATGCCCACGAATCTTGCACACGCCGTCCGGCGCATGGTCCCGTCGCGCCGGAAAGATTTTCATGCTCCACGTACGCGTCATCTCAGGAAACGCCAAGGGCCGCACCGTCGCGCTCGAGGCGGCACATCTGCCCCTCACCATCGGTCGCGATCCCGAGAACATCATCGTTCTCGATCACACCGCGATCTCGCGCTTCCATTGCCGGATCACATACGAGAAGGATCAGTATTTCATCAATGACCTGGGGAGCACGAACGGCACGTATCTCAACGGCCGACGCGTGACGCGCGAGCGCCTGAGCCCGGGCGACGAATTGATCATCGCCAACGTCGGGATTCTGGTGGAGGCCAGGCATTCCACCATCGGGGATTCACGTCCCCCCATGAATGTCACGGTCTCGATCGACGCCCAGCCCAAGGGCGCCTCGGTCACCATGTCGAGTTCGGCGGAGGAAAGTGGAGCCAGTGAGTTTCTCGAAGGGCTGGGCAGCGACCCGCTGTCGGCGCACGCGGCCCTGCAGGTGCTCTACAAAGCCGACAGCGCCTTCCGCAACATCGAGGACCTCGACATGCTCCTCGACAATCTGCTCGCCATCATCATGGAGAGCGTGCCGGCATCGCGTGGATTCGTGTTCCTGATCGACCGCAACACCGGGGCGCTGGTTCCCTACGCGCGCCGGCCGGTCGGCCTCGTCGATGACGCCGGCGACGGCGAGATCGTGGTGAGCCAGACCATCATGCAAACCGCCGTGCGCCAGAAGACCTCGATCATTTCGAGCGATGCGCTGGTGGACGAACGCTTCATTCACTCGCGCTCCGTGGCTGCGCTGGACGTGCGCAGCGCCATGTGCGCGCCGCTGGTCAGCCGCAACGGCGTGCTGGGACTGGCATACGTCGATTCACACAAGGCCAACTCATTCACGCGGCGGGACCTGGCGCTCTTCTCCGCGCTGGCACTCAAGGTGGGCATCGCGGTGGACAACGCGCGGCTCTACGACGACCTCCGCAGCCTGTTCTACAACACCGTGGAAACCCTGGTGCGCACCATTCAGGCCAAGGACCAGTACACCGCGGGTCATTCCACGCGCGTCAGCCGCTATTCGCTGATGATTGCGGACAAGCTGGGCATGTCCACCAAGGACAAGCACCAGCTCTACCTGGCGGCCATGCTGCACGATATCGGCAAGATCGGCGTCCCCGACGACCTGCTCAACCGGCCCGGCAAGCTCTCGGAAGCGGAAATGGAGCGGGTGCGCAACCACGTGCAGGTGGGCGCGTCGATGATCGAAATGCTGGGAGAAATGCACTCCATTGTGCCGCTGATCCGGCACCACCACGAATGCTATGACGGGTCGGGCTATCCGGACGGGCTCAAGGGCGAACAGATTCCACTGGTGTCACGCATCATCGCGGTCGCCGACATGTACGACGCGATGACGTCGGACCGTCCCTACCGGAAGCGCAGAACGCACCAGTTCGCCGTGGACGAGATTCTTGCGGCCAGCGGCCAGCAGATCGACCCGAA
>DASRYI010000293.1:0-2914 GCA_035687255.1 Candidatus Krumholzibacteriia bacterium | reverse complement strand
GAAGACGCTCACCGAGACGGTCCTCATCGTGATCGTGGTGATCTTCCTGTTCCTGGGTTCGGTGCGCGCGGTCATCATTCCGATTGTCGCCATTCCGCTCTCGCTGGTGGGCGCCGTCTTCATCATGCTGATCATGGGCTTCACCATCAACCTGCTCACGCTGCTCGCCATTGTGTTGTCCGTAGGGTTGGTGGTGGACGATGCCATTGTCATGGTGGAAAACATCGAGCGGCATCTGCACATGGGGCAGAAACCGTTTGACGCGGCCATTGCCGCCGCGCGCGAACTGGTGGGTCCCATCATCGCCATGACCATTACCCTGGCCACGGTGTACACCCCCGTTGCCATTCAGGGCGGCCTGACCGGGACGTTGTTCAAGGAATTCGCCTTTGCGCTGGCGGGCGCCGTGGTGGTGTCGGGTATCGTGGCGCTCACGCTCTCGCCCATGATGGGCTCGAAGTTGCTCGCGGTGGGGGAGGCAGACCGCGGCTTCGCCGGATTCCTCAACCGGCAGTTCGATATGCACCGCCGCAACTATCTGAAGATGCTGCGCAGTACGCTGAAGTACCGGCCGGCGGTCTTCGTGGTGTGGGCGGCCGCGGTGCTGCTGATCTTCCCGTTCTACATGTTCTCGGGCAAGGAACTCGCGCCCACCGAAGACCAGTCGGTGGTGTTCGGTATCGTGCAGTCCGCTCCCAATGCAACGCTCGACCAGACCACGCTTTTCACCAACGAAGTGAACAAGGTGTACCAGTCGTTCCCGGAGACCAAGGCCGTGTTCCAGATTACGTTCCCGAGCGGCGGGTTCTCGGGCATGGTGGCCAAGCCGTGGAACGAGCGCAAGCGGAGTACACAGGATCTGCGGGTCGCGGCATCCGCGGCGTTGTCGAAGATTCCCGGCATTCGCATCATTCCGGTCGTGCCGCCGCCGTTGCCGGGCGGTGGTACTTTCCCGGTGGACTTCGTGATCGCATCCACGGCGGAACCCGAGCAACTGGTGCAGTTCGCCAATACGCTGATTCAGAAGGCGTATCAGAGCGGCATGTTCATGTTCATCGACTCCGACCTGAAGTACGACCAGCCGCAGGCCGAGGTGGTGTTCAACCGGGACAAGCTGCGGGCCGAAGGCGTGTCGCTGGCGCAGGCAGGCGCGGACCTTTCCACCATGTTGAGCGGTAACTACGTCAACCGCTTCAGCATTCAGGGACGCAGCTACAAGGTGATCCCGCAGGTCAAGCGCAGCGAGCGTCTCACTGCCGATCAGCTGAAGGACATCTACATCACGGGCGCCAACGGAAAACTGGTGCCGTTGTCGACGTTTGCCACCATCCAGACGTCAACGCAACCGCGCGAGCTCAAGCGTTTCCAGCAGCTCAATGCGGTGCGGCTGCAGGGCGCCATTCCGCCCAATGTGTCCCTCGACAAGGCGCTGAAATTCCTGGAGGGACAGGCGCACGAGATTCTGCCCAAGGGGTTCACCATCGACTACGCGGGTGAGTCGCGCCAGCTGCGCACCGAGGGCAGCAAGTTCTTCGGCGTGTTCCTGCTGTCGGCAATCCTGATCTACCTGGTGCTCTCGGCTCAGTTCGAAAGCTTCCGCGATCCGTTCGTGGTGCTGGCGGGATCGGTTCCGCTCGCCATCTCGGGGTCGCTGCTGTTCTCGTTCCTGGGCTTCACCACCATCAACATCTACAGTCAGGTGGGTCTGATTACGCTGGTGGGACTGGTGGCCAAGAACGGAATTCTGATTGTGCAGTTCGCCAACCATCTGCAGGAGGAAGGACGCGAGAAGCTGGAGGCTGTCATCGAAGCCGCCGGCACGCGACTGCGCCCGATTCTCATGACCACGGCCGCCACGGTGGTCGGTCACCTGCCGCTGGTATTTGCGCGCGGTCCCGGCGCCGGCGCACGCAACAGCATCGGTATGATGCTGGTGACCGGTATGATCATCGGAACGGCCTTCACCCTGTTTGTAGTGCCGTCGATCTACATGGTGGTGGCCAGGACGCGCAAGGCCGCCGTACAGGATCCCGAGGCCGACGAGCTTCCGGCCGCGGCCTAGATTCACATCTGCTTCGCGGGGCGGCCCGGTTTGGGCCGCCCCCGCCGTCCATACATCCGTCGAAACATACGCTACCCGCTCACCGTAGACTGCGGGAGTGTCACGAACCCACACGGTCGCCCGGACCGATGGCCGGCCGTCTGCCACATATTGGAGGTTCCCCAGTGTTAAGCACGCGCGCTCTCACCAAGATCTATCCCGGTCCGGTTACCGCACTCAACGGCGTTGACCTCGACGTGCCGCCAGGGATGTTCGGCCTGCTGGGTCCCAACGGCGCCGGCAAATCCACATTCATGAAGATCCTGGCGGGACTGCTGGAGCCCACATCCGGGTCGGTCACCCTCGATGGCGCGGATACTCTGAAGGATCCCGAGTCACTGTGGCCACGCCTCGGCTACCTGCCGCAGGAATTCGGTTTCTACCCGCATCTCTCGGGTGAAGCCATGCTCTCCCATCTGCTCACGCTCAAGGGTGTCGACGCACCGGGTGGACGCAAGCAACTGGTGGCTCAGCTGCTGGATCGCGTGAACCTCACGTTCGCGGCCAAACGCGCCGTGAAGGGATACTCGGGCGGCATGCGCCAGCGCCTCGGCATCGCGCAGGCCATCGCCGGCAATCCGCGTCTGATCATTGTCGACGAACCCACCGCGGGTCTCGATCCGGAAGAACGCCTGCGCTTCTATCAATTGCTTTCCGAACTCGCGGCCGATCGTATCGTGCTGCTCTCCACACACATCGTCGAGGACGTGGCCGTGTTGTGCCCGCGCTTTGCGGTGATTCGCGAGGGACGGCTGCTGGCGGTGACCACGCCGGGAGAAGCGCGTGCTGCCATCGCGGGCCACATCTTCGAGG
>DASRYI010000292.1:0-5094 GCA_035687255.1 Candidatus Krumholzibacteriia bacterium | reverse complement strand
CAATATTCCCGGCGAGCTCGCCATTCTTCCCATCAACGACGCGGTGGTGTTTCCGCTCATGATGGTGCCGTTGATCCTGCGCGATCCCAATCTGCTGCGTCTCGCCGACGAAGCGCTGGCCGAACACAAGATCATCGGCGCTTTCACGCAGCGCAATCAGGACACCGAGCAACCCGGACCCGAGGATATCTATCCGGTGGGGACCGCCATTCACATTCAGAAGATGATCCGCTTTCCCAACGGCGAGATGCGTCTGCTGGCACAGGGCATCGCGCGCATCCGTGTGGCCGACGTGACGCAGGTGGTGCCGTATCTGCGCGGCAAGGTGTCGGTGCTGGAAGAGATCGAGCGCGAATCCGACCTGCACAAGGCCTACATGCAGAACGTGATCCGGTCGTTCACGCGCATGGTGGACGAATCGGAGACCCTGGCCGACGAGCTCAAAATCATCGTGAACAACATCAAGGAGGGCGGGCGGCTGGCCGACGTGATCGCCACCAACCTCAACATCGAGCTCGATCGCAAGCAGAAGCTGCTCGAGGAGATCGACACCACCGAGCGGCTGAAACTGCTGGCGCGCTATCTCGCCGACGAAATGGAAGTGCAAAAGCTGGGCAAGAAGCTGCAGGCCGACGTGAAGCGCGAGATGGACCGCGAGCAGCGCGAGTACTACCTGCGCCAGCAGCTCAAGGCCATTCGCCGCGAACTGGGCGAGGACGACGACCGCACCGTGGAGGCCGAGGACCTGCGCGCCAAGATCGACGCCGCCAATCTTCCCGAACCCACCCGCGACGTCGCGCTCAAGGAGCTCGACCGCCTGCAGAAGATGTCGCCCGGCGCCGCCGAGTACACGGTGTCGAAGACCTACATCGACTGGATCCTGGATCTTCCCTGGTCGGTGACCACGCCCGACAACCTGGATATCACCGAGGCTGAAAAGGTGCTCAACGAGGATCACTACGATCTGGCGCAGGTGAAGGAGCGCATTCTTGAGTTCCTGTCTGTCAAGAAGCTGAAGCAGTCGATGCGCGGATCCATCATCTGCTTTGCGGGCCCGCCGGGAGTGGGGAAGACCTCGCTGGGCAAGTCGATCGCGCGCTCCATGGGACGCAAGTTCGTGCGTATTTCCCTGGGCGGCATGCGCGACGAGGCCGAGATTCGGGGCCACCGGCGCACGTATATCGGCGCGCTCCCGGGCCGCGTGATTCAGGGCATGCGCACCGCGGGCAGCAACAACCCGGTGTTCATGCTGGACGAGATCGACAAGCTGGGTGCGGACTTCCGCGGCGACCCGGCGGCGGCGTTGCTCGAGGTGCTCGATCCGGCGCAGAACGACACCTTCGAGGACCACTACCTGAACATCCCCTTCGATCTGTCGAAGGTGTTGTTCGTCACCACCGCCAACATTCTCGATTCGATTCCGCGGCCGCTGCTCGACCGCATGGAAGTGATCGAGATTCCCGGTTACATCACCATGGACAAGGTGGAGATCGCGAAGAAATATCTTCTGCCCCGCCAGTTGGAAGAGAACGGTATCCCTCCCAAACTGCTCAAGATCAGCGACGAGGGACACCGGCACATCATCCGCAAGTACACGCGCGAGGCAGGGGTGCGCGAACTGGAGCGCAAGTACGCGGGCATCTGCCGCAAGGTGGCGCGGCGTATCGCGGCCGGTAACAAACGTCCGGTCAGAATCGGTGAGCGCAACGTGTCGCAGTTCCTGGGCCAGGAAGAGTACCGCAGCGAGATCGCGCGCAAGCGGCCCACCGTGGGTGTGGTCACCGGGCTCGCCAAGACCTTCGACGGCGGCGAGATTCTGTTTATCGAGGCGGTGAAGATGAAAGGCGGAGGACGTCTGCGGCTGACGGGTCAGCTGGGCGGCGTGATGCGCGAAAGCGCCGAGGCCGCCATGTCGTTCGTGCAGTCGCATTACCTGGCGGGTGCGCCCGACCGGGACTTCTTCGAGAAGTTCGACATCCACATTCACGTGCCGGCGGGTGCGGTGCCCAAGGACGGCCCCAGCGCGGGTGTGGCCATCGCGTGCACCATCGCGTCGCTGCTCTACAACCGCGCGGTGCGCAACGACGTGGCGATGACCGGGGAGATCACGTTGACCGGGCAGGTGCTGGGCATCGGCGGGCTCAAGGACAAGGTGATTGCGGCCCACCGCGCCGGCATCAAGACTGTGCTGTTTCCGGACGCCAACAAACGGGACCTCGACGAGATTCCGGACACCATCCGCCGCGAGCTCAAGCTCATTCCCATGTCACGAGCGGCGGAAGCCATTGAAAAGACGCTGGTTCCAGCGTAGGAGGGAACGACTGGCCTCCGTCTTGCAAAATCGTCCTCAACACCCCCGGGAGTTGAATAATTGACCACCGCACTGACGCAACGCCGCGACCAGATGGTGGGCCGTATTGCGCCCTTTCTGGGCCGCATGGTCCGCCGGGAACATTTTTCCCTCCCCGGCGACATCAATGACACCAGCCGTGTGCTGGTGGTGGACTCGGGGGACCTCACCGAACTTCTGTTCTTTGCCCCCGTGCTCAACCATCTCAAGCGCCGTTTTCCCGGCATGCGCGTCACCGTGCTCGCGCGCGAAGGCAACGGCGAGATGATCCGGACCATCGACAATATCAACGAGCTCATTTCCTACGAGCCCGAGCACCTGTCGCTGTTTTCAACCACGTACCTGAATCTCCTGCGGCGCGTGAAGGCGCGCGGCTTCGACGTGGTCTTCATGCTCGGGCGGGATTTCAGTTTCGCGCGGGCGCTGGTGACACTGTTTTCACGGGCGCCCCTGCGCGTGGGATTCACCCAGCAGTTCACGTATCCGTTTCTCAACTGCGAGATCCGCACCTCGGACGAGAGCACGTACGAAGCGCCGCGGGCGCTGAGTTTTCTCTCGGTACTGGGGCAGTCGCCGGGCGACGGCGTGATGGCGTGGCGTCTGCCGGAACGGTACGCGCGCTGGGCGCAGCAGATGATCCACTTCCGCAAGCCCGACAAGGACACCATGCTGGTGGTGGTGGATCCGGGCATGGGAAAGGGAGGCCACCGGCTGGTGGAAACGGCGCTGGCGCACATCACCACCGAAGTGGTGCGCCGCAACGGAGCCCGGGTGCTGCTGCTCTCCAACAATCTGGACGCCAAAGGGCTGGCCCGGTTCCGCGCGCTGCTCCCCAACTGCGTGCTCGACCTGGAGCCCAAGAACGTCAAGGAAGCACTTGCGCTCCTGTCGCGGGCCGACTTAGTCTTGGCGGGCAACACGGACTACTTCCACTTTGCGGTCGGCATGCGGCGGCCCACGATCGGCTTCTTCACGCGCTTTGATGCCCCGAACTGGTTTCCAAAATCCACGCCCTGGGTGCAGATCATCCAGGGGGTGCGCGGCCAGCAGGTCTCGGTGGACGAGGTCTGCTCCAAGATCGACACCCTGCTGCACTTCGCAACCCGCTAGCGCGCGGGCGTCCGTTGCCCCATATTTGTTGCTGCCCGGGGTGAGACCGCGGGCCCTGCCATGAACGCCTACTATCGCCTGTTGGATTACGTGCGCCCCTTCTGGAGGCGCATGCTGATGCTGTCCGTCGTGATCGCGCTGTTCGCGTCGCTGTCGGGAGTGTCGCTCACGCTGATTCCGCCGTTTCTGCGCGTGATTCTGGACCGTCAGCCCACGCCGGTATCCGTGGAAGCGCACCACCACGAAGGCATGCCGCTGCCCGCGTTCGTCGAGCACGCACGCGTGTGGTCCAAGGTTCATTTCGAGTCGTGGATGTATGCCGGCACGTCGGACGAGCGGCTGCTGCGTTTCATCTGGCTGCTGGTGACGATGATGCTGGTCAAGAACATCTTCGGCTACATCCAGACCTACTACACCGAATGGCTCGAGCAACAGGTGCTGTACCGCATCCGGCGCGACGTGTACGCCCACATTCTCGATCTGCCGCTTTCGTACTTCGACCGCGAGCGCGCCGGGCACCTGATCTCGCGCGTGACCAACGACGTCACGGCTCTAAGGGGCGCGGTGATCGGCGTTGCGTCCAGCGCGCTGCGCAACATCCTCATGACGATGGTGGCGGTGTTCATCCTGCTCAATGTCAGCTGGCGGCTGACGCTGCTGGTGGTGTGCATCATTCCCGTAAACGTGTTCCTGGTCGATCTGGTGGGACGCAAGCTCAAGCGGCGCAGCCACCGGGCCCAGGAGGGAATGGCGGACATGACGGCGAGCCTGGAAGAAACCATCGGCGGCGTGCGCCTGGTGAAGTCATTCGGCACGCACGAATACGAACAACGGCGTTTCGGGCGCGCCAGCCAGCGCCACATGATGCACTACATCCGCATGAAGCTCTACGGCGCCCTCTCGGCGCCCACCTCGGAACTGCTGGGGACGTTCTCGTTTGCGGTGGTGCTGTGGTACGGGGGAACGCGCGTGCTGGCGGGGGCGCTTCCCGCGGAGAATCTGGTCATGTTCGTGGCCGCCATGCTGTTTGTGATCACGCCGCTCAAGAATCTGAGCAAGCTCACAGTGCTGGTGCAGCAGGCCACCGCGTCCGCACAGCGTGTGTTCGAGCTGCTCGCCACCGCGCGCGAACCGCAGGGGACGGGTGGCCGGCCGGCGGTGTTCGAGAAGGACATCCGCTTCGAGAACGTTGACTTCGAATATGTGGCCGGGGAACCGGTGCTGCGCAACGTGTCGTTCACGGCGCAGCGCGGCGACGTGGTCGCCATTGTGGGCTCCAGCGGCGCGGGCAAGACCACCCTGGTGGATCTCATTCCGCGCTTCTACACCTGTACGCACGGTGCCGTTCTCTTTGACGGGGTGGATACGCGGGAGTTCTCGCTGGAGTCGCTGCGCTCGCTGATGGGAATCGTCACGCAGGAAACCATCCTGTTCAACGACACCATCTACAACAACATCAGCTATGGCTCCCCGAATGCCGACCGCGAGGCCGTGGAACGCGCGGCGCGCGCCGCCAATGCCCACGATTTCATTCGCGCATTTCCCGCCGGGTACGACACCGTGGTGGGAGACCGCGGCGCCCAGCTCTCCGGTGGGCAGCGCCAGCGGCTCGCGATCGCGCGCGCCATCCTGCG
>DASRYI010000291.1:0-1554 GCA_035687255.1 Candidatus Krumholzibacteriia bacterium | reverse complement strand
GTTTTCAACAAGATCGACCTGGCGGAGAAAGGCCAGGTCCAGGAGCTGCACGCCACCTATGATCCCGCGGGCTACGAGCTGGTCGAAACCTGCGCCGTCACGGGGCGGGGGGTGGACGCTATCGAGTCCCGCATCGACCATGGCGTTTACGCGTTCGTCGGGGAATCGGGCGTGGGCAAGAGTTCGCTCCTCAACCGCCTTGACCCGGCGCTGGACCTGCGGGTGGACGAGGTGGCGGACAAGACCGGGCGCGGGCGGCACACCACCACCAACGCACACCTGTTTCCGTTCCGGAGCGGATACCTGGCCGACACCCCGGGCATGCAGACCTTCAGCTTCCCCGGGACCGACGAGCACGCGGTGGCGGCGTGCTTCCCCGAGATGACCCACATCGATGACCCCTGTCGCTACGACGGGTGCACGCACTCGCACGAGCCCGGGTGCGCCGTGAAAGCGGCGGTGGAAGCGGGACGGATTCCGCGGTCGCGCCACCAGAGCTATCTCGACATCCTCGCCGGTGTGCGCGCGCGCGCCAAAAAGAATGCGTGGTGACCGGTGGGACGCGTGAAGACCATGGAGCGTTCGGGAAAGCGCGGGCTCATGCGCACGGTGGGCGCCTTTCTGCACGCGCGGCCCCTGTCCGTCGACGAGTTTCGCGCCCTGAAGTTCGAGCGCATTCTGGTGGTGCGCCAGCACAATCAGATGGGCGACATGATGCTGGCCACACCCGCCCTGCGCGCCATCCGCGAAACCTACCCCGGCGCCCGCGTGGGCATCGTGACCTCCACCCTCAATCGCGGCGTGCTGGCCAACAGCCCCTTCGTCGACAGCGTGTTCACCTATGACAAGCGCCGTCCGGGCAGCCACCTGGGCGTATTGCGGGCGTTGCGCGCGGAGCATTTCGATCTGGCCATCGTGTTGCACACGGTGTCGTTTTCGTTCACAACGCTGATGCTCGGGGTGTTGTCGGGCGCGCCCGTTCGCATTGGATCCACGTCGTCGCGCGTGGGCGATTCGCTGACGGGAAGCTACCTCAACATCACGCTGCCGCTGCCCGGCGCGCGCGAACTGGCGGCCATGAACGAAGCCGAGCACAATCTGTTTCCGCTGCGCGCCGTGGGCATCACCACCGACGACCTCTCGCCCCTGATCGTGCCGGGCGAGACCAGCGAGCGGTGGGCGGACAGATACGCCAGCGATAGCTGGCGAACGGGGACCCTGAAACTCGCGGTGCATCCTGGAGCCGGGAAACGTGAGAATATCTGGAAGCCGGAGAATTTTGCGGAGGTCGTAAACCAAATCCGTGGTGCGCGCGATACCAGCGTGGTGGTCATCCAGGGACCGGCGGATCAAGAGACGGTGAACGCATTCACCCGGGCGTGTGATGTTCCCGGAAAGGTGGTGGCCGGCCGGTCCATTACCGACGTGGCGGCGCTCATGCGGCGGGCGGATCTGGTGGTGTGCAACGACACCGGCGTGATGCACGTGGCGTGCGCGGCAGGTGCGCGGGTGCTGGGGATCTTCGGGCCGACGGACCCGGTGCGGTGGGCGCCC
>DASRYI010000290.1:0-1919 GCA_035687255.1 Candidatus Krumholzibacteriia bacterium | reverse complement strand
GCCCGATCATGACGGCGTCGCAGCCCGTCTGCTCGGCCATGCGCACCACATCGTCGGCGCTGCGCACGTCGCCATTACCCACCACCGGAATCGACACGGCGTCGCGCGCCTCGGCGATGAGGTCCCAGTTGGCGCGGCCGGTAAACTTCTGCGTGCGCGTACGCGCGTGCAACGCCAGCATGGATACCCCGGCGTCCTCGATGGTGCGCGCCAGTTCGCGCACGTGTTCGCCGGTCGAGCGGTCCCATCCGGCGCGGATCTTGGCCGACACCGGCACCGAGCTGCGCCGCACCACTTCGCGGCAGATGGTTCCCAGCAGTTCCGGTTCCCTGAGCACGGCCGAGCCGCCGCCACCGCCGACGATCTTCTTCACCGGGCACCCGAAATTCATGTCGATGTACTCGGGACCGCGCGCCGACAGGCGCGCTGCCGTCTCTCCCATGCGAATGGGATCACCCCCGAAGATCTGGAGGGAAAGCGGCCCCTCGCGCATGTCGAGACCCTTTGTCGCCCGGCAATCCTCGCTCTTTCCCCGCGTGACCGCCTCGGAGCTGATCATCTCGGTCACCACCATGTCGGCACCGTGCTCCAGGCAGATGCGCCGGAAGGGGGCGGTGGTAATGCCGCACAGCGGCGCCAGGATGACGCGCGCGCCGTTACGCAGGCCGGGCAGATTGGAACGAAAACCCATGCGCGCAATCATAGTCGAGCCCGCGTCCCGTCGCAACCCGAACTCTTGCAACAAGATTGATAATTGCCTATGTTCGAAACCGTCATGGAACTGCACGAACCCGCCATTCTTTCCATCCCCACGCGCGACCACCACCCGGTGCTTGCGGACTGGTATCCGCCGCTGGTTCCGGACGGTCCCGTGAAGAACGTGGTGGTGCTGAGCCACGGGTTCAAGGGACACCGCCGCTGGGGGTTCATTCCGCTGGTGGCCGCGCGCCTGGCGGCCGACGGATTCGGCGCGCTCGCCATCGACTTCTCGCACAACGGCCGCGTTCCCGAGGACGGATCACTGACCACCGGCAGCGCGCAGGTGATTTCGCCGGCGCTGTTCCGCGCCAACACGCTGGCGCGCGAACTCGACGACCTCGAAACCGTGTTGCGATGGATTCGCGATCCGGAACGCGGACAGAAGATGCTGGGTCTGCACGCGGACGTCGCCATTGGCCTGTGGGGACACAGCCGCGGCGGCGTGGTTTCGATTCTCACCGCGCTGGAGGATGAGTCGGTGCGCGCGCTGGTCAGCTGGTCCGCATCCGCGCATCCCGACCACTACACCGACCGGCAGAAGAAGAAATGGCGTGAAAACGGCGAGCTGGCGTTCAAGGACTTCAACGGCGGCGCACCGCTTTCCATGGACGTCGCGCTGCTCGACGACCTCGAGCAGCATCACGACGACTACGCCGCCGCCGAGCGCGCGCAGGATCTCACCATTCCGCATCTCATCGTTCACGGCGAGCACGATCCCACCGTGCCGGTGAAGGAATCGTACCGCTACTACGACACGCCCACCATCCACGCCGACAAGAAGCTGCTACGGCTTCTTACCGGGCACACGTACGGCTATGACGACGGGTTCATTGCGAGCGAGGCGCTCGAGAATGCGACCAAGGCCACGGTGGAATGGTTCGATACCTATCTGGGAGCTACTTCTTCGCCATCTGAGCAGCCTTGAACTCGGACAGCCAGTTCTCCACCACGGTGATTTCGAAGCGCGGCCTTCTGGTTGATTCCGAGCCGACCGAGACCATGAAGCGTTTCCCGCCCGGGGTCACGTCGAAGGTCGCAACGCGACCGATCTCGATGTGATTTTTGGCGATGTCCAGAACCGGACGCGGCGTGCCCAGTTGCAGGGTGGGCGACGTGGTTACGTCAACCTGCATGATGGCGCCGGGGCCGGCGTAGTAAAG
>DASRYI010000289.1:0-26024 GCA_035687255.1 Candidatus Krumholzibacteriia bacterium | reverse complement strand
CAATGCCCGCAGCGCGACGTGAATACGCTGCGCGGTCTCCACGTCGCGCGCGCACGCGGCACAGCGGTCGCAGTGCGCCTTCACCCGCGCGTGCGTTTCTGCGTCCAGTTCGCCGTCGAGAAAGCCGTCGATCAGGTCGCGGACTTCTGCACAGTACATCTCAGACATGTTCCCCCAGTTGTGCGCGTACTCGCTCACGCATGCGCCGGCGGGCGCGATGCAGGTACACCTTGACGGTGCCGAGCGGCATGTTCAGCGCGTCTGCAATTTCCTCGTAGGCCAGCCCCTGGATTTCGCGCATCACCACGATGCTGCGCTGGGGCTCGTCCAGTTCCGCGATCGCACGCTCGATGACCTCGCGAAGCTCCGCCCGTCCGGCGTGCGCATCGGGAGTGGGAGCCGCGGCCACACTGGCCGCCGATGTCTCTGCCGCCGGCCCATCCACAAAGACGGCGGCGCGGGTCCGGTGGCGGCGCGAACAGTCGATCACCAGGTTGCGGGTGACGCGCATCACCCAGGCGGAGAGCCGCGAGGGCTCGATAGAATCGTGGTTTTTCCACAGGCGGATCAGCACCTCCTGGGTCACGTCCTCCGCATCCTGGTGGTCCCGGAGCGCGTAACGCGCATAGGTGAATACCTTTCCCGCATACTCCTGCGCCAGATCCCGGAAGTCGTTCCCCATGACGCATGTAGGAGACGCAGCGGAACTCGGAAAAGTTACATGTCTGTGCTACCATGGCGGTAACTGGCGAAATGAAAACGGGGTGGGGTGCTGCGGATGGGGGATTCTGTCATTCCAGCGGGGTGAGGCCGCGACGTGAAATCCATGTGCTGTATTGCCCCCCCGGCGTCCCGCGGTAACCGGGTGAGCACGTGCTGCTGAATCTGACGTACGTGGGCTGCGAGGGTGTCCTGGTACGGTCCGGCGGGTCGGCCGTGCTCATCGACGGGCTCTTCGGAGAAGATGCCGTCCCCTTCGGCGTTCCTTCCGGGCCGGTTCTCGATCGGCTGCGCGACGCCCGCGCCCCGTTCAACCACATCGACCTCATTCTCGCCACGCACGTCCATGCCGATCACTTCGATGCGGCCGCTGTCGCCCGTCATCTGCGCGCCAACCCCGCCACGCACTTTGCATCGACGTCGCAGGCCACGGTCCAGGTAATCGAAGCCACCCACGGGTTGTTTGCCCATCGCGTGCATACGCTCGCCGCCGACGAGGGGGTAATGACTGCGCGTGACATCGGAGGCATTCACGTCGAGGCCTTCGGCCTGAGCCACGGCAAGGTGCACTACGCCGACGTGCAACACCTGGGACTGGTGGTCACGCTGGACGGGCGGACGGTGATTCACCTGGGCGACGGTATCATCGACGAGAAGTCGCTGCGCAGTGCGGGAGTGCTGGACCGCACGCTCGATGTCGGCGTTCTGCCGTTCTGGTTTCTTACCTACCCGTACGGACGGCGTCTGGTTTCCAACGGTTTTCGCCCCCGTACGATTTTCGCGGTGCACGTACGCGTGCACGAGCGCCAGAAAGTGGCCGACGATATTGCGTCGTGGATAGACGCCATTCCTCTGCTGTCTCCCATGGAGATTTACGAGATTGCGGCCGATGGCCGCGTGGAGCGAAAGGAGTCCTCGAAATGAAATTCGCCTCGGGTTCAACAGCGGGGGTGTCAGTGGTGGTGCTTGTGGCCACTCTGGCGTGCACCGCCCGGGCGGCGGACAACCCCCCGGCCATGGGCTTCGATGCCTCGCATTCGGATGCGAAGGCCATGGCGCTCGCCGACCGCACCATGCAGGCCATGGGCGGACGCGCCGCGTGGGACGCCGTGCGTACCATCGGCTGGACGATCTTCAAGCGAACCCACGTGTGGGACAAGTGGACCGGCGACTATCGCCTCGAGGCTGACTCGCTGCTGGTGATCATGAACGTCAACACCGGGAAGGGCCGTGTGTGGAACCACGGCCGGGAAGTGACCGACGACGCCAAACGTGATGAAGTGCTCAAAAAGGCCATGTCGATCTGGATCAATGATTCGTACTGGCTGCTCATGCCGTACAAGCTGAAGGATACCGGCGTCACGCTGCACTACATGGGTGAGCAGAAGACGGAAGACGGCCGCGACGCTGACACCGTACAGCTCACATTTGCCGGTGTCGGCGACACACCGGACAACCGCTACCTGGTGTGGATCGACCGCAAGACCGGGCTGGTATCGCAGTGGTCCTACTTCGAGAAGGCAAGTGACACCGAGCCCGGGTTCACGCGTCCCTGGACCGACTGGACGTCGTTCGGCGCCATCAAGATTTCGACCGGACGGGGACGATTCGACGTCACCGGCGTACACGTGTCGAATGATGCGGATCCTCAGGCATTCGTTGCTCCGTAGGCCGGGCCGCTCCGGCTCATGCGCTGTCGCGCTCCTGCTGGTGGTGCTGAGCGTCGCCGCGACGGCGAACGCGCATCCGGCGGTCATCGAGATGGTCGCTCGCGGCAACGTACCCGCGCAACGCATGCAGCAGCTTGCCCGTGAAGCCCGGGATGCGGCGGCGCGCGTCGACACGTGGCTGCATCTCGATGCATCCGACGTGGCGCTGCGCTGCCAAGTGTATCCCACGCTCGAGGCCAAGGGCATGGCCACCTCCTACACGCTTCCCGCGCATTCTTTTCCCACCCAGAATCTGGTTGTGTGCAGCACCGAACCCGGTTTCGAAGGTGAACTGGGGCGCGAAGTGGCGGCGTGTCTGATCATGCGCGTGCTGGGACGCTCGCCCGTCGACGCCATGGAGGAGGGGCTGGCGGTGGCGTGTGTGTCGCACTGGCGCGGACGCGATTGCCGTTACTGGGCCACGCGCCTTTCGGGCTATGACGATGTCGGTGATCTCGATCACTGGATCAACAACCGGTCGTTCCGCGCCGAGTCACCGCTGGTGCGCCGCGCGGTGGCGGGTGAGCTGGTGAGGTTCCTGTGCGAATCGCGCGGTGTGGACGAGGTGATGCACATCTTCTCGGGCGGGTTGCCCGCCGGGGAGCGGCGCGAGGCAATTGCGCGCGCGTGGAGTGACCACGTGCGGGAGCTGGCCCGCGAACGCCGGCCGTTGCCACCGCGCAGGGAACCGACGGAGTTCCTGCGCGGCTTCTGCCACGCGCACGAAGGGTATGCCATCCGCGACGGGTACATTTCGGCGGCGTCGGACAGCGCGTTGCAGCAATTGCGCGCGCTCGGCGCCAACGCGGTCTCGCTCACTCCCTTTACATTCATGCCGACGGCACAATCCACGGGGCCGTTCCCGTTTTCCAGCGGCGCGCGCGCCGAGAACGACGAGAGCGTGGTGCATGCCGCCCTGGCCGCACAGCGGATGGGAATGAGCGTCATGCTCAAGCCGCACGTGTGGGTGGGCCGCAGCTGGCCGGGGGAGATCTCGTTCGATTCCGCCGCCGACTGGAAACGCTTTTTTGCCGGCTACGAACGATGGATTCGTCACTACGCGCTGCTGGCGGAAATGGAAGACATCGACTTTCTGTGTGTGGGAGTGGAACTCGCGAAAGCGACGGTGGGGCACGAGGCGGACTGGATCGGCATCGCGCAACGCCTGCGCACCGTGTACGGCGGACGTCTCACCTATGCCGCCAACTGGGGTGGCGAGTTCGAACACGTCACGTTCTGGAAGGCGTTCGACTACATCGGCATCAATTGCTATTACCCGCTGGATACCCACCCGAACGCCGACGACGCGGCGTTGCGTGCGGGGGCCATGTCGATAATGAAACGAATCGACGCCGTGTCACGCCGCTACCATCGCCCGGTGCTGGTGACAGAAGTCGGATTCCCGAGCACGCCCGCCCCGTGGCGTTCGCCGCACGACGACTCCGGTGCGACGGGAGCGGGACGCGAGGCGCAGGCGCGCTGCTTCGACGCGTACCTGCGGGCGGTACGCGGATGCCCGTGCGTGGTGGGTGTGTACTGCTGGAAGTGGCCCAGCGATATGGATGAACGCGACCACCGCGACGGGTTCATTCTCAGCGGAACCCCCGCCGAAGCGGTGATCTCATCCTGGTATTCGCGCGGCATGGCGCGCTGAGCGCGCCGCTAGTGCGAGGAGTAGGCGATGCCCTCGGGGTCGGCGCCAACCGGGAAGCGCCGCAGCACTTTGCGGGCCGCCAGATCCACCACGGCGACATCGCTTCCCTCGGAGTTGGTCACGAACACGGGACCGCCCTTCTCTCCGAAGGCCAATTCGACGGGAACGTTGCCCACTTCGAAGCGCGTGATCTCGGTGCGTTTGGCGCGGTCAAAGATCGCCAGGCGATCGGCCACGGCGCACGTCACGACAACCTCGTTGCTCTCGGGCGGAAAGTATACGTGCATGGGATTGCCCACGCACTGAATCTCGGCGACGCGCTTGTGTGTGGGAATGTCGATGACCGCGATGGTCTGCGACACGCGATTGGCCACCCACAGTTCCTTTCCGTCGGGAGACACCGCGAGACCTTCGGGGCCGTTCCCGCTGATGATCATGCGCTGCAACTCTCCCTTGGCCAGATCAATGACCGCCAGGTTTCCGTCGAACGAACTGCTGGCGTAGATCAGCTTTTCGTCGGGTGTGAGCGCGAGGTTCTCCACCTGGTCGGCGAGGAACTTGAACGAGCGCGTCACCTTGAGCGGGGAGAGCTGAACCTCGATGACGGCGCGGTTGGGGGCGCACGTGGCGTAGAGCATGGTGTTGTCGTGGTTCAGCACCAGCCCGTGCGGCTGGATGAACGGGGGCAGCTTGAGCTGCTCGGCGATGGCCTGCTTCTCGACGTCGATCACCGTTAACGTATTCTGCGTGCCCTTGGCGTCGCCGACGTAGGCGAAACGGCCGTCATTCGAGACCACGACCTCGTGCGGATCGCCGGCTCCCTTGACGCTGAATTCCAATTTGCCCGTATCCGGGTCGTAGGCCTCGACGGCACGGGGGCCTTTGGAGACCACAAACAACCGGCCCGCCTGGGCCTGAGAGCTCAGAAACAGCGCCAGCAATGCGCCACAAACTGCACGGAACATTGAAAATATCCTCCGAGGGGGTGATTTCCGGATGGTGACGGGTTCGTCCATTATACCGCGCCCCGCGCTCCGTGTGCCCTCCGATTTCAGGGTGTGTTGAACGCGATGGCTGCCGCCACGGTGGTGCCCGTGGGCGCGTTCCGCCCGTCGAGCACGTGGTAGACCTCCAGCGCGACGGCGGTGTGCGTCCCGGTCTTCATGCCCGCGGTGGCGATCAGTTTGAGCAGGTCCTGGTTCGCCACCATCATGGTGGAACTCACGTCGAGGGGCACGATGTCGCCCGTGGTGTACCAGCCTTCCAGCACCGCCTGTGCAAACAACCGGCGGTGCGAGCCGCCCAGCTCGGCGCTGAAACCCGCCAGATCATCCAGGCTTCCGCCCATCACCCGGTACGCCGCGCGAACCGATCCGTATACGTGAGCGGCACCGAACCCGGCCAGCAACGCCGCCTCGGCGTCGGGCTTGCCGGTTCCCAGCGCCGGCCCGCCGTTGTCGGGCATGGAAGCATATCCCAGGGGAAGCTTGGCGCCCGCCTCGATTGCCACCGGACGGCTTCCGCGCACGAGCGCGTAGCGCACGCCGAGGAACAGATCGCTCCATCCTCCATTGGTCACGTCGACCTTGCGCTCGACATTGGCGTCCTGGGAAATCTCGGTGCGTGCCGACGTCGCAATCTTGAAGGGAAGCGAGCCCAGCACCGTGACACGTTCACGCACGCCATACTCGATGTATGACGCCAGCACCACTTCGCGATAGGCGGCGTCCCGAACCAGAGGATTGGAGTGGAGCAGCGGCACCTCGTTGCCATGGGCGTCGAACTCGGTGCGGGTGTACAGGTACGAGGCGTTAAACTTTGCAAAATAGCCGCCCCGGGCCTGCACCCATGGTCCGGCCCGGGCGGTGGCGGCCGCCAGTGTGGCTGCCCCCGCCAGCAGGGCGAGGCCGCACAAGTGCTTGTAGATACGACGAGTCACTGGTTTGACCGGAGCTCTCCCACCGCCTATAATTGAAGCGCCATTCCGGCCCATGCTATGCAACCTCCGGCGATGGCGGCGAAAACAACCACCGGCTAGGACAATTGTCAGCCCGGGGCCAAGGAGCAAGAGAAAAACATGATCACCATTACGGATCGCGCCGTTCAGGCGATTCGCGATTGTATCGCAGCGGAGAACAAGTCGACCGACAACGCCTATCTGCGCGTGGCCGTCAAGGGCGGCGGATGTTCGGGACTCATGTATGACCTGACCATCGATGACAACGCGGCTGACACTGATACCATCATTCAAAATCAGGATGTGCGGATCGCGGTGGACAAGAAGAGCAAATTGTTCCTGATGGGACTCACGCTCGATTACACCACCGGCCTCAACGGCAAGGGGTTCGTGTTCTCGAACCCAAATGCAAAAGCGACGTGTGGCTGCGGCGAATCCTTCACGGTGTAGCTTCGGACATTTGATTCCTGTTTTGGCGAGGCGCCGGCTCCGGCCGGCGCCTTTTTCGTTTGCCTTTGACGCGGGTCCGGCACGCGCTTATGATTGGCTTGCTTCAAGTTCCCCGGTTCAACCTGAACCCCATTATTAAGGAGTCGCCATGCCATTCGAACTGCCCGCGCTCCCCTATGCATACGACGCACTGGAGCCGCATATTGATGCCCGCACGATGGAAATCCATTACACCAAGCACCACCAGGGATATGTCAACAACGCCAACGCCGCTCTCGAGAAGCATCCCGAATTCGGGAAGAAGTCCGTGGAGGACCTGCTTCGCAATCTCAACGCCGTTCCCGAAGACATCCGCACCGCCATCCGCAACAATGCGGGCGGTCACGCCAACCACACGCTGTTCTGGACGGTCATGAAGGCCGGCGGCAGCAAGCCGGGGGACATGGGTGCGGCCATCGACAAGGCGTTCGGCAGCTTTGACGCCTTCAAGACCCAGTTCGAGAACGCGGCCAAGACGCGCTTTGGGAGCGGCTGGGCCTGGCTGTCGGTGAAGAAGGACGGCTCGCTGGTCGTGTCCTCGACGGCCAACCAGGACTCACCGCTGTCCGAAGGAATGACGCCGATCCTCGGCCTCGACGTCTGGGAGCACGCGTACTACCTCAAGTACCAGAACAAGCGGCCCGACTATGTGGCGGCGTTCTGGAATGTCGTCAACTGGGATGAAGTGGCGCGCCGCATGAAAGCGGCGGGGTAGCCGGCGCCGTGTCGGAGCTGGCAGGCAAGCACTGCGTACCGTGCATGGGCGGCGTACCGCCGCTCAAGGCGCAGGCGCTGCGCGACATGGCGAAGCAGCTGGGGGGCGCCTGGCAGGTGGTGGACGAACACCACCTGGAGAAGTCGTATGCGTTTCCGGATTTCAAGACGGCATGGGCGTTCACCAACCGTGTGGGTGAGATCGCCGAGAGCGAAGGACACCATCCGGACATCCATCTCGCGTGGGGCAAGGTGACGCTCACCATCTGGACGCACAAGATCGACGGGCTCACGGAGAGTGACTTCATTCTGGCCGCGAAGGCGGACGCGGCCTTCAACGTATGAAGTTCACCACCGAGCTGCCGGTTCGGTTCGGCGAGATCGACCAGGCCGGCGTGGTCTATTACCCGCGCTTCTTCCACTATTTCCACCAGGCGTTCGAAGAGTGGTTCCGCCAGGCGCTGGGCGTTTCGTACCCCGACCTGGTGCTCAACGAGGGAATCGGCTTTCCGACCGTGCGTATCGAGAGCGAGTTTCTAAGGCCGCTGCGTTACGGCGATCGCGCGCGCGTGCACATCGAAGTGATGGATGTGGGGCGCGCGTCGCTGACGTTGCGCTACGAGCTGGTGCGCCTGCCCGACGAAGTGCTGAGTGCGCGCGCCACCATCAAGACGGTCGCGATCAAGAACGCCACCTTCTCCTCCGTGTCCATTCCGGATGCGTGGCGGGAGCGCTTCGAGAAGTTCCGGAGCGCCTGAATCGCGCCATGAGAGCCGTCTACTTCGAGCAGCACGGGGGACCCGAGGTACTGATTCTGGGAGAACGCCCCGCGCCCGCACTCGGCCCCGGCCAGGTGCGCATGCGCGTGCGCGCGGCGTCGCTCAATCATATCGACGTGTTCCTGCGCCGCGGCTTGCCGGGGATCCGGTTGCCGCTTCCGCACATTCCCGGGTGCGACGCAGCCGGGGAGATTCTGGAAATCGGGGAGGGCGTGTCGGGCCTGAAACCCGGCGACCGGGTTCTCATGAACCCTTCGCTCTCCTGCGGCAAGTGTGAGTTCTGCCAGCGCGGCGACGTCACCATGTGCGTCAGCTACAAGCTGGTGGGCGAGCACACCGACGGTACGTGCTGTGATGAAATCGCGCTTCCCGCCGAGAACGCGATTCCATTCCCGGAGACGATGTCGTTCGAGACGGCGGCGGCATTGCCGCTCGTGTTCGTGACCGCGTGGCGCATGTTGATTACGCGTGCCCGGCTGCGGGCCGGAGAAGACGTGCTGATCCATGGTGCGGCGGCCGGGGTTGGCGTCGCCTGCATCCAGATCGCGAAGGTGGCGGGGGCGCGCGTGTTCGCCGTCGCCAGCAGCGAGGAGAAGCTGGATCTGTGCCGCAGCCTGGGCGCGGATGTGCTGATCCACAGCGAGAAAGAGGACGTCGTGAAGCGCGTTCGCGAGGCCACGGGGCGCCGGGGTGTGGATGTGGTGGTGGACTACGTGGGCAAGGCCACCTGGCAGCGGAGCCTGCAGTGCGCGTCCCGGGGCGGGCGAGTGGTGACGTGCGGCGCAACGACCGGGTATAATCCCGAGGAAGATCTGCGCCACATCTTCTACCGCCAGCTCGAGGTGATCGGTTCCACCATGGGATCGCGCAACGAGCTGTTGGCGCCGTTGAAGTTGATCTTCGAGGGGCGGATGCGTCCGGTGGTGAGCGCGGTCTACGACCTTGCCAACCTGGCCGACGCACATCGTCTGATGGAAGCGCGAAAAGTGCTTGGCAAGATTGTGATCAGGGTAAGTCAGTGAGCGTGGGTGGCAGGATCCGCGCCAGCGAGCAAGAAGGATGCGAATGGAAACCAACACCAGTACGCAACGCGTCAGGTTTACAACCCGGCCCGAGCAGTATCATCACTGGAAGCTCGACATCGAAGGGCCCGTGGCGTGGCTGCGCATGAATGTCAGCGAGGATGACGGGCTGCGCCCCGGCTACAAGCTCAAGATGAACTCGTACGACCTCGCCGTCGACATCGAACTCGACGACGCCGTGACGCGCCTGCGCTTCGAGCACCCCGAGGTGTCGGTGGTGTGCATCGAGAGTCTGCACGAGAAAGTGTTCTGCGCCGGCGCCAATATTTTCATGCTCTCGACATCGACGCATTCGCACAAAGTCAACTTCTGCAAATTCACCAACGAGACCCGCATCAACATCGAAGAAGCGACGGCGAAGAGCGGCCAGAAGTACGTGGCGTCGCTCAACGGCGCCGCCGCCGGCGGCGGCTATGAACTGGCGCTGGCGTGCGACGAGATCCACCTCATCGACGACCGCAACTCCACGGTGAGCCTGCCCGAGGTTCCGCTGCTGGGTGTGCTGCCGGGGACGGGCGGCCTGACGCGGCTGGTCGACAAGCGGAAGGTGCGGCGCGACCTGGCCGACGCGTTCTGCACCATTGCCGAGGGCGCCAAGGCCAGGAAGGCGCTGGAGTGGGGACTGGTGGATTTCGTGCATCCGCGCTCGGCCTATGCGGATGCGATTCGTGCGCGCGTGAAGGAACTGGCCGGAAACGGGAACGCGGCGAAAGGCGTCAAGCTTGATGATGTCGAGCCGCAGATCGACGGCGATACGCTGCGTTTTACATACGTGACACTGGAGACGCATCCCGCCGAACGAACGGCTCGCCTGGTAATCAAGGGACCGCGCGCCGAAGATGCAAACATTCCCGACGATCCCGCGTCGCTGGGCGCGTCGTGGTATGCACTGCGCATGTGGCGCGAACTGCGTCGCGCAATTCTCGAACTTCGTTTCAACTACCCGCAGATTGGACTGGTTTCGCTGGAGACGGAAGGCGACAGCCGTGCCGTGCTGGCACTCGACGCCGCCCTGGACGCGCGCCGGGACAACTGGTTCGTGCGCGAGGTGCTCTTGCAGCAGGCGCGTACGCTCAAGATGATCGACGTCACGGCGCGCACCTTCTTCGCCGTGATTCTTCCCGGATCGTGTTTTGCGGGAAGCCTGTTCGAGGTGGCGCTCGCGGGCGACCGTTCTTTCATGCTCGACGAGAAAGACAACGCGATAGCGTTGTCGGCCCTCAACGGGGGGACGTTTCCCATGGCGCATGGTCTTTCGCGGCTCCAGAATCGCTTCTATGGATCACCGGACGCGGTTGCACGCGCGCTGTCGCGCGCGGGCGAGATGCTCGACGCAGCCACCGCGCAGGAGCTGGGCCTCGTGACCCAGGCCATCGATGACATCGACTGGGACGACGAACTGCGCCTGGCGCTGCAGGAGCGGCGTTCGCTCTCGCCCGACGCCCTCACCGGCATGGAGGCGAATCTGCGTTTCGTCGGTCCCGAGACCATGGAGAGCCGGATTTACGCGCGCCTCTCGGCGTGGCAAAACTGGATTTTCACCCGTCCGAACGCCGTCGGCGAACACGGTGCGCTGACGTCGTACGGCAAGCCGCATTCACCTGAATTCGACTGGAGCAGGGTCTAGCATGGACTACAGAGATCTAATTCCCAACAACGTTGGTCTCAAGGAGAACCCCAAACTCCAGCGCGCGCTGGAGCGCTGGCACCCGCAGTTCATGGAATGGTGGCGCGATCAGGGGCCGGTTGCGTACAAGGATAACGAGATCTATCTGCGCACCGCCGTGAGCGTGGATTCCACCGGCTGGGCGGTGTACGACTACGTGCGCATGCCCGAATACCGCTGGGGCATCTTTCTCGCGCCCGTGAAGGGCGAGCGCAACATCCATTTCGGGGACTATATCGGTGCGCAGTGCTGGGAAGAAGTCCCCGGGGAACACCGCAACGAGCTGCGCCGCCTGATCGTAACGCAGGGCGATACCGAGCCCGGTTCGGTGGAACAGCAGCGGCGCCTCGCGCTCAGCGCACCCTCGCTCTACGACATGCGCAATCTCTTCCAGGTGAACGTCGAGGAAGCGCGCCACCTGTGGGCGATGGTGTATCTGCTGCATTCGTACTTCGGCAAGGACGGCCGTGACGAAGCCGAAGACATGCTCGAGCGCCGTTCCGGAGATGCCGATTCGCCGCGCCTGCTGTCGACATTCAACGATCCCATCGACGACTGGCTCGATTTCTTCTGTTTTGCGACGTATACCGACCGCGACGGCAAGTATCAGCTGGGCTCGCTGGCGGAGAGTGCATTCACGCCGCTCTCGCGCACCACGCGCTTCATGCTCACGGAGGAGGCGCACCATCTGTTCGTGGGCGAAACCGGGATCGCGCGCACGCTGCGCCGCTCAGCCCAGCTCATGCGCGAGAACGAAAGCGAGGATGTGCGTCCCTTCGGAGGCATTCCCATCGACATCGTGCAACGCTACATCAACTACTGGTTCTCGGTGTCGCTCGACCTGTTCGGCAACGAAGACTCGAGCAACGCCGCGGCGTACTTTGCGCACGGGCTCAAGGGCCGTTTCAACGAGGCCAATCGCAAGCTTTACCCCGATCCGACCGGAAACGAAGGCGCGTACCGCTACTCCATCATGGATCAGGAGAGGGGCAAACTTCAGGACTCCGAGATTCCCGTGCGGCGTGCGATGAACGCGGTGCTGCGCGACGCCTATATCGAGGACTGCGGGCGCGCCGTGGATCGCTGGAACAAGATCCTCGACCAGGAGCAGTGCAAGCAGCGCATTGTGCTTCCGTCGGTGCGTTTCCATCGTCTGGTGGGCACGTACTCGAACGGGCACTTCGATCCGCTGGGCACCATGATTTCCAAGGATGAGTTCGAATCGCGCCGGGGCGAGTTTCTGCCGACGCGCGCCGACCGGGACTACGTGAAGAGCACGCAGTTCCTGGTGACCGAGCGCGGCAAGTTTGCCAACTGGATCGCGCCCCCGCAGCACGGCATCCATGGACGTCCGCTCGATTTCGAGTACGTTCGTCTGTAAGTCCGATTGAACTGAAGCCGGCGTGGAGTCTCCGCGCCGGCTTTTTGCTTTCCAGACTGGAGACCACCGTGGAGATCAAACACACCAGAATCCTGATCAACGGCGAATGGGTCAACGCAAGCGACGGCGCGGTCGTCACGCTCGTCAATCCCGCGACCGAAGAACCCCTGTGCGAGGTGGCGTCGGCGGGTAAAGCGGAAATCGAGGCCGCGGTGGCGTCGTCACGCGCTGCGCTCGAATCGGGCCCGTGGGCCAAGATGGACGGGGGCACGCGCGCGCGCCTGCTGTGGAGAATCGCCGAACTGTGCGAACGCGATCTCGCGGAGATTGCGCGCCTGGAGACCATGAACCAGGGCAAGCCCATCTTCGAGTCATCGAAGATCGAGGTGCCGTTTGTGGCCAGCCTGTTCCGGTACTACGCGGGGTGGGCCGACAAGCTGGGCGGGGAAACCATCCCCGGTATTCCCGGGTTCCTCAACTACACGCTGCGCGAACCCGTCGGCGTGGTGGGCATGATCATCCCGTGGAACTTTCCGCTGCTGCTCACGGTGTGGAAACTGGCGCCGGCGCTGGCCGCGGGCTGCACCGCGGTCATCAAGCCGTCGGAATCGACGCCGCTCACCGCACTCAAGCTGGGTGCGCTGTGCCTCGAGGCCGGCATTCCCGCCGGCGTGGTGAACGTGGTGCCGGGGCGCGGCTCGGTGGCGGGACAGGCGCTGCTGGATGCGCGGGGCGTGGACAAGATCGCCTTCACCGGCTCGACGGAAGTGGGCCGCACGGTGATGAAGAGCGCTGCGGGCACCATCAAGCGCGTGTCGCTGGAACTGGGCGGGAAGTCACCGAACATCGTGTTCGCCGATGCCCGGCTGGATGCGGCCGCCAACGGTGCATGCAGCGGCATTTTCTACAACAAGGGCGAGGTGTGCGCGGCCGGTTCGCGCCTGTTCGTCGAAAAGAAAGTGCACGACGAGTTCGTGGAGATGGTGCGCGGCAAGATGGCGCGCTACACGCCCGGTGATCCGATGGACGAGAAGACGCGCTTTGGTCCCCAGGTGACAAAGACCCACCGCGACAGTGTGCTGGCGAGAGTGGCCGCCGGAGTCAAGGAAGGCGCGAACGTCGCCATCGGTGGAAAAGCGACCGCGGTGAACGGCAAAGGCTTCTATCTCGAGCCCACCATTCTCACCGGCGTGCGCAATGACATGGATGTGGCGCGCGAAGAGATCTTCGGGCCCGTGCTGTGCGTGATTCCGTTCGAGAACGAAGAAGAAGCGGTCAGGCTTGCCAACGACAGTTGCTACGGCCTGGCGTCGGGCGTGTGGACGCAGGACGTGGGGCGCGCGCACCGGGTGGCGGCCGCGCTGCGTGCGGGAACGGTGTGGGTGAACACGTACAACGTGTACCATCCGGCGTCGCCTTTCGGTGGCTTCCGCGAGAGCGGCTTCGGCCGCGAGCTGGGCAAGGACGCGATCGACATGTACCTCGAAAAGAAGTCGGTCTGGATCAACACCCGGTAGGTCTCCGCAACATCGCCCGGGTCCCGGGCGGCCTGTGCCAACATGCGTGACGTACACGCACCCAAGCCTCACGGAAGGTGAATATGACGCATGTCGACGGCAGGCAACATCGTTTGATCCTGCAACGCATCGCGCACCAGGCGATGATCGAACGGGGTCTGGTTCCGGATTTCTCCGCCGAGGCGCTTGCGCAGCTCGCCGCCATCCACCAGGCGGCTACGCGGAACGACGAAGCGACGCGCGATCTCAGAAGTCTTCTCTGGTGTTCGATCGACAACGACACCTCCCGCGATCTGGATCAGATTACCGTGGCCGAGTCGCTGCCCGGCGGAGCCGTCAAAGTCCTGGTCGCCATCGCGGACGTTGATTCACTCGTGAGGACGCAGTCTCCGCTCGATGAGCATGCGCGGCGGAACACCACGTCGGTGTACACGGCGGCCGAGATCTTCCCGATGCTTCCCGAGAAACTCTCCACCAATCTGACGTCGCTCAACCACGATGTGGATCGTCTGGCCATCGTCATGGAAATGGTGCTGGCCGCGGATGGGTCGCTGACGAGTTCCGATGTCTACCGGGCCACCGTGCGTAATCGGGCGAAGCTCGCCTACGACAGTGTCGCTGCGTGGCTCGACGGAGCAGGACCGATGCCGGCGGCGATCGGTGCCGTCGACGGACTCGAGGAGAACCTGCGACTGCAGGATCGCACCGCCCAACGGATGAAAGCGCTCCGGCACCAGCACGGCGCTCTCACCCTTGAAACCATCGAGACTCATCCGGTATTCGACGGCGATGCCCTGAGAGATCTCGTGGTGAATGCGAGCAACCGGGCCAAAGACATTATTGAAGACTTCATGGTCGGCGCCAACGGGGTCACGGCGCGATACCTCGAGTCCCGGGCGTGCTCGTCGATCCGGCGCGTCGTCCGCGTTCCCAGGAACTGGGGCCGGATCGTCGATCTGGCCGCGGCGCGGGGCACGACGCTTCCCGGGGAGCCGGACGCAAGGGCGCTGGAGCAATTCCTGGTCGCTGCCCGGGCCGCCGACCCGCTCCGATTTCCGGAGCTCTCCCTGAGCGTGATCAAGCTCCTGGGCCCGGGCGAATACGTTGTCGAACGCCCGGGAGGCGGAGTCGCCGGGCACTTCGGTCTGGCGGTCAGGGATTACGCGCATTCCACCGCGCCCAACCGCCGCTACCCGGACCTGATCACCCAGCGATTGCTGAAAGCAGCGATGGGAAGAGATTCTCATCCGTACACGGACGACGAACTGGAGACGCTCGCCCGCCATTGCACGCTGGCGGAAGACGCCGCGCAGAAGGTCGAGCGGCACGTCGCAAAATCCGCAGCCGCCATCCTGCTGGAATCACGGATCAGGGAACAGTTCGATGGCATCGTGACCGGGGCGTCCGCCAAAGGCACGTGGGTCCGTCTTCTGCACCCGGTGGTTGAGGGGCGATTGGAAAGCGGCGCGCACGGTCTGGAGGTGGGCCACCGCGTGCGCGTGCAACTGGTTCATACCAACGTGGAGCGCGGCTTCATCGACTTCAGGCGAATCGCGTGAGGCGTGGGCCGTAGCGGAACCCGATGAGCAAGGGAACTCCTGATACGCCGGTCAGCGCCAGGGTCGTGTTCATGTTCGACGTCGACAATACGCTGCTCGACAACGACGAGGTGATCATCGACCTCAGCGAGCATCTCGAGCGCGAGATCGGCTCCGAGCGCGAGCGATCCTACTGGACCATTTTCGAGAAGCTGCGAACCGAACTCGGTTACGCCGACTACCTGGGTGCCCTGCAGCGGTACCGGAGCGAGTATCCCCATGACCCGGGAGTGCTGGTCGCGTCACGGTTTCTCATCAACTATCCGTTCGCCACCCGGCTGTTTCCCGATGCGCTGCAGGTGATTGAACGCACCCACCAATGGGGAGAAGCGATTCTTCTGACTGACGGTGACATCGTCTTTCAGCCTCTCAAGGTGGATCGCTCGGGACTGCGTGATGCAGTCGACGGGCGCGTGCTGATCTACGTGCACAAAGAGACCGAACTGGCCGACGTGGCGGCGCGCTATCCGGCGGATCATTACGTGATCGTCGACGACAAATTGCGCATTCTCGCGGCCATCAAGAAAATCTGGGGACCGCGGGTGACGACGGTCTTCGTGCGGCAGGGGCACTACGCGCGGGATCCCCAGATCCTCGCCGCCTACCCGGAGGCGGACATGACCATTGAACGCATTGGCGATCTGCTGAAATGCGACCCCGGGGAGCTTGGAGTCAGGCGCCCGATCACCGGTTGAAGGAAGAACGATCATGACCACACCCATCACCCCGCTGACACAGCGTCCGGCCTGGAAGGCCCTGGGTGCCCATTACGCGACAATCCGGGACATGCATCTGCGGGCGCTGTTCGCGTCGGACCCGAAACGCGCGCAGCGCATGGCGGTTGACGATGTCGGCATCTACTTTGACTACTCGAAGAACCGCATCACCGACGAGACCGTGAAGCTTCTGGTGCAACTGGCGGACGAATCCGGTCTGCGACCCCGCATCGACGCCATGTTCCGGGGCGAAAAAATCAACGTAACCGAGAAGCGGGCGGTTCTGCACGTGGCCCTGCGCGCGCCCGCCGGACAATCCATGGTCGTCGACGGGCACGATGTGGTGCCCGGGGTGCATGCCGTGCTCGACCGGATGGCCGAATTCTCCCGGCGCGTGCGGAGCGGGCAGTGGCGGGGCCACACCGGCAAGCCGATCCGCAATGTGATCAATATCGGCATCGGAGGGTCCGACCTGGGCCCGGTGATGGCGCACGAAGCGCTGCGACATTTCAGCCAGCGCAACCTGAACTTCGGCTTTGTCTCCAACGTCGACGGCACCGACTTCGCGGAAGCAACGCATGGCCTGGATGCCGCGGAGACGCTGTTCATCATTTCGTCGAAGACCTTCACCACGCTGGAGACCATGACCAACGCCCATAGCGCGCGTGGCTGGGTTCTCGATGCGCTGCACGACACCGCGGCCATCGCCAGACATTTTGTCGCGGTTTCGACCAACGCACCGGAGGTTGCGAAGTTCGGCATCGACACGGCCAACATGTTCGAGTTCTGGGACTGGGTCGGCGGGCGTTACTCGATGGACTCGGCGATCGGACTCTCGACCATGATCGCCATCGGCCCCGAGCATTTCCGCGAAATGCTCGACGGCTTTCATCAGATGGACGAGCACTTCCGCACCGCACCGTTCGAACGGAACCTTCCCGTGCTCATGGGACTTCTCACGGTGTGGTACAACGCGTTTTTCGACGCCCAGACCGTCGCGGTTCTGCCCTATGAGCAGTATCTGAAGCGCTTTCCGGCCTACCTGCAGCAACTGACCATGGAGAGCAACGGCAAACGCATCACGCTGGATGGAAACGAGGTTGATTATCAGACCGGGCCCGTCTACTGGGGAGAGCCGGGAACCAACGGGCAGCATTCTTTCTACCAGCTGACTCACCAGGGAACGAAGTTGATCCCGTGCGACTTCATCGCGTTTGCCCGTGCGCTCAATCCGCTGCATCGTCACCACGACGTGCTCATCGCCAACGTCATCGCGCAGACGGAGGCACTGGCCTTCGGCAAGACATCCGGGGAGGTCGAGGCCGAAGGCACGCCGGGTTGGCTGGTGCCACACCGCACCTTCGCCGGCAATCACCCGTCCAACACGATACTGATGGAGCAGCTGACACCATCGGCGCTGGGAAAGCTCGTGGCGTTGTATGAGCACAGCGTCTTCACCCAGGGCACTATCTGGAACATTGATTCCTTCGACCAGTGGGGGGTCGAGTTGGGGAAGGTGCTGGCGCAACGCATCATTCCCGAACTCGAAAGCAAGACCGAGCCCGAATTGTCGCACGATGACTCTACCAACACCCTGATCCGGAGATACCGGCGCCTCAGAGACTGATCGGTTGCTCCTGTCGCGCCCGCGGCCGAACCGACTGCGCCCGGAGTAGGTGGGGTGCGATCAAAGCGATGTGTCGGGAGCGGAAGCTTCCCGCAAGCCGAATGCGAGCTACGCCCGGATCAGATACTGGAACTTCACGAAGAACAGGCGCTCTGTCTGGCGGTAGTTGTCAAACTGGATGCCGGTATCCGCATCTTCGTTGCTGAAGGAGTGCGATGAGCCCAGGAAAAACACCGTGAACGGGTTGATCTTGTAGCTCAACAGCGGGTCGACCTGCATGTCCCTTGCGTTCTCGACATACTGGCCCACCACGCGCAGGAACAGACTCTTGGTGAACTGGTAGGACAGCTTGCCACGCGCGACGTAGGTGTTGAAGATCTCGTCGCCGCCGTGCAGTTCGTGCAGCGTGAACTGGTCGTAGTTGCCGTCGAAGCGCAGTTGCGATGTCGGCCGCAGGGTGACGTAGCTGCCCCAGCTGAACTCGTCGCCCAGACGCGGATCGTCGCGATCACGCACCACCGAGTGGCCGAGGTGCGTGTATCCGCCGAACGAAATCCGCTTGTTGAACGCCGTGTCGAAGCTCGTGCTCCAGCGCGCGATTCCCGGCACCAGCTCGTCCGCAAAGCGCTCCTTGCTCCAGATGTAGCCCGTCCAGAAATAGGTCTGCTTCTTGAAGCGGAGCCATATCTGCGGCTCGAGCCACGTGTCCTTGAACACGCCGTCATAGTTGTATTTTCTTCCCACGTCGACCTGCGGCTCGATGCGCTCGAGCCACTTGCTGTTGTCGAAGTAGAACATCCAGTCGGTCCAGCCGCCCGCCATGCGATAGTCGTTCTGCGTGATGAATCCGCTCTCGGCGCGGAACGTGGGGGAATGGTCCTCGTACCACAGGTTGGCGTTCCAGTGCCGCGCGCTGCGGTCCAGACGGGCCAGAGTGGCCATGCCGGCGAACTTCTCGCCGTTGAAGTACGAATCGTACTGGTGGTCTTTGCCGAAGTGGATCTCATCGAAATCCGACGACAGAGTCGTATCGTTGGGCTCCTCGGTGTAGCTGCCCATGACCTGCGCGCGCAGCTGGAGCACCTCATTGAAGCGGAGCTGGGTGTCGGCGCCGAAGGTCGTGTTCGAGCCGCCGGCGCCTTCGAGCGAGTGGCGGTCGGTTGCCATGAGGCCGATGAACGACGCCTTCATGATGTCGTGCTTGTAGCGCGCGATCGTCGAGAACGTCTTCCCGCCGTTGACGCCCATGCTCTGTTCCTCAAAGGGAACGATGTACGGGGAGTTCTCGTCCCGGGCCGCCATGATCGCCACCGTATTCGCACCCTGTTTGCCCGTGAACTTGCCGGCCAGAACGGGATCGTTGATCGATCGCGTATAGACGACGTCGATCAGGGAGGAGAACATGTCGGAGCCTTCCAGAAAGAAGGGCCGCTTCTCGGGATAGAAGAGCGCAAACGTCTGGTTGGCGTCGATCTGGGTGGCGTCGGACTCAATCTGGCTGAAATCCGGGTTGTAGGTCAGGTCGAGCGTGTGATTGGGCGTGATGCCGTACTTCAAGCCCACCCCGGCCTCGCCACTGGCGCTGTGATTCTGCCATGCATACGGGTCGCCGCCATCCACGCTCAAATCGCTCTGCTGGCTCGCGAGCACGTAGGGAAGCAGTTCGAAATGCCTGCCCTGATTTACTCCCTGGATGCCGTCCATGGTGGCCGCCTGGCAGAAGAAGCAGCTCTCGTCGCGCGAGATCGGCGCCCACGACATCTGTGCGCGCGTGGCGCGGGGGCGGTTGCGGAACAGGTGAATGCCCCACGACTGCGCATTGGCATTGGGGAAGCGGAGGCTCCGGAAGGGAAGTGCAAACTCCGCCGTCCAGCCGTCGCTGGTGATCTGTCCCCCCGAGTACCACACCATGTCGAAGCTGTCGTCCTCGTTGTTCCCGCTGCGGCGCAGGTCGCCCTGGATGCCGCGCGGATTCACGCAGAACTCGTAGCCGTTCTGCTGGTCACGGAACGTGTCGATGAAGACTCCGACCCAGTCGTCCGCATACATACGGTCACGGTCCGTGAGGGTGGCGCGAATGGCATTGAGATTGTCGTCGTAGCAGTGAAACCCCACGTACAGGTAGTCGGCGTCGTAGGCGACGAACGCTTCCGTCTTCACCGCCGGCCGGGTGTTGTCGCCGGGATCCACTTCGCAGAAGTTGGTGAGCTTCTTTGCCGACTTCCACGCGGCTTCGTCCAGCCGCCCGTCGACCTTGATCTTCTCCGCCAGACGGGGAATGTCAAAGGACAGGACGCTGTTCGGGTGGAAGGGGTTGGCGTTGGGATCAACGGCCGCGCTGTTGTCGGCGTCGGCCGGCGAGGGGAGCAGGTAGAGCAACGCCGCCGCAGCGATGATGATGAGAATCCTGGGCCTGAGCATGGTTCTCCTCGGGATTCCGGCGACCCCGGCGGGCCGGCCGATCATATCGTCGCCGTGGGGAGGCTCCGTGTTGTGGAGTAGGACGGGGAAGACACCCCGCCGGTTCCAAAAAATCTCCGGGAGAGGGCTTGATCAGGAATGAGTCATGCAATAGACTAATATTTAGCTATGGCTAATTCTTTCCGGCATACGTGGAAGGGGGGACCGCTGACCCAGTCCATGGAGAACTACCTCAAGGCCATCTTCGAAATCGAGGAACGGGCGGAGTGGGCCACGACCTCCGCCATTGCCGAGCGCATGTCGCTGGCGGCGCCCTCGGTGACCGCCATGGTCAAGCGGCTGGCGGAACTGCGCCTGGTCACATACGAGCCGTACCAGGGTGCGCAGCTGACGCGCAGCGGAGAAATGGCGGCGGCCGAAATCGTCCGGCACCATCGCCTGATTGAAAAGTATCTGGCTGAAGCCCTGGGTGTGCCCTGGGATCGCGTGCACGAAGAAGCGGAGAAACTCGAGCACGTCATTTCCGAGGACCTCGAAGACCGCATCGATGACGCGCTGGGGTATCCCACCGTGGACCCGCACGGCGCGCCCATTCCCGCGCGCGATGGCACCGTCAAGCGCGCGACCGCACGACCGCTCCTGTCGGTAAACGAGGGAGAATCGGTTGTGGTGGTTGAGGTGGACGATAGAGATCCCGAACTGCTCCGGTATCTCGGCGAGAGGCGCCTGTTCCCCGGTACGGGCTTCGTCGTGATCCGTGTCGAGCCGTTCGGGGGATCGCTGGTGGTGCGCGTAGACACACAGGAATTCACCGTCGGCCGGGACGCGGCCGCGGATGTGAGGGTCACGACATGAACAGCGATCCCGAACACGTCCGGCGCGCGCGCGGGTGGCGACTGCCGGCGGGAACACCGAGTCTTTCGGAGGTTCATCGCAGCATCGCGGTGCCGAAGCACTTCGGATTCTGGCGCAAGCTGCTCGCCTTCTCCGGACCGGGCTATCTGGTGGCGGTGGGGTACATGGATCCCGGCAACTGGGCCACGTCGCTGGCCGGCGGCTCGGCCTTCGGCTACACGCTGCTCTCGGTGATCCTGATCTCCAACCTGATGGCGATTCTCCTGCAGTCGCTTTCCGCGAAACTGGGCATCGTGACCGGCCGCGACCTGGCGCAGGCCTGTCGCGACCATTACTCGCGCCCGGTTGCCATCATGCACTGGCTGTTGTGCGAGGTGGCCATCTGCGCATGCGACCTCGCCGAGGTGATCGGATCGGCCATCGCGCTCAATCTGCTGTTCCACATCCCGCTGGTGTGGGGCGTGTGCATCACGGCGCTGGACGTGCTGGCGGTGATGTATCTCCAGAACCGCGGGTTCCGATACATCGAAGCGCTGGTGATCTCACTCATCGCCTCCATTGGGGTGTGCTTCCTGGCCGAAATCATCTTCTCACGCCCGGAGTTCGGCGGCGTGATGTCGGGTTTCCTTCCGCACCCGGAAATCGTCAAGAACACGAAGATGCTGTACGTGGCCATCGGAATCCTGGGCGCGACCGTGATGCCGCACAACCTCTACCTGCATTCATCGATTGTGCAGACGCGCAAGTACGAGCAGACCGACGAGGGCAAGGCGGAGGCCATCAAGTTCGCCACCATCGATTCGAGCACCGCGCTGATGCTGGCGTTGTTCATCAACGGCGCCATTCTGGTGGTGTCGGCCGCCACGTTCCATACGCGCGGAGAGCACAACGTGGCTGAGATCCAGGACGCGTACAAGCTGCTGAGCCCCATGCTGGGAGTTCCCATCGCCAGTGTCCTGTTCGCGCTGGCACTGCTCGCTTCCGGGCAGAATTCGACGTTGACCGGAACCCTGGCCGGGCAGATTGTCATGGAGGGGTTTCTCAACATCCGCCTGCGTCCGTGGCTGCGCCGGCTGATCACACGCGCCCTCGCGATCATTCCGGCCGTCATCGTCACCGCGCTTTACGGCGACACCGGATCGGCACAGTTGCTCATCTTCAGCCAGGTGATTCTCAGCATGCAGCTGTCGTTCGCGGTGGTACCCCTGGTGATGTTCACGGCCGACCGGCATAAGATGGGTCGTTTCGTCAATCCCATGTGGGTTAACGTGCTGGCGTGGGTCACATCGATTGTGATCATCGGGCTCAATGTGAAACTCCTGGCCGATACCTTCGGCCTGAGCAGCGTGATTGGTCGTTTCTGGCACACGGGGTGACAGGTGTACCGAAAGATCCTGGTTGCACTGGAGAACGGACCTGCCGATGAGGCGCTCGTCCCGCACGTGGCCGGGCTGGCGCGCATGTGCGGGGCCGAGTTGTTGCTGTTGCACGTCGCCGACGGGTGGGCGGCGCGGCATTTCGATCAGCTGAAGCTCGCCGAATCCGAGGAAATGCTGGCCGACCGCGACTACCTTGCGCAACTTACCCGGCGGTTGGCGGCCGAGGGGCTGCAGGTTTCCGCGCAACTGGCGGCGGGCGATCCTCCGGCCGAAATTCTCCGCGTCGCCGAGGCCGAGCAGTGCGACCTCATCGCCATGGCCAGCCACGGCCACCGCCTGTTCAAGGACATCGTGCTCGGCACCACCATCGATCCCGTCCGCCACCGCGCGCAGGTACCCGTGCTGCTGGTACGGGCGCCACGAAAATAGGCGCAAATAATTCGTGGACGCGGCTCGTGCCCGGCTCGTATTAATAGATAACGGCGAGCATCGATCATGGCCAACCGACTGAGCCCCGAACAATTTCAGGTAACCACGCTGGGACCGTGCACGGTTCCATCGCCGCTCGGGCTGTCCACCCATGTGGGCGACGGGCTCGCGCACTTTGTTCCCGACGGCACCCGCATTCTCTACAAGATCGCGGGTGAGGGCCCGGAGGATTTCAACCTGGACCTGTTCATGGAGCGCGCCGGCCCGCGCGAACACATCTTCTTCGATCCCGCCGTCACGCGCGCGGCGGTGGTGACCTGCGGCGGTCTTTCCCCGGGCGTCAACAACGTGATGCGCTCGCTGGTGCTCGAGCTGTACTTCCAGTACGGCGTTCGCGATGTGGTGGGATTCCGCTACGGATTCCGCGGCATCAATCCGGCCCACGGCCTGGCGCCGGTGCGGCTGGATTTCGAGACGGTGCGCTCCATCCAGAACGAAGGGGGTTCGTTGCTGGGCGTATCCCGCGGGGCCGAGGACGCCAGCGTGCTGGTCGATCGTCTCATCGACATGGACATCGACATTCTGTTCTGCATCGGCGGCGACGGTACGCTGCGCGGCGCGCATGCCATCGTGCAGGAATTGCACAAACGGAAGCGCATGACGTCCATCATCTGCATCCCGAAGACGATCGACAACGATGTCCCGTTCGTCTACAAGAGCTTCGGCTTCGATACCGCGGTGGAAGTGGTGAGCCAGGCCATTGACGGCGCCCACGTCGAAGCCACCAGCACCATGAACGGGATCGGCCTGGTGCGCGTGATGGGACGCGATTCGGGTTTCATCGCGGCCTACGGCTGCCTGGCCAGCGGGCAGGTGAACTTTTGTCTCGTGCCCGAAGTCCCGTTCGATCTGCACGGCGAGGGCGGGTTCCTCGACATTCTGGGAAAACGGCTGGAGCGTCACGGGCACGCCGTGATCGTGGTGGCCGAAGGCGCCGGCCAGCAGTTCTTTCCCGATCGCGCGCGCGAATACGACGCGTCCGGCAATCTGGTGCCGCACGATATCGGCGTCTACCTGCGCGAAGAGATCACCCGTTATCTCAAGGCGCGCCAGCTGACATTCGCGATGAAGTATATCGATCCCAGCTACATGATCCGCAGTGTCGGGGCCAACGCCAGCGACGCCATTTTCTGCGATAATCTCGCCCGCAACGCGGTGCACGCCGGGATGGCGGGGAAGACGGATGCCGTCATCGGGCTGTGGCACGGCATCTACACCCACGTGCCCATTCCACTCACGGTGCGCGGACGCCGGCACATCCATCCCGAAAGCTACCTGTGGCGCAGCGTGGTAGCGGCCACCGGCCAGCCCATGCAGATGCGCAGCCGGACGCGACTGTAAGCCGATCAGTCAACACATTGCCTTGCGCCTCCGGGCCGGGGGGTGGTAGCCTCCCAGTCTGAATCTCCCTGGCAGTGGTCATTTCTGAGGAGGAACCCATGCTGGCGCCCTTCCGCACCTTCCGGGCACTGATGGTGGGTTGCGCGTTGTCGGTGTGCCTTGCCGGCGCCGCGGGCGCCGGCGGCGCCGACAGTGCAGTCAAGGATCAAGTCTCGCTATACACGGGTTCGAATGCAGTGGGATATCTGCAGCCGCTCGTGAATGCGTTCGGCGCCACTCTCAACAGTTCATTCAGTTACTCCGCGTACATTCCGACGTCGAGCTTTCACGTGTCGCTCGAAGTCCCGGTGATGGGTGTTATCTTCGGTGACAAGGATCGCACCTTCAACGCGACCACGGAATCGGGCTTCCAGCCGTCCACGAGTGCGACGGTACCCACCGTGGTGGGAGACGGAAATTCGGTTACCGTGCCCGGAAACGGAGGCGCGGCCTACTCGTTTCCCGGCGGGCTTGACCTGCACTCCTTCGGCCTGCTGGTCCCGCAGCTTCGCATTTCATCGATCGCCGGCACGGAGGCGCTGGTGCGATGGGCCGCGTACGACGACAAGGGCTCCGATTTCTGGAAGTTGGATCTGTTCGGTATCGGCGCTCGCCACAGTATCTCGCAGTACATGGGCGAGCAGCCGTTGCTCGACCTGGCCGTGGGCGCGCTCTGGCAGTCGTTCAAGGTGGGGAAGAACGACCGCGGCGGCGACTTCAGCAAGACGGACGCGCTGCTCCTGCAGGTACAGGCCAGCAAGCGCGCGCCGCTTGGATTCATGACCTTCGAGCCATACGCCGGCCTTTCATGGGAGAAGCTGTCGACCGACCTGGACTACGACGACACCAACGGCGACCCGGTGCACCTGAAAATCGACGGCCAGAACGACATGCGATTCACCTTCGGCGCGGGGCTCAATTTCGTGGCCGGCCAGTTGTGGGCCGACTACAGCCTTGCGAACACCGACACCTTTTCATTCGGCCTGGCCCTGGGCAACGTGGGCCGTTAGGGGGCGTGAACACCATGATGAAGAGAACACTTGCGATTCTGGCGGTGTGCATGGTTCCGCTCGCGCTGTCAGGCTGCTATGAAGACAAGGTGCTGGATATCGTTATCACGGGGGAGACCTCCGCGGAATTCTCGCAGAACGAGACCAGCGAGCAGTGGACAAACCCGGTCATCATCAACATTGCGCAGGAAATCCGGGACATTCTCAGCCGCAACGGGTACGATGAGGGTGATCTGACCGGCGCCCATGTCACATCCGCCAGCTACGGCGTGACCAGTTTCAGCCAGGCGCACGACTGGGAGATATCCGGCGCGATCACGGTGACGTACAACGGGAACACGCAGGCCATATTGAACTACACGTCGCAGTCGGTGTCGGCGGCGCTGGGGAAGAAAACTTCCGCGTCGCTCGAGTCCGGTGGCGTCGACCTGATCAATGCGGCGCTGCAGGACTTCCTCGACGGGAGCGATCCAGTGTTAACGTTGACGATCAATAATGGATCGACGACGCCGGCCCCATCGGTTGGCGACCCGATGATTTTCGACTGGCGCGCGTGGTTGGCGATCCAGGTGATCGTCAGCACAACCGCCTCGGTTATCGACCCGTTCTAGCAAAAGTCCGTGTATTCATGGCGCGCCCGGCCGCTTCACCGCGCGTCGGGCGCGCTCGTTTTGGGGCCGTCATAGAAAGGTGAGACATGCCTATTCAGAATCTTGAGCCAAAGCATCTGTGGAATCATTTCGACCGCATTCGCACGATTCCGCGTCCGTCGCGTCACGAAGAAAAGATCCGCGAGCACCTGCTGGCGTGGGCGAAGGAGAAGGGGTTTGCGACGCGCGTGGACAAGGTGGGCAACACGGTGGTAACCGTGCCGGCCACAC
>DASRYI010000288.1:0-20941 GCA_035687255.1 Candidatus Krumholzibacteriia bacterium | reverse complement strand
TGTCGTAACTCGCCTACGTGGCCGTCGCGCAGGCGGCCGCCGGCGCGGTGGCGAGTTACGACACGCTGTCGCTGACGCTGTCCACGCTGGCGGGAACCATTGCGCTGGCGCTGACGGTGCGCGGCCGGCACGCGGGATGGGTAATGTTGCTGTTCGCCGTCGCGCTTCTATGCAAGGAGAGCGCGGTGGGATTCTTTCCGATCCTGCTGGTGTGCGCGCTTCTCCCGTATCCCGGCATCGGCCCGCATGCGGCGCGTGCCTCGCAGCGCGGGTTTGTACTGGGCCTGGTGGTGATCACGGCCGCGTATGTGGTGTGGCGGACGCATCTCGGCGGCTTCCTGCCGAAACTTGCGCCCGGCAGGTACAATGCCGGCATCGGACCGGGTACCGTCCGGAACCTGGTGATGTTGTGGTTTGTCGCGTTTCTCCCGGTATCGAGCGTGGCCGTCTTCACGGCGTTTGCCGTGCATCACACCGGTGTGGTGATGGCCGGCGTGATATCGGCGGCGGTGGTAGTGCTGCTGTGTCTGGCCGGGTACGTGAGCGGGCGGCACATGGCGCGCGTTCTGGCATGGATGGCGGCGGCGACCGTGATGATTGTGCCGGTCATACCGCTCAATCACGTGAGCGAGCTGTACGCGTATGCGCTCGTTCCCTGTGTGGCGCTGCTCTTCGGCCAGTCGGTATCGCATCTGCTGCGTGGTGGCCGGAGCGCGAGGGTTGCGACACTGGTTGTGGTCGTCGCGGTGCTGGGGGCGAATGCATGGGCGGCGCACGGCAAGGCCGTCGCCATCACGCAAAACGGCGAACGCTCCCAACGGCTGCTAAACGACATGATCAAAGAGATGTCTTCACTTCCGCGCGGCGCCACCCTGGCGCTCGTCGATCCCGCGACGGCGCTTTCCGATTATTCCATCTTCCGCGTGCGGGGATTCTGGCTGGTGCCGGATGAGACGTTGAAGCAACGCACGGGACGCGACGACGTGACGCTGGTGCGCCTGCGAGCGGGTGACGCCTTGCCGTCCTCACCCCGGCTGGTCGCCGTCACCTTGGACGGCGACGGCCGGCTCCGGCCATTCGCGCCATGAGCACGGCCCTGCTCATCGATCCGGCGTTTCTGCGCCACCGGACGCCCGACGGGCATCCCGAACGCGTCGAGCGGATGGAGACGCTGCTTGGTATCGCGTCCCGCACCGACGCGCTGGGAGTCACGCGACGACCGGCGGTCAGGCGTGCCACTCCCGACGAGCTGGCGCGTGTCCACACCGTCGAACACATCGAGGCCATCGCGCGCACGGCGGGGCGTGACTACGCCATGCTCGACCCCGACACCTTCACATCGCCGCACTCCCATGATACCGCGCTGCTGGCGGCGGGCGGTGTGCTGGACATCGTCGACCGCGTGATGGCCGGCGAATATCGAAACGGCCTCGCCACCGTGCGCCCGCCGGGGCATCATGCGGAATCCACGCGCCCCATGGGCTTCTGTCTCTTCAACAACATTGCCGTGGGCGCGGCTCACGCCCTGGCACACCACGGCCTCGAGCGTGTGATGATCATCGACTGGGACGTGCATCACGGAAATGGTACACAGGAGATTTTCTGGAACGACCGGCGCGTGCTGTTTGTCTCGCTGCACCAGTATCCGTTCTATCCCGGAACGGGCGCGTTCGAGGAGATCGGCGGGCCGCAGGCGGAAGGCATGACCGTCAACATTCCCATGGCCGCGGGATTTGGAGACGAGGAGTGGGTGGCCGCGTTCCGGCGCGTCGTGGTTCCCGTGGCCGATCAGTTTGCGCCGCAACTGGTCATGCTGTCAGCCGGGTTCGACGCGCATGCGCAGGATCCGCTGGGAGGAATGCGCGTCACCGAGTCGGGGTTCGGCAGCATGGCAGACGACGTTATGCGAATCGCGCGCGCGCACGCGGACGGCCGGCTGGTGGCGGTGCTCGAAGGGGGCTACAACCTGATCGCGCTGGGCGCGTGTGTGGAAACCCTGCTCCGCCGCATGAGTGGTGACGCCGCGCCGGCGGCCCCACCGCAATCCGAGGGGCGCTTCCCGCCGGTGCACACCGCGGTGCGCGCCGTGCACGGTGCGACCTGGCGGCTGTAGCTAGAGAACTCCCGCCAGCACCGCGATCGAATCGATCACCATGTCCGGCGTGATGCCCGCCGACGCCACCAGCGACTCGCGATACTTGCCCGTCTTCACCAGTACGCCGCGCAACCCCGCCTCCTGCGCACCCCCGACGTCGTGATAGATGTCGTCACCGATCATCACAACCTGATCCGGCTCGAGGCCCATGTCCTGCAGCGCCATGCGGAACAACTGCGGTGATGGCTTGCCCACCACGGTGGCGGTGGCGCCGGTCGCGAACTCCAGCCCCGCCACGAACGCGCCGATGTCGAGCTTGAGTCCGTCCGCCACCTGCCAGTAGCGCCCGCGGTGCAGCGCGACAATTTCCGCGCCCTCCAGCACATGGTGAAACAGCTGGTTCATCAGCGTGTAATCCCACCGTTCTCCAATGTCACCGATCACGACCGCGTCGGGATGGTCGGATTCCACGAGCCCGGCAAACTCGCCGCGGATGGAATCGGAAACCACGAGTTTCACGCCCTTCACCTGCCGCGCGCGCAGCATGCGGGCCGCCGCCCGCGGGGGACTGATGACTTCGTTCGCCTCCACGTGCATTCCGAGACGCCGCATCTTGGCGGCCAGCTCGTCGCAGGTGCGCGTGCTGGTGTTGGAGATGATGCGCAGGGCGAGGTTGCGTTCGCGGATGCGCGCCAGGGCCTCACGCGCGCCCGCAATGGGTTCGTTCTCGACGAACCACACACCGTCCATGTCGGCAAGGAGGCCCCGGATTCCGGATATCTCATCGATCTGCATGTGCACTCCTGCGCAGCGCGGGCCGGATTACGATTGCGGCGAGAGAATCCACGCCACCGGTGCGCCGGTGCGCCGGTGCGTGATCGTCCAGCGCAGATGGTACTCGGGGGCAAGCGCGCTCACCAGGCTGTCCGCGCTGGAATACGCCGCGCCCAGCTTGGTGCGGTCGAAGACCACGAAATCGTACTTCATCTGTTTCGCATGGGCCACGTCGTCGGCGGTCCACAGACGCGAGGTGCCCCCCTCGATGGACGCGCCGGGAAGGTAGTAGCCGAGCACCACCGTGTCGTAACAGTAGATCTTCGCCCCCGGATAATCCCGCAGAGCGTCACGCACTCCCAGAAATCCGGGGTGTTCCTGCGGGCCGACCACCCCGGGATCGGGATTGAGCGCCGCCAGCGTGGACAGGGCCACCACGCCCGCGGCGATTCCCAGCGCCCACCGCCGTCCCGTCCGGGTCAGCGACTGCGCGCGCACGGTGAGCTCCATGCACACGGCAACCACCAGCGGCGGGAACATGTCCACGATGTGGTGCACGTACACGAGACGCTGCCGCAGACTCAGAAGAAACACGGTGGCCGCGTAGATCCAGAACGGCAACGCGGGCGCGGACAGTCGCGAAGCGAGCAGCGTGCGCGCGCCCGGCTGCCGGATGGGAACGACCAGCGTGATCACGATGCCGGCAACCACGAACAGCGTGAAGGCCGGCGACTGCTCCAGAAGCTCGGTATAGAACGCGTACCACGGGAGATTGCGCACGTGCGTTGTCGAATCCCACCAGCGATAGACAAGCGTCCGCCCCAGGTCGAGTTCCAGGAACCCACCGGGCCAGAGCAGCGCGAACACCACGGCGACGAGAAGCAGCACGCCGCTCCAGCGCCGGATGGTTCGCACGCGGTCCATGCGCCGCATGTCCAGCAGGCACACGCACGCGAACGCCGGCAGCAGGGAAAGTCCCAGTTCGCAGGTGAGAAATGCAAGCGCGCCGAACATGGCCGCCGCCTGCAGGCGGATCCGCGTGGCCTGACTGACGTACAACGCCAGGCACAGCAGCGACGCGGTGGCGAAGCATCCGTACACTGCGTCCCAGTTCGACGTGCGGCTCACGTAGAGATGGACCGGCAGGACGCACAACAGCCACCCGCCCATGATCGCGGCGGCCACACGCATCCCGCCCGCCGGCAGGAGCACCGCGATCGCGATGGCGACCACCAGGCACGCCAGGCTCCCGAACACGATGGAGAAAATGCGCGCCCGGAAGGCATCATCTCCGCACAGACGATTGTTGAGCTCGATGATGTAGGAGAGAAGCGGGGGATGGAATCTCCGCGCCACAAAGGTATCGCCATGGTCGAAGGCGTTGGCCACGGCACCCGCCCCCGCGGCGATCTGAGACACCACGGCGTCGTACTGGAACGACTCGCTGGTCGTCGGGTGCAGCCGGATCAGCAGCGACGGCACCAGGGTGACGAGGATCAGAATCAGCAGCGTTTTTCTGCCCATGGTCCGGATAGGGAGATGCCGCGTCCGCCTTCAGGCGTCCGTTTCCGGTTCGAATCCGTCAACGGAATACGGCGCGACGCGAGTGGTCTGGCCGCGCAGGGGCCGCCGAATCCGCCACCGACGATGACGACGCGCGTGTCGGCGGCGGTGCGGCCCGGCATGTTATCCCATTCCCTCCGACCAGCCCGATTCCGCGTCCAACGGCAACCGGTCGGCGGCGCGCGCCCACACGTCCAGCGCCAGCGCGCCGATGAGAATCAGCGTGGCGAGCAGATACATCCACGTGAGAAACAGCGCGCCTCCCGCCAGCGCGCCGTACACCGCGTGGCGGCGTGAGATGTAAATGGTGACGGTGGCGCCGAGCTTCTGGAGGATGGCCCACAGTCCCGCCACGATCAGCGCCACGGTCACGGCGCGCCAGATCTGCGGGCGGCGCGCGGGAATCGAGAGATACAGAATCAGCAGGAACACCGCGAACGCGCCCATCGAAAACGCGCGGCGCGGGAGGTAAAAGTTTGCCGCCAGTTCGCGCAGTCCGGGCGCGGCCAGCAACAGCTGGAACGCGTAATCGCCGACCGCCGCGACCGAGAAGAACAACATGGCGCCCATGACGTAGCCCAGTGTATTGAGCCGCTTGCGCAGGAAGCTGGCCTTGCGACGCGCGCCCATGGCGCCGTTGATGCTCCATTCGATCGATTCGAACAGCCCCGCCGCCACAAAGAACAGCGAGATCAGACCCAGGATCCCGAATCCCTGCCAGCTCTGCACCAGTTGCGAAATATTGGAGAGCACCGCTTCGCCGACACCCGGCGGCAGCAATCCCAGCAGCGTGTCGTACAGGCTGTTTTCGCTGAGGGCGTGGTTCTTGAAGACAAACCCCGCGACCGAGGCGGTGATGAAAACGAAGGGAATCAGCCCGAGGAGCAGGTGAAACGCAAGTCCCGCCGCCATGAGCGGCACCAGGCGTTGCCCGAACAGCACCCGGATTTCATGGGCGACCCGGCCGATGGTCAGGAGAACGTGGAGCAGGGTGGTTACCTCGCATGCAAGAACCGTGAACCGGAGCCCAGTATATCGCGCACTACCGCCGGCACGAAAGGGGAAGTTGTCGGGGCGGTCGCGGGAAACGCAAAGGCCCCGCCGGACACGCCGACGGGGCCTTCAGCGGCCGGTTGCCGCACCGGTCATTCTTCCCAGCTCAGCACACCGCCGGTTTTGTACTCGGTGACACGCGTCTCGAAGAAGTTCTTCTCCTTCTTGAGGTCGATGACCTCGCTCATCCACGGAAATGGATTGGCGACGTTGTACTGCTTGGGCAGGTTGATGCGCTCCAGACGACGGTCTGCGATGTACTTCACGTACTGGTAGATGGCGTCGGAGTTCAGCCCCAGGATGCCCTTGGGGAGACAGTCGCGCGCGTACGCGTGCTCGAGCTCCACCGAATGCTTGATGTTCTCCACCAGGCCGGCCTGGAAGTCCTCGGTCCAGATCTCCGGGTTCTCCAGCACGACGTTATTGATCAGGTCACAGCCGAACGCCAGATGTACGGACTCATCGCGCAGGATGAACTGGAACTGTTCGCCCACGCCCACCATCTTGTTCTGGCGCAGGAATGACAGCATCATCACGAACCCGGCGTAGAAGAAGATGCCTTCCATGATGACGTAGAAGCCCACCAGGTCGTGCACGAATTTCTGCATGTTCTCCCGGCCCTCGGTGTTGAAGTGCGGGTCCAGGATCGACTTGGTGATGTCGATGACGAACTCGTCCTTCTCCCGGATGCTCGGGATCTGCATGTACATGTTGTACACCTCGTCCGGATCGAGACCGAGCGTGTCACAACAGTAGATGAACGTGTCGGTGTGGATTGCTTCTTCGAAGGCCTGGCGCAACAGGTACTGCCGGCACTCGGGATTGGTGACGTGCCGGTACACGTTGAGCACGATGTTGTTGGCCGTGAGGCTTTCCGCCGTGGAAAAGAACCCCATGTTCCACAACACCAGCCGGCGCTCGTGCGCGGTGAGCGCGTCCGGGCTGCGCCACATCTCCACGTCCTTCTGCATGTTCACTTCTTCCGGCGTCCAGTTGTTGGCGACGCCGTCCTTGTAGTGCTTGCGCGCCCAGTGATACTTCATGGGCAGGATCTTGTTGGGATCCGTCGCCGAGCAGTTCAAGAGACGTTTTTCGCCGTGGGTTCTAGATTCCATGTTGTCGTCTCCTGTCGCCTACTGACACGCTTCGCAGGTCGGATCCATGATCGAACACGCGCTCTTCACCTGGCTGGCGGGCACCTCGACCGAATCGGCCACCCGGGCCGCCCCCGCGCCGAACTTCTTGGCCTTGGTGTCGAGCGTCGACTTCTCGATGGATGACGCACCCAGCGTACGCAGGTAGTACGTGGTCTTGAGTCCCATCTTCCACGCCAGTATGTAGGTCTCCGAGATCTGCTTGCCCGACGTGGACGTGGTGAACACGTTGACTGACTGGCTCTGGTCGATCCACTTGCCGCGGTGCGCGGCGTGCTTCACGATCCAGACCGGATCGATTTCAAAGACTTCCTTGTAACGGGCGCGCACGGCCTCGGGAATCGCGCCGATCTTCTGCACGCTGCCGTCGTGGTACTTCACGCGCTCCATCATGTCCTCGTCCCACATTCCCAGCTCTTTCAGCTCACTCACCAGGAAGCGGTTGATGATCGTGAATTCGCCGCTGAAGTTGGACTTCACGTACATGTTCTTGTAAATGGGCTCGATGGAGGGCACGCACCCCGCAATGTTGGCGATGGTCGCCGTGGGCGCGATCGCCATGGTGTTGGAGTTGCGCATCCCGTGCTTCTTCACGTGCTCGCGCACCGGCGTCCAGTCGAGATGCGAGCGCATGTCGACGCCCGTGCTCATGCCGCGCTCTTTCTCCAGCAGTGTGAGCGTGTCCACCGGGAACATGCCGCGGTCCCACTTCGAACCCGGGAAGCTCTCGTAGGCGCCCTTCTCCTGCGCCAGCTCGCTCGAAGAGAGAATGGCGTGATAGGAGATCATCTCCTGCAGTTCGTCCGAGAACAGGACCGCTTCGTCGCTGTCGAAGGGCATGTTCAGCATGTAGAGCGCATCCTGCAGGCCCATGACGCCCAGCCCGATGGGGCGGTGGCGCAGGTTGGCGTGCTGCGACTCTACGGTCGGATAGAAGTTGAGATCGATCACGTTGTCGAGCATGCGCACGGCCATCTTGATGGTGTACTTCATGCGCTCCGTATTCAGCTTGCCGTCGTCGATGTGGCGTCCCAGGTTGATCGAACCCAGGTTGCACACCGCGGTTTCGTCCACCGACGTGTTGAGCGTGATCTCCGTGCACAGATTGGAACTGTGCACCACGCCCACGTGATCCTGCGGCGAACGCACGTTGCACGGATCCTTGAATGTGATCCACGGGTGGCCGGTTTCGTACAGCATGGTGATCATGCGGCGCCACAGGTCGAGCGCACGCACACGACGGAACAGCCGGATCTCGCCCGCGTCAGCCATGCGTTCGTACTCCATGTAGCGCGCCTCGAAGGCGGCGCCGTACATGTCGTGCAGATCGGGCGTCTCGTCGGGGGAGAACAGCGTCCACATGCTGTCTTCCAGCACACGCTTCATGAACAGATCCGGAATCCAGCTGGCCGTGTTGGTGTCATGGGTGCGGCGGCGCTCGTCACCCGTGTTTTTGCGCAGCTCGAGAAAGTCCTCGAAGTCGTAGTGCCAGCACTCGAGGTACACGCACGTGGCGCCGCGGCGTTTGCCGCTGCGGTTGATGGCCGCCGTGGTGGCATCGACGATCTTGAGAAACGGCACCACACCCTGGCTGCCGACGTTGGTGCTCTTGATGAGCGCTCCCGTGCCGCGGATGCTGGTCCAGTCGTTGCCGAGGCCGCCCGACCATTTGGAGAGCTGGGCGTTGTCGCCGATGGACTTCAGAATGTGCGACAGGTCGTCGCGGACGGTGGTCAGGTAGCACGAACTCATCTGGGGATGGCGTGTGCCGGAATGGAACAACGTGGGCGTCGACGGCACGTAGTGCAGCGACGAAATCACATCATAGAAACGCAGCGCCCAGTCTTCACGCTGCGAACTTTCGTTGAGCGCGAGACCCATGGCGATGCGCATCCAGAAGTACTGCGGCGTCTCCAGAATTTCCTGGTTCAGATTCTTCAGAAAATAGCGGTCGTAGAGCACCTGCGCGCCCAGATAGTTGAAGAGCCCGTCGCGTTCCGGGCGCAGTTCGCCGCCCAGACGGGCCAGATCGAACTCCAGCAGACGCGCGTCGAGACGGCCTGCGTCCACGCCGGCCTGGATCTTTTCCGCGAATCCCTTGCAGTGCGCGTCCGCGAATTCGGGAGTGAACTCGTCCATCCCCAGCACGGCCTTGTAGAGGTCGTTGAAGAGGAAGCGGGCGGCCAGCGTGGAGTACACCGGATCGCGCTCGATGCGCGCGCGAATGGCCATGATGACGGCCTGGTTGATTTCCGACGTCTTGATGCCGTCGTACAGGCCCAGCTTGGTGTCGCGCAGCACGCCGATGATGTCGATTTCGCCGTCCAGTCCCTGGCAGCAGTTGGTGATGGCCTTTTCGATTTCACCGATATTGAACTCGGCGGTTTCACCGCTGCGCTTGACGACATTGATCTCGCGACGGTCGATTCTCTCGAGCAGCTCATCCTGTTTGCTGCGGCGGACGTCCTGGCGCTGCTTGCGGTAGAGGATGTACGCCTTGGCCACCTCGAACAGCCCGCGCTCGGCGAGCATCATTTCGACGATGTCCTGGATGTCCTCGACGCCCGGAATGCGCTCGTCAAACTTGCGTTCGATCACTTCCGTGACGTCGTCGGTGACGGATGAGTAGAACTCGGAGGACACGTTCACCGCGGTGGCTACGCAGGCCTTCTCGATGGCGCGTTCGATGCGGTGGCGGTCAAAATCCACGACAGCTCCGTTGCGCTTCTTGACTTTGGTGATCTCCATGTTGCTCCTGGCCTGGCGGCCTGAATCGTTAAAGCGTGTTCCAACAATCAGTTAAGTTGTCGGTACGCGGACAGCGGGTGGGGCGGCGCGAAGCGGGGCGTCAGAGGCAATTTTCAGTCAGAGACGCAACATCTTGTGCCAACCGACCCGGGGACCCCTACCGATAGAGGTTCGCGATATTACGAGCGACCCATGGTGTCGTCAAGGGTTTCTCCGGGTTGTGAAATGTTTATCTTCCACCTTCTTATCCGATTGTCAAATCGTAAGATAACCGGTTTTTCCGCCGCCGGCAATGTGGAATAACGGTGGATGAATGGTGGAAAACTCCGCCGATATTTCCACCTCGAAATTGCGCCGAGTTTAGCGCTGGTCGCAATGCGATTTGCGCGGGTATTTTCGCGGGTATGGACCCGATTCCCGGCAATGTGGAGCGCGTTCGAAGCCGCGTGGCGGAGGCGTTGTCGCGCTGCGGACGCGCGCTCGACGCGGTCACGGTGGTGGCCGTCACCAAGACGTTTTCCACCGACGTGGTGCGGCGCGTGATTCGCGCCGGCATTCACGACATCGGCGAGAACCGCGTCCAGGAGTTGACCGCCAAAGCGCAGACGGTGAGCGAGTCATGCCGCTGGCACCTGGTGGGTCCGCTGCAACGCAACAAGGCGCGCAAGGTGGTCGGGCTGGTACACCTCATCCACGCCGTCGATGGCCTCGCGGTGGCGCAGACCGTCGATCGGATCGCGCGCGAGCAGGGAATTCGCGCGCGCGTACTGCTGGAGGTCAACATGTCGGGGGAAGCCAGCAAGCACGGCGTCGAACCCGCCGATGCACCACGCCTGGCGGACGAGATGGCGTCGCTCGATGCGCTGGAGTGGCGCGGGTTGATGACCATCGGTCCGCTGGGGAATGATCCCGCCGCCACCCGTGACTGTTTCCGCCGGCTTGCAACCCTGGCGGCGGCGCTTCGCGGCCAGACCGGCCTGCCGCTTCCCGACCTGAGCATGGGGATGAGCGACGACTTCGAAATCGCCATCGAAGAAGGGGCCACGCTCATCCGGCTGGGGCGCATCATCACCGGCGATCGCCGGTGAAAATATTCTTACCACTTCGGATGGGTTCATGTATGCTGCGCCCCGTGCGCGGCACCCCGGAGCGGGCCGGTTTTTTTGATTAACTCGTTGCTCGCCATCCGGTTACTGTGCGTGCCGCAGGACGTGGCGTGCCCCTTGCAATATTTTCCGCGCGGAATCGCGCGGCCACGCCGCGGCGGAACCCGTATCTTACGGAACACCCGCCGCGAGGGCGTGCGAAGGAGGAGTCTCTGATGCGTATCACACCGCTGGATGTGCGGAAGCAGGAGTTTCGTAAGGGCATGCGCGGCCTCGACCCGGATGAGGTGTACGCGTTTCTTGCCACCGTTGCCGACGAGTACGAAGCCGCGCTCAACGACAACAAGGCGCTGCGCGAACGACTGCTCGAGCTCGATGACAAAGTGCAGGAGTACCGGACCATCGAGCGTACGTTGCGTGACACGCTCGTGACTGCGGAACGCGTCACCGTCGAATCCAAGGAGAATGCGCGTCGCGAAGCCGGGCTGATCGTCAAGGAAGCGCAGCTGCAGGCCGAACGCGCGCTGCGCGACATTACTTCGGAAGCGGTGCGCCTGCGCCAGGAAATCCAGCGTCTGCGTTCGCAGCGCGACGCCTACGTGGCCAAGATGAGAGTGGTCGCCGAGTCCCACGTCAAGTTCATCGAGTCGGCGGAACGCGACTTCCGCTCCGACGACGATGAACCGCGCGATGCGGCCGCTCCCGCAACCGCGCCCCGGCCGGCCATCGAGGAAAAGACTCAGCCGCGGTCGGCGAATCTGTTTGAGACGCTGGCGTCGGGCTCGGCCCACCCGGGCGAGTCGCTCTCGGGCATCAGCGATATTCTCGATCGCCTGTCCCAGGGACAGCGCGAGGCCATGTCGCCGGCGCCGCGCACGGAGCCCGCTGCGCCCAAACCGGCGCCGGAGCCGGATTCGGCGTCGACCTCGGAATGGAACATGGAGCAGTTCCGCCGCGATCTGCAGAACATCGTGGGCAATCCCCACGACGGGCCGACACGCTGAGCGGACGGAACACCACGGCTTCCGGCACGGCCCGCGATTTCGCGGGCCGTTTGCTTTTTCGGGGGTATGGAGCTTCGCGGTTTTGCGGGTTTTCCCGGGCGCGGCCATTTGCTAGAATGCGGCGCTGAATTTTTCCCACGAAAGACCACGCTTTGCACGGTTTGTTCGAAAAGATCAACAGCGCCGCCGATGTGGTTCGGGCGCGTGCCCGGATCACGCCGCGCTACGGCATCATTCTGGGGACGGGACTCGGTGACCTGGCCGACGCCATGGATGTCGACGTGGCGGTGCCGTACGCGGATATTCCCAACTTCGTGTCGTCGACGACGGTCGGGCACAAGGGCAACTTCGTGCTGGGGAAGCTGGGTGGGCAGCCCGTCGTCGCCATGCAGGGACGCCTTCATTACTATGAGGGATACTCCATGCAGGACGTCACCTTCCCGGTGCGCGTCATGCGCGCTCTGGGCGCGGAAGAACTGATCGTGTTCAACGCGGTCGGGGGCATGAACCCGCACCTGGATCTGGGTGACATCGTGGCTGTCACCGATCACATCAACCTGATGGGCGACAATCCGCTGATCGGGTGGAACGACGACCGTCTCGGCGATCGCTTCCCCGACATGTCGGAACCGTACACGCGCGCCTGCCGGGCGCGCATCGAGACGGTGGCGCTCGAACTCGGCATCACGCTGCGTCGCGGCGTGCTGGTGGCGGTCGCCGGGCCCAATCTCGAGACGGCCGCCGAGTACCGGTTCCTGCGCCGCGTGGGTGCGGACATCGTGGGCATGTCGATGGTTCCCGAGACGCTGGTGGCCGTGCACGGCGGTATGCGCGTGCTGGGGCTGTGCGTGGTCACCGACCTGTGCCGTCCCGACGCCCTGGAACCGGTCGACATTCCGCGCATCATCGCCACCGCCCAGTCCGCGGAACCGCGGCTGCGCCGGCTCGTCATCGAGTATCTGAAACACGCATCGCCATGAAAACCGGACCCGTCACACTTCCCAGGCTTGCTTCCGCCGACAACGTTTCCCGCGCCGAAGAAGCCATGGTGGAATCGTGGGAGCGCGCGCGTGTTTTCGAGCGCAGCGTCGAAGAACGCCCGGCGGACAACGCGTTCGTATTCTACGAGGGACCGCCCACCGCCAACGGCCGCCCCGGCGTCCACCACGTGATCGCGCGCCTGTGCAAGGACATGGCGTGCCGGTATCACACCATGCGCGGCCAGCGTGTGGTGCGCAAGGCCGGCTGGGACACGCACGGACTTCCGGTGGAGATCGAAGTCGAAAAACAGCTGGGGATCACGCACAAGGAGCAGATCGAGGAGTACGGAATCGCGGAGTTCAACAAGAAGTGCCGCGAGAGCGTGTTCAAATACGAGAAGGACTGGGTGGCCTTCACGCGCCGCATCGGATACTGGCTCGACCTCGACCATCCCTACGTCACCTACCACAACTCGTACATCGAGTCGGTGTGGTGGATCCTCAAGGAGTTCTGGGACCAGGGGCTGATCTACAAGGGGCACAAGAGCGTGCCCTTCTGCCCGCGCTGTCAGACCTCGCTTTCCAGCCATGAAGTGAGCCTGGGCTACCGGGATGTGTCGGACCCCAGCGTGTTCGTGAAGTTCAGGCGGCGCGACGCCGACGAATACTTTCTGGCGTGGACGACGACGCCGTGGACGCTCACCTGCAACGCCGCGCTGGCGGTGAACCCGAAGGAAACCTACGCGCGCGTCGCGCACGGCGGCGTGGTGCTGATTCTGGCGCAGGCGCTGCTGGGCGCGCTCGAGGGCGAGTACGACGTGCTGGGCACGTTCGCAGGCCAGGAGCTGGTGGGGGCGCACTACGAGCCGCTGTTCGATTTCTACGACGAGAAGGCGGCGGAAGGCGCGTTCCGCGTGGTGCCGGGTGACTTCGTGAGTCTCGAGGACGGCACCGGCATCGTGCACGTCGCCCCCGCGTTCGGGGCCGACGACTACCGCATGCACCGCGAGTTCGGCGTGCCGCTCATCCAGGGAGTGCGCACCGACGGCACCTTCGAGGACCAGATCCGTCCCTGGGCGGGAAAGTTCATCAAGGACGCGGATCCGTCCATCATCAAGTGGCTCAAGGATCACGGACAGCTGTACCGCAGCGCCACCATCAAGCACTCGTATCCGTTCTGCTGGCGCTGTTCCACGCCGCTGATGTACTACGCGCGCCAGTCGTGGTACATCCGCACCACGTCGTACAAGGACCGGATGATCGCGGCCAACGCCGGCGTCAACTGGATCCCGCGCGAAATGGGCGAATTCCGTTTCGGAAACTGGCTCGAGAACAACGTCGACTGGTCACTCTCGCGCGAACGCTACTGGGGGACACCGCTCAATCTGTGGAACTGTGCGACGTGCGGTGAAACCGACGCGGTGGGGAGCATCGCCGAACTGAAGGAGCGCGCGGTCAACTTCCCGGCCGACGAATCCACGCTCGATCTGCACCGGCCCATGGTCGACGGCATCGAGCTGCGCTGCCGCTGCGGTTCCGTGATGCAGCGCGTCAAGGACGTCATCGACGTGTGGTTCGATTCCGGCGCGATGCCCTTCGCGCAGTACCACCACCCCTGGGATCAGAGCGGGAGCTTTGCCGGCCAGTTTCCCGCCGACTACATCTGCGAGGGAATCGATCAGTCACGCGGCTGGTTCTATTCGCTGCTCGCGATTTCCGTGTTCATCAAGGGCGTGAGTCCGTTTCGCAACGTGCTCACCACCGAACTCATCCTCGACAAGCACGGCCAGAAGATGTCCAAGAGCAAGGGCAACACGGTGGAGCCGTGGGATGTGCTCAACGATGACGGCGCCGACGCGCTGCGCTGGTACCTGGCGACCACCAGCCCGCCGTGGAGTCCCACACGCTTCGACCGCGACGGCGTCAAGGACACGGCGCGCAAGATGCTGGAGAACCTGCGCAACGTGTACGCCTTCTACTCGATGTACGCAACCGTGGACGGGTATGTGCACGGCGCCGAAACGGGAACACCCAATCTGCTGGACCGCTGGATCCTCTCGCGCTATCACACCACCGTCACGCGCGCGCGCGAATGGATGGACGGTTACGATGTCACGCGCACCGCGCGCGCCATCGAACGCTTCGTGCTCGACGAGCTCTCCAACTGGTACGTGCGCCGTTCGCGGCGCCGTTTCTGGAAGGGCGAAATGGGCCCGGACAAGGTGGCGGCCTACCACACATTGCACACCGTGCTGGACGGCGTGGCGCGTCTGATCGCGCCGGTTGCGCCCTTCCTCTCCGACGAGATTCATCTCGCGCTGCGGGGACGCACCGCCGACACCGCGGACGGCGCCAGCGTGCACCTCGAGTTGTACCCCGAGCCGGATACGCGCGCCATCGACGCGGACCTGGAAGCGCGCATGGACGTGGCCCTCAACATCGTGGCGCTGGGCCGGACGGTGCGCAACGATTCCGGCGTGCGCGTGCGCCAGCCGCTGGCGGAGGCGCTCGTGCACTCCACACAGCGCGCGGCCCTGGATGCGTTCCTGGGCAACGACGAGATCGCGGCGCTGGTGATGGACGAGTTGAACGTGCGCAGCCTGCGCGCCATCGACGACGCGGCGCAGTACGTGACCATGACGGCCACACCGAATTTTCCGGTGCTGGGCAAGAAGTTCGGCAAGCGGGTTCCGCAGGTGGCCGTGGCGATCAAGGCGCTGGGGACGGATGCACTGGCGTCGTTCATGGCCGTGGGAACCGCGAGCGTGGATGTGGGGGGCGAAACCGTGGAGCTGGGACGCGAAGACCTCAGTGTTCGCGTGGCTCCGCGGGACGGGTTCGGCGCCGCCGAGGAACGCGGACTGACGGTGGTGCTGAATCTCGCCATCAGTGAGGACCTGCGCGTGGAGGGATCGGCGCGCGAAGTAATCAACCGGTTGCAGAACCTGCGCAAGAGCGCGGGCCTGAATGTGACCGACCGCATCCGGGTTCGCTACGCCGGAGGCGAGATTGTGCGCCGGGTGTTCGACGCGCAGGGTGACATGGTGGCGACGGAAACGCTGGCCGACGACGTCGCGCGCGGGGAGGCGGGCTGGAACGACACGGTGGCCTTCGAACTCGAGGGCGAGCCGGTGTCGTTGTGGATCCAGAAATCTCGTTGACAGGGGTGGGGGGCCACACTATCTTTCCTTCGCTCTGGCGGCGCGGTTAGTCGCTGTAAACTAATACGACACAAGAGGTTACGAGCACATGACCAAGCGGGATTTGCAGCGGTTCAAGAAGCTGATCGAGGAAGAACGCCAGCGCGTATTGCAGCGCCTGGGAATGATCGAAGAGGAAATCCAGGGCCTGAATTCGCGCGAGACGGGAAATCAGAGCTACTCGAACCATATGGCGGACATCGGAAGCGACGCGATGGAGCAGGAGCAGGCGTTCATGCACGCCAGCCAGGGCACCGACTATCTGATCGCGCTGGAGGAAGCCCTGCGCCGCATCGAGAAGGGCACCTACGGAACCTGCGAGGAGTGCGGCGAGAAGATTCCGCCGCGGCGTCTGGAGGCGTTTCTGGCCGCGCGCATGTGTGTGAAGTGTCAGTCGCGCATGGAACGGATGCAGAGGAGTTAGCGTGGGGCTGTTTCTCCCCGCCGCCATCGTCGTTGTCCTCGACCAGTTGACCAAACACTTCGTCTGGCGTAACGGACAGAACTACGAAGTCATCCCCGGCTATTTCAACATCACGCTGGTGAAGAACGCCGGCGCCGCGTTCGGAATGTTCCAGGGTGCGCGCATCTTCTTTGTGGCCGCGAGTGTGCTCGCGGTGGGCCTGATCGTCTATCTGGGCCGCCGGCTTCCGCGCGAATACCGCCAGCGACGCATCTGGCTCGGCCTGATTCTGGGTGGCGCGGTTGGCAATCTCATCGACCGCGTGGCGTCGGGCCAGGTGATCGATTTTCTCCAGATCGGCGTGGCCGGTCACTACTGGCCCGTGTTCAATGTGGCCGACGCGGGAGTGAGCATCGGCGCCGCGCTGCTCATACTGTATGCGCTGCGCACGCGGCGTTCGCTGGTGCCCGCGGCGGCCCCGTCGGATGAACCCACCCCTTCGCCGGCCGACGACTCCCAGCCCCGTTGATGCATCATGACCGGCCCGGGCCTTTCCATCCGCGTCGATACGAGTGACGCAGGACGGCGGCTCGACCGCTTCGTGGCGTCCCGTCTCGACGGTGTTTCGCGCACCCAGGTACAGGCACTGAACGCGGCCGGCGCCATCCGTGTGAACGGCCGCGCGCGTCCCGACAGTTACGCGCTCAGTGCGGGCGATACCGTGGACGTGATGACGGATGCAATGGCCGCGCCCGCGCCGCGCGTGCCCGTGGCGCAGGCCATCCCGGTTGCGGTGATCTACGAGGACGAATCGGTGGTGGTGGTGGACAAGCCCGCGGGCATGGTGGTGCATCCCGCGCACGGCAACTGGGACGGCACGCTGGTCAACGCGCTTCTCGGTCGCGGCACGCCGCTCTCCACGCTGGGGTCGGGCGACCGGCCGGGCGTGGTGCACCGCCTCGACAAGGACACCTCGGGAGTCATGGTGCTTGCGCGAACCGACCGCGCGTACCGTTCACTCGCGCTGCAGTTCAAGGAGAAGCTCACCGAGAAGACGTACCACGCCATCGTGGTCGGTCACCTGCCCTCCCGCTCGGTCACCATCGACGAGCCCATTGCGCGCCACCCGGTGCACCGCCAGCGCATGTCGGTGGCCGCGTCGGGCGGACGGGCGGCCGTCACCGATGTCTTGGTGGTAGACACCTTCCAGCATTTCGACTATATTCGCGTTTCAACCCACACGGGGCGTACGCATCAGATACGCGTTCACATGGCGCATATCGGCAATCCGCTTCTCGGTGACCCGCTCTACGGCGGGCGGAAAACCCGGGGAGGGGGGAGTCAGGCGCGAACCAAAGGCACGTTCGACCGATTGTTGAAACTTATGCCCCGGCACGCGCTGCACGCCTCGCGATTGTCTTTCACTCATCCCGAACACGAGACGCGTATGACGTTCGTCACTGCGCTGCCGGGAGACATGCGCGCCGCAGTCGAATTTCTCTATCGTGAGGAGCGCGCGCAGGAGACAACGGCGTGAAGATCACGCAGCGCGAAGTCCAGGGGACCGTCGTCCTCGACCTCAACGGCAAGCTGACGGGCGGTCCCGATGCGGACACGTTTCGCAAGCTCTTCGATGGACTGATCGCAGAGGGCAAGAAGCAAATCGTCGTCAATCTGGAGAAGGTGTCGTGGATCAACTCGACCGGGCTGGGGATACTCATCCACAATTACTCGACCGTGCGTAGCGCGGGCGGCGACCTTGTGGTGATCGGCGCCTCGGATCGAATCGAGAGCATTCTGTACGTGACCAAGTTGAATCTCCTCTTCAAGTCGTTCGAGAACGAAGAGGACGCGGTCAGGAGCTTCACACATACCCGGCAGTAGGGCATTTCTCACAAGGTGTTTGACGGAATGGTGAAAACGAACCAAGTCGAGCAGATGACGCTCACGATTCCCAGCGACCTCAAGTACCTGGGGGCTGTGGATGCAGCCGTGCAGGACCTGGCTCGCGAGCTTCTGTTCTCGCAGGACGCGGTCAACGATCTGGGTACCGCGCTCATCGAGGCCTGCAGCAACGCCATCGAACACGGCAACAAGTTTTCTCCCGACAAACGCGTCACCATCTCCCTGCGCTTTCAGGATGGCACCTTGAAAGCGGCCGTGAAGGATGAGGGGCGCGGATTCGATTTCGAGAAGGCCATGAATGAGGATCCTGACCCGGATCCCACCAGCGAGCGCGGGCGCGGCATTTTGATCATGCGCGCCTTCACCGATGGGTTGAGTTTCAGCTATGACGGCGGGCTCGTGTGCGAGCTCACCAAACTTCGTGACGGTTCTCCCTCGCCGGAGTAGCCTCTCTCCATCCTCCAACGCGCCACGTGCGCACCGGAACCGCGCGACAGCGGGGTGCGTAGAAATCGGAGGCCATGATCGCAGTGGCGCACTGCGGGCATCCAGATGGGCGGCACTCACTCACTGATTCTTCCCGTTCTCTACCTCGCATGCGGGGTCGTGATCTTCCTGCTCGGCCTGACGCTGATGCGGGTGGGGAGATCGAGCGCGCCCACGCGCGCCGCCGCGTTGATGCTCTTCTTCGCCGGACTGGGACCGTTGCTGAGCGCGTCCGGCATGATCCTCCAGAATTCGCTCAAAGAAGGCTCGGTGCTGTTCACCAGTATGCTGGTGAATTTCGAGTACCTGTGGGAGTTCTACTTCCCCTCGCTGCTCCTGTTCGCGCTGACGTTCCCGCGTGAGAGCCGCCTGCTGCAGCGGTATCCGGGTATCGCGCTGCTGATATTCACGCCCTACATCCTGCATCTGATGGCGTTCATGTTCGGCGACCGCATGCTCGAAGAGCTGACGCGGTTGCCGCGCGCCCTGATTGGTGCCGGCCGGCGCAGCGGCGAGGGCGACATGGTGCTCTCGGGATTCGACGCGGTGGTGGGCGCGCTGGTGCGCGTGCTGGAAAGTGTGCACCGCGCGCTGTTCGCGCTGGTGAACGTGGTGTATTCGGTGCTGGCGCTGGATCTGCTGTGGCGCAGCCAGCAGGGACTGCCGAACCGGCGCCTCATCCGGCAGATGCGCACCGTCGGCATCGGCGTGGCCGTGAGTCTGGGGTGTTACACACTCGCCAAGACCTCGCTGATGACGGGCGCGAAGTGGATTCCCGAGTCGAGCAGCCAGGCCATCCTCAGCCTTTCGCTGGTGGCCAGCGGCAGCGCGATTGCGTACGCCGTCATCCGCCAGCAGTTCCTCGGCGTGCGTCACGTGTTGCAGCGCGCGGTTCTCTACGCCGCGATCGCCGTGCTCCTGGGAGCCGTCTATCTGCTGGCGGTGCGGCCGGTCACGTCGTTCTTTGCGCAGTACAGTTCGGTGGGACAGAACGCGTTCGAAGCCGGATTCGTGGTGCTGGTGGTGCTGGCGTTCCAGCCGGTGATGGAACGCGCGGAGAACCTGCTCGAAAGCGCGCTGGTGCGCAGCCGCGGCAGCATGGCGCGCCGCTTCAAACTGATCGGCGACGCGGTGGCGGCGGCGGGCACGTTCGAGTCGCTGGACGAGGCGGTGGTCAAGGGGCTGCGCGATGCCCTCGACGCCTCGGACGTTCGTCTCGCCATGCTGGAGTCGGCCGGCGACCCGTTGGCGGTGGCGCTGGCGGAAATCGGTGAGCCGGTGCAGCGCATCGAACTCCTGCGCGAACCGCGGCCGGTAAAGCGCCGGGCGCGATTCCTGCCCCGGCGCCGCGCGCGCGCCGACGAACCGCCGGTGCGTCCGCGTCTCGAAAGCGACCAGCTTCCCGCGCGGGTGGAACTGTTCGTTCCCGTGCTCCAGGACGGTGCGTGTGTGGCCTACGTCGCGCTGGGCGAGAAAGTGTACGGTCTGGGCTACGGCGCCGAGGAGATGGGCCACCTCGCCGTGCTTTCCACGCAGATCGGCGCGGCATTGCTGAACATCCGGCTCCTCAAGGAAAGCATCGAGCGCAAAGTGTTCGAGGAAGAACTGCGAATCGCGCGTCAGATCCAGATGAAGATGCTGCCCGGCCAGCCACCCGTGATTCCCGGCTTCGGTCTGTACGGAGTGGCGGTGCCCAGCCGCCAGGTGGGTGGCGACTACTATGATTTCATCATGGTGGACGACCGCTTCCTGGTGGTGGTCGTGGCCGACGTGTCGGGAAAGGGAATTCCGGCGTCGTTGCTGACGGCAACACTGCAGGCGACGGTGCGCACCGGCGCCGACGCGCAGATCGATCCGCCGCGCATGCTCGATCGTCTCAACCGGCTCATCTACCAGAACACCAGCGCGTCGGAATTTGCGACCGCGTTCTACGGCGTTGTCGACACGCACCGGGGGACGCTGCGCTACGCCAACGCCGGTCACGAATTCCCGTTCGTGGTGTCCGGCGGCCGCGCCCAGCAACTGGAGGAGAGCGGCATCGTGCTGGGGTGCCTCGCCGACTTCAGCTACAGCGAGTACGAAGTGCCCATGCCGCAGGGAGGCGCGCTGGTGGTGTTCACCGACGGGGTCACCGATTCCGAATCGCGCGCCGGCGAGAGCTACGGCTCGACGCGGTTGCGCACGTTGCTGGAATCCGACGGCTGCGGGTCCGCGCGCGACCTGTGCCGGCGTGTCATCGAAGACGTGCGCACGTTCGGTGATGGCGAAAACCAGGACGACCTCACGCTGGTGGTCCTCACGCGGGACCAGGATTCTGCATGACGGCTCGCGTGCTGGCCATCGATCCCGGAGAACGCCGCGTGGGGCTGGCGGTGAGCGACCCGCTGGGCATCACGGCGCAGGGTCTGCCCACCTTTGACCGCCGTCACGGCGATCTTCTCGACCACATCGAGACCCTGATTCGCGAATA
>DASRYI010000287.1:0-10007 GCA_035687255.1 Candidatus Krumholzibacteriia bacterium | reverse complement strand
TCGAGAAACTGAAGCGGGCCCCAATCGATATCGAGCTGGGGATTCACCAGGTTGACACTCCCACACCCCTGACACAGGGTGACGACCGGCACTCCGTTCTGTACCTTGACATCGGCGCTTGTCCTGACGGTGACCAGATCTGCGTGCACCGTTCCGGTCACGGTCGCCGTGATTCCCGGGCTCCTGTCGACGCACGCAACCACGCACGTGGGGTCCAGCCAGCCCTGCACCGACAGAGGCGCAGAGATGGGCCCGTACAATGAGATGTCTACGTCCAGGTGCCCGTTGTTCACCTGGATACCGTAGACCGCCCAGACGCCATACGTCAGATGACCACGGGTGACCCGGTAGCTGGTGTTATACACCGTAATCGGATCGAGCGGGTACACGCAGTCGCAGGTGTGCGTGCCGTACGTGTTCACGAGCGTCGTCGGAAGGAGTGTGTTCAGGTCGGTCCCGTTCAGGACCCGGTCGACCAGGGTCGCGATGTCGTCGACATCGTTCCGGTTGTTGTCGTCGATCAACGGCTGATTCAACTGAACGTAGAACCCGTCGGGAACGCTCTGAGCCGTCGCCGCGGCGCGGGCAGGCGAGGTTGCTTTTGCGGCGGCCGCGGCCGCGGAGAACTGCGGGCTGCGCAGGTAGGACTGCGCGAACGTCGATGCGGCGCCCGCCTGGTTGTGCGCCGTCCCGGTAATGATGTTGAGACCCCAGCGGCTGTTGAGCTGGGTCGAGAAGTCGAAACACGGCGCGGCCCCCGTGAGCGTCACGGGCTGGCCGTCGACCGAAAGGCTCGTCAACGTGCTCACCGAATCGCACGCGCTGCCGGTCGCATCAAGCAACGAGACATCGAACGTGCCGCTCTGCACCATGCCGCCGCGTGGCGGACTCGTGACTTCGATGGCCGACGTGGGCTTCGGTTGCGAGGTATTTCCAGACTGGGGTGCAGACGGGTTGTTATTGGAACAACTCAAGAGGAACACTGCGAGGGCGAAAAGTGGCGCGGAATGATGTCGTACGTGACCCGATGGCGCATTCGGGCCACGAGGGGTTTGCGGCCTCATATGAAAAGCGTAGCATTTCACGATGACCGCGTCAACGTGACCGTGGTTCCAGGACCGTCATTGACCCGACCGCTTGCCACACCAACTACGTGCAACCGCCTACTGCGCGATCACCAGCTTGCGCGTCTGGGTCTGTCCCGCGACTCTGACTTCGCAGAAGTACACGCCACCCGCCAGGCGCTTCCCGTGACTGTCGCGCGACAAACCTGGCTTGCCAGGCAGTCGCAGAGCTAGATGGCCTGCTTGGGCTATCGCGTGATCAGCATCTTGCGCGTGATGGTTTTGCCTCCCGCACTCACCTTGTAGAAATACACGCCGCTTGCCAGCGTTTGTCCGTGATCGTTCAGCCCGGAGAAGGGAATCTCCTGCCATCCCTTGACACCGGCCACGGTTTCCTCGCGTACGCGCCGGCCCGCGACGTCGTACACATCCAGTTGCACCTTTTCATCCGCCGGGAGTCCGATCTCCAGCTCCGTCTCGGACGCAAACGGATTGGGATGGTTCTGCAACACCATCAGCGCCGTGACAGGGGGAAGGTTGCCCGCGCTGGATGCGCCCGAGACGCTGGCTTCGTTCGAGGGCTTGCTCTGGTTCTGGTGCACGTCATAGGCGGTGACGATGTAATAGAGCGCGCTGGTCGGTGCGCTCGCGTCCACCATCACCGTGTCGGTGTTGTCGGCCAGGAAGTTCGATGAGATCGGGGTCACTCCCGACGATGTTCCACGGTAGACCGTGTACTTCTTGAGGTCCGCCACGCGCACGCGATTCCATTTCAGACTGACGTCTCCGCCGACGCGCTGGGCCGTGAGATAGAGCGGCGCGGCCGGCGCCAGATTGTCGACGGAATGGCCGGACATCACATTGGAGTCGTAGTAGACGTACTCATCGTCTGTGTGCGCGCTGACGAAGAAGTTCTCGTCCGCAGAATCACCGGCAATCGAGTCGGCCCGTGTTTCCGCCGTGAAGCTGTAGCCGGTCAGGCCATGTGCCGGCATGCTCCCGATCCACTCCCAGTAGTAGTCGCCGGCGGCACGGTGCTGGGTCCAGATCGCTTTCCCGTGAAAGTCGGCCGGAACATCCGCCGGGTTGCCGACCATCAGGGCACCCTGGGATGCCGACAACGCGTCCGTCGATCGCCAGATGGAATACTCGCTGATGGTGCGGGTTGCCGCCTGATCCTTGTCGCTGGGGAGGAAGTTCAATTTCACTTTCCCGCCCTGGTCGCTCGGGATGTCCGCGACGAGGCTGAGCTGGGGCGCGGGAATACCCCACGTCCCCATGGTTCCTTCCACGTGCTGAGAGAAGAGGTCCCAGTCCGTGCCGTTGCGGTAGTCCGCCCACGTGACGATGGCTCCACCCACGGTTCCGTCGGAAACCACCACCGGCCATTGATCGTTGTAGACCGGGGTCGCGTTCACCACCACGCCGTCGGTCGTCCACAGAGCAGTTGGGGCAAAGTACACCCGCTGCGCGTAGATGTCGGTATCCGCGCCGTTTCTGCCGTCGTCCCACGTGATGACGCAACCATAGGCATTGTCGAAGGCGAGCTCCTGGTCCGCCTGATTGCCCGGGGCGGTGCACACGGGAAATCCGTTCGCAGGCCATCCCGGGCTGTCACCGGAAATGTCCATCCACATGGCGTAGATGTCCGAGTTACCGACGCCGTGGCGCAGATCCGACCAGGCGAGAAACGCTCCTCCGTTCTGGTCTGAGACAATGCGGGGAGCTTCCTGATCATCGGGCGCCGTGCACATGGGCGTACCGTCGCCCTGCCAGTAGAGTACTCCCTGCGAGTCGACTCGCTGCGCGTAGATATCGAGATTGGTGCCGCTGCGGTTGTCCTGCCACGCGATGATTGCCCCACCGAGGTCGTCCGTCGTGATCGTGGGGTCCGCCTGATGGTCGGGTGCGGTACAAATCGGAATCCCGTTGGCAATCCACAGGGGAAAGCTCGACTGGTCGACTCTCTGCGCATAGATGTCCGAATTGTTGCCTCCATTGCGGAAGTCACGCCAGGTCACGATGGCTCCGTCCGCACCACCCGCCGCAATTGCAGGATCCATCTGATCGCCCGCAATCTCGGTGATGTCGAGGCCGGTGGGATCGGGGGAGTAAATCAGGTGATTCCCACTGTGGTCGATGAAGTTGACATAGATGTCCTGGCCGCCGCCGGCCGGAAGCGAAGACGGCCCCGTCCAGGTGATGATGGCCCGATGGTTATTGATGGCCGTCATGACCGGCGGACCTCCGTCCTCCTCGCACAATGCGAATCCATAATTTGGAAATACCACCGCACCCGTCGAATCAACTCGCTGGACGTAGACACCCAGCCAGGGCGCGGCGCGCGCATCGAGCCACGCGATGTACGCGCCCCCGTAACCGTCCGAAGCGATCGCGGGGAGATTCTGCATCGCTGTGATGGTGCAGATCGGAACTCCGCCGGGGGTCCAGAGCGGCACTCCGGACGCGCTGATCCGCTGGGCGTAGATGTCTCCTGCGTAATACGGGTCGGGGTTGTCGGATTCCCACGCCACGATGATTCCCCCGGCTCCGTCCGACGTGACGGCCTTGCTGAACTGATCCCCCGGTCCATAGCCGACCGGGACTCCGCCTGCGGGCCACGTTGCCAGCGCGACGGTCGCGCGCATGATTGCCACGATTGATAGTGCGGTCAGAATTCGGAGCTTCATATAGCAGCCTCTTTTCCGTCGTTGACTAGTGTTCGATCAGCATCTTGCGCGTGACGGTCTCGCTGCCGGCGTGCACGCGATAGAAGTACACTCCGCTGGGCAATGCATGGGCATGGTTGTCACGCCCGTCGAAGGCAAGCGTGGTGGCGCCCGCGTGCAGGCGACCTTCGTTGATTTCGCGCACGCGACGGCCGGCCACGTCGAAGACATCCACGGTCACCGGCTCCTCACGCGGCAACGTCAGGTTGACCGTCGTCTCTCCGGAAAACGGATTGGGGAAGTTGGGTGAGAGCGCAACTTCGCGAGCGGAAGGCGTGTCGTGGACACCGGCCGCGACGCCGCCCGTCGCCGACACCCACTGCGCGTAGACGTCGTAGTCGGTGTCGTTGCGCTTGTCGTACCACGTCACGATTCCGCCGCTGCCGTCCCATTCGAGATATGGACTTTCCTGATCGTTTGATGCCTTGCACACCGCGACCCCCACGGGTTCCCACATGAGCTGACCGGCGGAGTCGACCCGCTGCGCGTAGATGTCATTGACGCCATCTCTGTTGTCCGACCAGGTGATGACGGCGCCGCCCGATCCATCGGGAACGAATCCGGCAAAGCCCTGGTCGTGGATCTCGGTGCTCACCGGCGCGTCATTGCCCGCCCACTGCACCACGCCCGAGCCGTTGATGCGCTGCATGAAGATGTCCCAGTCCTGTTCAGTGGGATCGAAGCGGGTGTCCTCCCACGCGATCAATGCGCCACCGGCGCCATCCGACACCATCCCGGGGTACTCCTGATTGCGATCCCATGTCGTGACCGGTACGCCGTTCGTGGTCCACTGTGTATAGCCGTTGCCATCGACTCGCTGGGCGTAGATATCGTCGTGGGAAGTACCGTAATTTCGGTTGTCCTCCCACGCGATGATGGCCCCGCCCGCGCCGTCAGTCACGATGGGGACCCAGTATCCTCCGACAGAGGTGGTCGAGCAGATCGTCGTCGGAAACGGCCATTGCGAGGGAAAGTTACCCGATGACGTCACTCCCTGCGCCTGGATGCGGCCGCTGTCGTCGGGCCACGAGATGATGGCACCGCCCGAGCCATCTTCCACGATGTGGGCGTTGGCGTAGGAATCATTCCCGGCATTGCCGAGCTCCACGCCATCCGCCGTCCACTGCACCACACCGGACTTGTCGATTCGCTGCACGTAGGCGACGTACTGGTTTCCGTTGCGATGGTCGAGCCAGGTAATGATGGCGCCGTTCGCCGTGTCCGAGACGATGTCCACGGGAAGGATGAGCAGTGTATTGGTGGCGGCGATCACTTCACCGTCGGTTGTCCACTGGGCCACGCCCGATCCGTCGACGCGCTGCGCGTAGATGTGGTTGTCGCCGCTGCGCGCGTCGATCCATGCAACGATGGCGCCGCCCGCGCCATCGGAGACAATCATCGGGTAGAACTGACTGTGTATGGCAGTACAGATGGCAACGCCGTCCGTGGTCCACTTGGTGGAACCGGTTGCGTCGATGCGCTGGACGTAGATGTCCGCGTCGCTGCCGCGCAGGTCCTCCCACGCGACAATGGCCCCGCCGGTTCCGTCCGAGACCACTCGTTGAAACTTCTGATCACCCGTCTGCGTGCACAGAGCGGTGCCGTCGGTGACCCACTGGGCGTTGGTAATACTGGGAAGAACAAGAAGGGCAGAGAACACGCAAAGCGATAACAGCCGGCTTCTCATATGCGGCCTCCATTGTGAGAAGCGTTGCGGCGTCGGCGGCCGCCAACATTGCACAGGTGGTCACCCGGCCGACGAAATCGGGTGTCGACAACCAGGCGGGATCCGGCAACAAACGTCAGCAGACTGTTTGTGACCAAAATGCTAGCACTACGGAAATCGCCCGGCAACGGGTGTTACCGTCCGAACGGTCACGATGACCAAGCGCCTGCTTGGGCTATCGCGTGATCAACATCTTGTGCGTGATCGTCTTGCCCCCGGCACTCACCTTGTAGAAATACACACCGCTGGCCAGCGTTTCGCCATGATCATCGACACCGGCAAAGGGAACCTCCTGCCATCCTTTCACTCCGGCGACGGTTTCCTCACGCACGCGACGGCCCGCGACGTCGTACACATCCAGCTGGACCCTTTCATCGGCCGGTAATCCGATCTCCAGCTCCGTTTCCGCCACGAACGGGTTGGGATGGTTCTGCAACACCATCAGCGCCGTGACCGGGGGAAGGTCGCCCGCATTCGATGTGCCCGAGACGTTGGCCTCATTCGAGGGCTTGCTCTGGTTCTGGTGCACGTCGTAGGCGGTGACGATGTAGTAAAGCGATGTCGCGGGTGCACCGGTGTCCACCAGCACGGTGTCGGTGTCGTCCGTGAGGAAGTTCGACTGGATCGGTGTCACTCCCGACGATGTTCCGCGATAGACTGCGTAATTCTTGAGGTCGGACACGCGCACGCGGTTCCATTTCAGATTGACGTCCGCGCCGACGCGCTGGGCGGTGAGCATCAAGGGCGCCGCCGGCGCCAGGTTGTCCACCGAATGTCCGCTCACGGCGTTTGACGCAAACGCGATGTGATCGTCACTCAGGGCGTGCGCTGCCACCATGAAGGTTTCGTCCGCGGAGTTGCTGGCCAGCGAATCGGCGCGTGTCGCCGCCGAGTACGAATAGTCGGACCAGCGGAACGCCTGCTGTGTGCCGACCAGCTCCCAGTAGTACGACGATCCCGACGCCAGCATGCGCGCACCCGGCGGCGTGTCGATGGTCACCCGGTCAAGCGTTACCAGCGCCTCGGGCGCACTGGCGTTGGCGGACACCGACGCCATGTCGACGGCACGCCAGATCGAGTAGTAGTCGATGGTGTTGTCCGTCGGAACATCGCGTCCGCTGGCCATCCAGTTGATGGCCACCTTGCCGCCCTGATCGTTGGGAATGTCCGCGACCGAAGCGACAATTGGTTCGGGGTGACCCCAGTAGCCGTAGGTTCCCTCCACCCGCTGCGCGTAGACGTTGGAGATTCCGCGTGTGTCGCCCCAGATCACGATCGCGCCCGCGGTGCCGTTCGAGACGATCGCCCCGGGATTCTGATCGTCCGCGGCCGTGCACAGCGCGGCGCCGTCGGCCGTCCACTGCACGGCCCCAGAAGCACTGATCCGCTGCGCGTAGACATCGGAAAAGACGCCGCCTCGCTTATCTCCCCAGGTCACGATCGCGCCGCCGGCGCCGTCCGAGCACATCGGTCCAGCCTGCTGATCGCCCACCGCCGCGCACAGCGCGACCCCGTTGGTCATCCACTGGATTGCTCCGGAGGCACCGACCCGCTGCGCATAGACGTTGAAGTCGACTCCGTTCCGGCCGTCCGTCCACGCCACGATCGCGCCGTTCGCGCCGTCCGCGACGATCTTTGGAGCCTGCTGGTCGTGCGGGGCCAGACAGACGATCGCACCGTCGGTGTCCCACTGTGCCGCGCCCGCCGCATTCACCCTCTGCGCGTAGATATCGAACGTGCCATAGCGGTTATCAGACCAGGTGATGATCGCCCCACCGGTCCCGTCCGAGGCAATCGCCGGCTGCTGCTGGGTGCTCGCGTCAGTGCAGACCGCGACCCCGTTCATCGTCCACTGCACCGCCCCCGACGCATCCACACGCTGCGCGTAGATGTCGTCGTTGGTGCCGCTGCGATGGTCCAGCCAGGTTACGACGGCCCCTCCGGCCCCGTCCGATTCAACCGCGGGGTTGTACTGATCGTTCGTGGCCGCGCTGATGGCAACGCCGTTCGCGGTCCACTGCACCACACCCGGCGCGTTGATTCGCTGCGCGTAGATGTCGGAGTTGGAGCCGCTGCGCGCGTCCTGCCAGCACACGATCGCACCGCCGGCGCCGTCCGAAGTAATTATCGGGTTCAGCTGATCGTTCGCGGCCGTGCAGACGGCAACGCCGTTCAGGGTCCACTGCGCCGTCCCCGCGGCATTGATACGCTGCGCGTATATATCGAAGGTGCCGTTCCGGAAATCGAACCAGGTAATGATCGCTCCGCCGGCCCCGTCCGAGGCAATGGTCGGCGTCTCCTGACTGCTCGGGTCGGTGCAGACAGCGACCCCGTCGTTGGTCCATTGCACCACCCCCGAGGCGTCGATCCGCTGCGCGTAGATGTCGAAGTTACCGTTGCGGAAGTCCATCCAGGCCGCGATCGCACCACCGGCTCCGTCCGATACCGCGTGGGCGTTGGACGGCCCGTTGGCGCCGGTCATGAGAGGGTTTCCGTCGAGTTGCCAATCGGCGTGTGTAACGACTGGATGCAGCAGACAACAGGTGACCAACAAGACGAAGCAAAGCCCGGTCTTCATATGCGGCCTCCGAAGCGGATTCGGATGCGGTGTCGGCGACCGCCAACAATGTGCGGAAAAGGCACCCGGCCGACGCAGGGTGTCGACGACCAGGCGGGAGTCTCGGAGAAACGGGGCTCTCGCGGTTGACAGAAATACTAGCACCGGGGGGCGCGCTCTGCAACGAGCGACGTTACGTTGCCCGTGCCCAAACGTCCATGCTAGCCTCGAGGAGCCGCAGCAATCTCCCCGATTTCGGAGCAATATGTCGCTCATTCGATTTCTTCCTGCACTGGCCGTCGTCTTTTCCGGGTGTGCCACCGTGGCCACGCCTGTCCCGCCGTCCGAATACGAGTCCCTGAATCATCGACGAACGGTTCGCGTGACGCCCCGCGAGGGCGACTGGTATGAGACCAGCGAGATGTCCATCACAGATTCGACGCTCACCATCGTGCGACCCCACTACGCGGAGTGGGACCAGCGCCGCTATCCCGTGACCTACCGGCTCGATGAGATCGAGTCCGTGGCGTCAATCAAACACGTCAGTCTGGTCTACATTGAATCCGGCGTGGAGCACGGTGGCGCCAACCACGGCGCGGCATCGCAGTTCTACTCCGAGACACTCTTTGTGATCGACATGGGTTATCTGAGCGGAGAGCGCAGCGATCGCGAACATCCGCGATGGGGTTTCGGGGGAACGATCATGACCGCGATGGGGGAGGATTTTCGCATGGGCGCCAAGGCGCGTATACGCTACCGCATGAGCCAGACCTTCTCTCTCGATGCCACTGCGGGACCGATGCTCACGTCGTGGAACGACGGCCTGTTCAACGGATTCGTCGGGGGCATGAATCTCAACGCGGGCCCGTTCTCGTTTCGGTCCGAGTACATGACGTACAAGGTTCCATCCTGGACGGCTGAAGACTACAGTTACCCGACGGGCCATACGTACACGCATCACCCCGGCGGCTACGAGAAGGTGTGGTACAACGGCGTAGCCTTTCAGGGAACACTGGGATGGGTCACCGCGGGTGTGGGAACCGTCGCGATGTTCGTATACGTCGCTGCAAGTTTCGCGGCGCTCGCGGGCTCAAACTGATCCGCGTGGGTGCCACCCCCGACCCGGTTGCGTTTCGTGGCGGCATGCGCTAATTTGTTCGCGAAGCCACCGGACCTCGCAGTTCCAACGCAGTCCAACCTGTAAGAGGGGGAAATACAAATGAACAGTGTCGTTCACTTTGAAATGCCGTATGACAACGCGGACCGGATGGCCAAATTCTACCAGTCGGCATTTGGATGGCAGTTGCAGATCCTGGGCGCGGAGATGGGGAACTACGTGCTCGCCACCACCACGGAGTCCGACCCGATGACGGGTCCCAGGAAGCCGGGTGCGATCAACGGCGGCTTCTTTCCCAAGCAGGCCGGCGGCCCGGCGACGCCGTCGCTGGTGGTCGCGGTGGAAAGCGTGGCGGACGCCATGAAGAAAGTGGCCGCCGCCGGTGGCAAAGTGCTGGGTGAACCCATGGACATCCCCGGTGTCGGCAAGTACGTCTCCTTCATGGATTCCGAAGGCAATCGCGTCAGCATGCTGCAGCCGCTTCCGCGGGGATAACCCGCGCCGGCACGCGACAGCGTGAATGCAAGGATGAGGCCCCGCCTCAACGGGCGGGGCCTCATTGTTCGTTCGATCACCGACCATCGTTGATCGTGATCACGTTGTGCTATCCTGCAATCAAGAGAGCCGCAGAGGTGATGCCCATGACCACCGGTGAAATCCGCACGCTCTTTTCCTTCAATCGCTGGGCCAACGATTCCCTTCTTGCTGCCTGCCGGGCGCTGAGCCACGATGAGTTCACGCGCGACCTGCACACCAGCTATCACTCGGTGCGCGGCACGCTGGTGCATATCCTGTGGGCCGAGTGGTTGTGGTT
>DASRYI010000286.1:0-2397 GCA_035687255.1 Candidatus Krumholzibacteriia bacterium | reverse complement strand
ACGCGATTCTCCTCGCGCACGCGGCGCTCCTCCGTGTGCAGAATCAGATCTTCCTTTTCCTTGAGCTCGGGCGTATGGAAGCGCTGTGCGTTGACCAGCGACTGCTTCGCGACGTAATCGGGCGGTATGGCGTTTTTGTGCGCGTTTGACACCTCGATGAAGTATCCGAACACCTTGTTGTAGCCGACTTTCAACGACGCGATGCCGGAGCGTTCACGCTCGCGGGCTTCGAGACCCGCAATCCAGCGTTTGGCGGCCTCGCTCTCGTCGATCAGCGTGTCCAGGTCGCTGTCGAAGCCGCGCTGAATCACCCCGCCGTCACGCAGGTGCGAGGGCGGCTCGGGAACAATGGCGCGCGCGATGGTTGCGCACAGCTCACCGTGGTCGCCCAGCCCGTCCGCCGCCTCGTCGAAGAGGTGGATTCCGCGGCCGGTGAGCACGGCCTGCAACGCCGGCACGTGCTCGAGGGATTCACGCAGCGCGTGCAGTTCGCGCGGAATGGCCTTGCGCGACGCGATGCGCGCCGCAATCCGCTGGATGTCGACGATGCCCGCCAGTTCACGCGCCAGCGCTTCGGCCAGCGTCGCGTCGGCGTACACGCCGGCCACCGCATCCAGGCGGCGGTCGATGGCCGCCACGTCGCACAGGGGTTTCTGCATCCAGTGGCGCAGCGTCCGGTTCCCCATGGGGGTGCGGGTGCGATCCAGCATGCGCAGCACGGTGGCGTCGTCGCGTCCCCCGCGCAACGGCTCGAAGAGCTCCAGGTTCCCGATCGTCTCCTCATCGAGCATGAGAAAGGGCGTGGCGCCGTTGCGTTCGATCTTCACCACCTGCGGGAGACGGGCCCCGCGCAGGCGCATGCAATGTGACAGCAATGCGGCCGTCACCATCCGCTCGGCGTCGCCGAGCGCGTGTGTCATGTCTTCAGCACTATCGCCGAACTGTTCGGAAAACGTTTCGCCCGCTCGCGCCGCTCCGAACACTCCTTCGTCGAGCTCCGTCACAAACGGCCGTTCGAGATGTTCCATGAGCAGTGCGCGCAGCGCGGGGTCGATGGCCTTCGACACCACCAGTTCGCGCACGCGTTTGCCCTGGAGGAGGTGCAGAAACGAGTCAGCGGCCGCCTCGCCGCTCGCGAACTCGCCCGTCCCCACGTCGACCAGCGCCACCGCCACCCGTCCGTCGCCGTTGCTGTGCACCGCCGCGCAGTAGTTGTTGTCGGGGTCCGCCGTCAGCTGCGTGTTGAGGGCTGTGCCCGGGGTGAGTACCTCCACCACGTCGCGCCGCACCAGCCCCTTCGCCAGCGCCGGATCCTCGGTCTGCTCGCAGATGGCCACCTTGCGCCCCGCCGCCAGCAGGCGGCCGATGTAGCCCTCCGCCGCGTGGAAAGGAACCCCCGCCAGCGGCACGGGACTGGGTTTGTTCTTGTCGCGCGTGGTGAGCGTGATGTTCAGAATGGAGGCCACGTCCACGGCGTCCTCGTAGAACGTCTCGTAGAAATCCCCCACCCGGAAGAGCAGGATCGAATCGGCGTATTGTTTCTTGATGTCGCGGTACTGCGACATCAGCGGCGATGTATCGCTCATGGCTTCGAGGGCACGGGCATGATGGTGTAGGGCTGGTTGATGAGCTTCGCCATCTCTTCTCCCGCCCTGCGCGCGGCGTCGCGCGTGGGATAGAATCCGATGCGCACGCGAAACACTTCCTTGTAATTGATCAGTTCGCTGTCGATGCGCACGGCCGGATACGTCTGTTTGATGTCCGCCGCCAGCTTCATGGCGTTGTCACGGTCGGCGAACGAACCGAACTGAAGCGTGTATCCCGACGACCGCGGCGCAGCCTCCGGCGCGGCCATCTCCGGCGCCGGCGGAGGTGTCGCCGGTGCGGTGGCGTTGAGTTTCTCGGCGGCCCGAATGGCTTCCGGTGTCTGCGGGAAGGCACTGCCCAGCGCCTGGTACTCGCGGCGCGCACCGTCACGGTCGCCGCGCTTCTCCAGACACTCGGCGTACCGGTACCATGCCGCCGGGCTCACGCGCGCCCGCGCCAGTGCTTCGTAGCGGTCGCAGGCGTCATCGTGCTGTCCGGCCCCGTCCATGGCCTCGGCCAGCGAGAGCGTTGCCCATACCTTCGCCTGGCCCTTGCGAATGTTCTGCAGGACCGGAATGGCGTCGTTGTAGCGATGCAGCATGACGGCCGACATGCCTTCGAACAGACACGCTTCTTCCGAGTGGTCGCAGGCGTTGGCGTCGTGCAGCGTGCCGTAGGCGCCCTCGTAGCGCCCGGTGGCAAACTGGATCTTGGCCAGTTCGAGGCGCGCCTCGTCCGCGTAGCGGCCGTCCGGATTTCCCTCCGCGAGTTCGCGGTACAGCGTCTCGGCTTCCTGGCCGGAGCGCACCA
>DASRYI010000285.1:0-18839 GCA_035687255.1 Candidatus Krumholzibacteriia bacterium | reverse complement strand
TTACGACGTGGCCGACGCCGTGCTGCCGGTGGCATGGGATCGCCCCGGCGTGGCGGCGGCATGCGCGCGCGACCTGGTCCGGCTGCGCGGGGACGCCGCGTTCGAACGCCTGGTCACGGGTGTAAAGCGCGTGGGTAACATTCTCCCGAAGGCGGCGCGGCGAACCGGTGCCGGCTGGGAAGAAGTCCGAAAGGCCGTCGTCGAACCGGCCGCATTTTCACCGCAACGCTTCGAGGACCCCGCCGAACATGCCCTGCTGGAGGCGCTGCAGCGGACCGTTCGGGGGATGGACGGGGCGCACGACGAGGCCTCGTATGCCCGGAATCTTGCCACTCTCTCCGGACTGGCGGTTCCCATCGACGCGTACTTCGACAGCGTCCTGGTCAACAGCCCGGATCCGGAGGTGCGGGACAACCGGTTGGCATTCCTGGGGGTGGCCTACGCGCTCTTCGGCAGCTTCGCCGACTTTCAGCGTTTGGTGGAGGCCGGGTCACCGGCCCGCTGACGCCCTGCCGCGTTCTTGTTCCCGGATGTTTCACTCCCGAATTCGTCCCGGGTCGCGCTGGGGGGGGGAAATCGGGGACCCTTTTCCCGAATCACACATTGACAGTTGCGGAAACCCTGTGATACCCTTTCGAGTGGACTAGGGGCAAAGGGTTCGATTTCGGGGCGGGAAACCGCCCGACCCTTGCATGGCTTTATCTCTCGCGGGCGTGCTATTACGGGCGCCCAGGTTCGCCGACCACCGTTGGTGTAGTAACCCGACACCTGACCGACCGACGGTTGTACAGGCCTGCTCCCTTAGACGGACGGGGGAGATAAAGCGAGTGTCGTTTTCTGTTTTACCGGTTTCGTTCCCCAGCCTTTGTCTGCGCGACGCTGCGCCCCAGCGACGCGAGTAGTGAATAAATTGGGTTTCGCGTATTCACATTCCTTCTCAGCAACGATGGGGGAATACGTATGAAGAAAGTTTTGCTTCAGTCACTCACCCTCGCTTTGAGCGTGGCGCTTGTCTCGTCGGCGGCGTACGCGAAGAAGTCGAGCAGTGGCTATGGCTCGTATAGCCGGACAGCGAACTGGAACGAAGTGTGGGGTCTGGATAATCAGCCCATCGACCAGATGGGTCAGCCCCTTCACGCTTCAGCGGCCGCGACCACGGTCGTTCTGAATTCGTCCAAGTTCGATTCCGGCGCGTCGTGCACGGCGAACGGCTGGACGACGGTTGACGTTACCAAACAGACCGGCGACTGGTGGCACGTTGACGACTTCACCGCAGCGCCTTGGGCGGGGACGAAGACGGACGGCGGCATCACCTACAGTCCGGTGCAGGGTACGAAATCAATGTGGATGGCGGCTCTGCCTTCGCAGGCTGTGGGCGGTCTGTTCACGACCCTGTGCGGTTACGCTGCGCTCCCGGGTTACGGGAATGGTTGGAACCAGGCCTTCTGTTCGACGGCCTGCAAGCTGACCTCCGGTGGCCCGACTGCGGATCTGGACGTTGCCTTCAAGCTGAAGTTCGACTCCGAACCCAGCTATGACGGCACCGTGCTCGAGTACACCACGGATTGTGCCGGAAACGTCGGTTGGACTGAGATCGACGGCGGCGCGACCGCGGCTGGCTGGAGCGGCGGGGACAGCATCAGCGTTGCCGGTTCCTATGCAGTTGGCGCGGGTCCGGTCAAGGTTCGTCTGCACTTTACGGCAGACACGTCTTGGTCGAACCAGGACGGCTACTACACCGGCTTCGGCGTTGCAGTCGACTCGCTCTCGTGGGAAGACAGCGGCGTTGAGGACTTCGAAGGAGTCGCGCTCGGCGCGCACGGCACGGCCGACTGGACGAGCTGCAACACGCCGGGCTATGGCGACTACCTTGCCCTCTTCAAGAAGGCAACGGGTGCGAACTACGAGGACCAGTGCCTCGACAACCTGTCGTGCTACTGGGCAGCCATCAATGGCTCCACCGAGTTCTACACCTGCGGTACGCCGTCGCAGCCGACGCAGAAGGTCGTCCCGCACGTCAACGTGCGTGGCGAGTACATTGCGAACGAGATCTGGTCGCCGACCATGTCTCTCCTGGGTTCATCGGGTAGCGATTTCCGTCTGCGTTACACGGTTTATCGCGACCTCCCGTTGGACAACCTGATCTTCCACGTGTGGCACGTGCGTACCATTGACAACACTGGTTGCCCGGCCTCGTGGGCGGATCGTAACTTCGTGTACTACGGAGACAACAAGGACTGGCTCATCACTGAGAACGCCATCGGTACCAAGATCAACGTTGCCACGGGCGACGCGATCCAGGTCGCCATCGGCGTTATCGATATGTGCCCGTTCTGGTGCGGTATCTTCGGAACCGGTGCCTGCCACAGCCCGGCACCGTACATCGATTCGGTGAAGGTTCTTCGCATCGGCACGGTTGGCCCGCAGTGGGACATCCGCGACATCGATACGTTCAACGACAACTTCGCCACCGATGGTACGATCACGGGTACGGCTCGTATCGACGAAGCCATCGACATCAAGCCGAGCGCCAGCGCGACATACACGCCGGGTGACTCGGCCATCGTTCTGTATCTCCTCGATCCGAAGTACGTGGACAACACGACGGTCACTGGATATTCCGGTCTCGTGAACGACCCGAACGTTTCGACGTTCGTCGGCCGTCACAAGACCAAGAACGCCGTCTACGGTTACTTCACCGTGACGCCGTTCAATGCCAGCAAGATCGGCCCTGCGATTTCCGAGGGTCCGGGCGGCTCGGCTAACCGCTGGCCGTACATGGGCACCATCGTGGCCGGTGGCAAGACGTGGGCGAAGGTCCGCATGGACTACACGTACACGGGCAACGCCACCAACCCCGGTGATGGTCACTCGGGAACGTCGTGGGTTGCAAACCGGTTCAACATCGACGTCAACGACAACCTGTTCACGCCTGGTGATACCATCAACTATTTCTATAGTGCCACCAGCTTGGATGGGACGACGTACTTCTCGACGAACTGGGGTTCAACCTCGAGCATCGCGGATGTCGCAGCCAATCCGATGGAAGTCACGATTCTCCCCGCGGGTGGTTTCAACCGCGGTGGTGACGTCCTCTACGTCGATGGCGCCGACAGCTTCGGTGTTCAGAACTACTATGACGGCGCGTTCCTGGCGCTCGGTCTTGCTGACAAGATCGATCGTTTCGACGTGCGCGGTCCTTCGTCGGGTGTTAGCAACCGTCTCGGCGGCCGCGTCTACAACGTGGCTCAGCAGCTGAACGCTTGCTACCGGAAGATCATCTGGGATTCGGGTCCGCTGTCCATCACCCTGGGTGACGGCACGGGCGATCCGGAGAAGACAGATGACTACCTGCTCATGAATACGTTCCTGGGCAACCTGACGAATCCGGGTGGCGTCATGCTCCTCGGCGACCGTCAGTCTGAGTACCTGGATGGCTATGCCGGTGCCAGCGCGGTGAGCTTCCGCAGCACCTACATGCCGTTCACGCTCATCAACAACAACCACCGTCTCGCGCCGACGCTGTATGCGATTTCTCCGCATATCATCCACTGGCCGGGACGCGCGTACAGCGACGACTTCATCATCTTCGGCGGTTGCCCGGCTCTCAATGACTTCGACGTCATTGGTGCCTCCGGTACGTCGCGGGTGGAAATGTCGTACAACACGGCCACCAATCCGAACGGAGCGGTGCTGTCGAACGTCAACGGGTTGGCCACGGTCATCATGACCGGCTTCTCGATGGCGTATGTGCGCGACGATGAGCTCGATGGTATCTCGGATCGTGCGAAGTTCCTGCGCGATTCGATCGTGTACATGGGCAACCCGCTTGGCCAGGTAGTGGGCGCTGGCGATTCGCCGAAGGTGAATAGCCTGTCGCAGAACTATCCGAACCCGTTCAACCCGCAGACGAGCATTGCGTTCTCGATCAAGGATCGCGGTGCGGTAAGCCTGAAGGTTTACAACGTCAACGGCGAACTGGTGCGGACGCTGGTCAACGAGTCGCGTACCGCCGGTACGTACACCGAGAAGTGGGATGGCCGCAACGATGCCGGTTCGACGGTGTCCAGCGGTGTCTACTTCTACAAGCTCGTGACGAACAACTTCTCGCAGACGAAGAAGATGGTTCTTCTGAAGTAAGGAGTTCTTCCTAGCGAGTCTGGGAGTACCCCGAGGGGGTCGCGTCGAACAGACGCGGCCCCCTCTTTTTTTACCCTCCCGGGGGTGGGCGGGAGGCGGGAAAAGGGCGTTCCGAACCGACCCTATGAGGCTAGGTGCGGGGGACTCCGTGGCGGGCCCGGGGAACCGAGAATTGGTTTGACAGCTTTTTTCGGATTCCCTTATATTTCAAACGCTTCAGTGCCAGTCCCCATCACCAGAAAGAGCCCGCACGGAGGAGTCGTTCTTCGAATGAGAAGGTACGTCCAGGGAATCGCTCTACTTGCGGTCTGTATGGTCGCCATGACTGCGTCATGCCGCCGCCAGCAGCCGTCGCTGATCGACCGCAACCAGCCGCCCGACACCCAGCTCTGGTACGCGCCGCCGGACTCGAGCGACTACGAGTATAAGGTTCACCTCTACTGGCGCGGGACCGACAACGACGGCACGGCCAACCGCTTCATCTGGGCGATTCAGGACACCATCCAGGGCCAGGGACTGAGCTGGAATCCGGCGCTGCGCCTGCGCGACTATCGCAGCGGACGTATCACGTCGCGCACCGACTCGACCTTCTCTTTTACGGCCTACAAGAACGTGAAGGGTGTCGGGGTCCGCAAGAACCGGCAGGCTTTCTTCGTGGCGGCCATCGACGACAACGGCGTGATTGATCCCTCGCCGGCGGCGGTGGAGTTCGTGGCCACGATTGCCGAGCTCCCGCAGCTGCATTTCACGAACTACATCAACGGGGTGGCGAGGCCTTACCAGTATCAGGATGTGCCCCGGGACACCGTCGGCATGTACCATCCGTTCTCCATCAGCTACCACGGAACCACCGTGAACGGCCAGGTCCGGGGGTACCAGTTCAACCCGCTGAGCACCGAGATCGTGCTTCCGGGCTCGGGGGTGTGGACGGACGACCTCTCCGATACGCTGCGCTCGTTTCCCAACACCGTGGACAATCCGCTTCCGGCCGGTTCGTTCCGTTTTTCGGCGAAATGCATTGATGATGCGGGTGCGGAGTCGCCGATTGACGGCGGTAAGTTCCGGCAGGGCGTGTCTCAGGTGGTCGTCAACTTCGACCCGGACACCTGGATGACGCGCGTGACCAACAAAGCGTTCTACAAGACCAAGCCGCCGGTGTTGACGGAAATCAACTTCACCGACAACAAGCCGGACACGGTGCCCTACAAGAGCTGGGTGACCATCTACTACTACGGGCATGACGACAAGCGGGACACGCGGTTGTGCTCGGTGGCGGACCCCGACGAGTGCATCAACTTCAACCTCCGCGTGATCCGCCAGTCGGAGCGTCTGGGGGCGTCGGGATACGAGAACAGCCTGTGGCTGCCGCGCAACGCCTACCATGACTCGGATGCGAACTCCACGGCGGATTCGAATTCCGTCAACATGGGATCCTTCGAGTACGACGTCCAGGCGGGAGCCGTGGACGAGAATGGCTCGCAGGATGGAACGCCCGCCTCGGTTCATATCATCGGGAATTTCGACCCGGTGATGGATACCTTCGCCATGAAGGACCAGTTCGACCAGACGACCATCAGCCCGGCGGTCATCGATACGCTCGACTGGAATTTCTACAAGGGGATCGGCTGGCCATACAGTGCCAGGGGCGACACGTTGCAGGATGACGGCGTCTACTACAAGTGGTTCGGCTTCAATCTCCACGCCACGGGTCACGACGACAAACGCGATATCGAGGGGTCGGGCATCAAGACCTGGCGCTACCGCATGTTCCTCAACTATGTCGACATGGATCACCCGGGCACGGAGATCACCGGCATCGGGCGCGCGGGCATATCCTGGTTCCCGGGGGACGCCCTCAATACCGTGGATGAACTCGCCAAGGTGAAGCTGCGCTACAACCTGGCGGACGGATCGGATCTGTTTGCGAATCTGCCGCCGTACATGAACAAGGTGGTTACGCTCATTTTCTGGGGACGCGACACGCGGATTGCGGAGCCCTCATTCGAGGAAATCATTCGTCTGACCAAAGTGCCGCCGGGCGAGAAGGCCGGCACTGTAAATGAAGCATTCACCATCAACTACATCAGCGCGGAGGAGTCTGGACGCTGGACACAGCCGAGGATAGTGCAGTTCTACCTTCGGTTTACGAAGTAGGGGGTTCGCTATGAACCGAATCACGTGCATCATCGTGGCTCTTATCGCCGTCGGTTTCGCCGCCTGTTCGACAAACGGCGTCGACGGTCAGAACAAGGAAAACCAGCCCCCCACCGTCTGGCTTTCGGCAGCTCCACCCGAGGGTTCCACCGGAACCTACCGTGTCCACATGTTCTGGGGCGGTTGGGATCCCGATGGAGAAATCAAGGGATATGAATACATCGTGACCAACAACAATGGCACGTTCAACCCGGCCGATACCGTCGGGGTGCCGTGGTCACCTGTGAACGGCAACGATTCTACGTTCACGTTCAGCGCGGACGAATCGGTGGATTCGGTCCACACCGACAACACCAAGCAGGTGGATGTGTTCACCCGTTCGCACACATTCTTTATCCGCGCCATCGATGAACAGGGGCTGCGTTCCAAGGAACCGGCGTATCGTTCATTCACGTCGCGCACTCTGTCGCCCGAAGTGATCATCGACAAGCCCGAGCGCTTCGCGCTCAACCCGGCGCTGGTGCCGCCCATCTCGACGTACAAGTGGCACGCAAAGGACTACGTGGATGATCGGTCGATCTCGCAGGATCCGGATTCGGTGCAGTGGGCACTGGTGCGCGTGCCGGACAGCGTGGCCGCGTACGAGCCCACTATTGCGTACATTCGCTCTCCCGCGGCGCAGAAGGAATGGTATCCGTTCGTCTACTACAAGGCGCCGCAGGATAGCGGAAAATTCTGGACTACGCCGGTGGTCGACGAGGGCCGGTACGTGTTCGCGATTCGCGCCAAGGACGAAGCGGGTGCAATCACCCCGGTTCTTGACGAAGCCCGTAACATTCGCCGCATCAAGGTAGGGCCGCTGACCAGCGGACCGCTGATGACGGTATCCAACGACTATCTGGGCGTGGTCCGCACCACGTCGTGCTCAACGGCTCCCTACATTCTCGACAGTCCCGCCGGTGTTCCGCTGGACTTCCGAATCTCGGCAACCGCCGACTCGTACGGGGGGTCGATGGCCGGATACCGTTATGGTTGGGATATCTCCAATCTGGATGATCCGGAGGCGTGGGAAATCGACCTGACGCCGTTCGTCACCACGAACGCCACTGTTCCTGCGCGAAGTTTCTTCTTCGGTACGCATACGCTGACCATGGAAGTGGTCGACAACTCGGGGTACTGCTCGCGCATCGAAGTGAAGGTGAACATCATTCCGTTCACGCTGGAGCGAAACGTCCTGGTGGTGGATGACGACACGTCCGATGACGCCGAAACCAACGGTGGCCTGACCGGAATCGGCGTGCAACCGACGGATGCCGAGAAGGACGCGTGGTGGGCGGACATGATGTCCGAAGTGTCGGATTTTGACCCCGGGCTCGACATGATCAACACCCTGTCAGGCCGCATCCCGCTGGCGACCCTGGCCAAGTACAAGTCGATTGTCTGGGATACGTACATGGACACCGGGACGAACCGTAACTTCCCGCTGCTGTACCAGTACATCGCCCATCGCAAGCGCAACCCGGATCCGACGGAAACGCTCAAGACCGGAAAGGTCCTTCCCGACGTGCTTGCACTGGCAATGGCGGCCGGCGGACACATCATGATTTCCGGCCACCAGCCGGTTCAGGCGGCGATCAACCGTGTGTTGTGCAGCGGTCCCAAGTATCCACTGATCTTCTACTGGGAGCTGGAGGGGGACCAGACGAACCTGCCGGGAACGAGTCTGCACCCCGTCGTCGGCGATATTTCGTTCGCATACCGCGAGCTGTGTCTGGAAACAGTCGACTACGCGATTGTCTCCAGCAATCAGTTTGTACGCCGTGGCAAGATGTATTGTCGAACGGACGGATTACGCCCGCATGGATCTGTCACAACGTCGGCGCGTGAGGACGGTATGCGCTCTGCCATCCCCCTCGACCCGAATTTCGAGTCGGTGTCGCTGCGTCACGAGGTCACGGATCCCGGGAAGTGGTACAATGAGTCGCAGCGCGGATACGAGGTCGAGGTGTACAATCCGGCGTACTTCCGCAAGGGTGCAGGCTGCGCGTACGTTCCGGAAACGCCGCGCTCGTGCTTCCAGCCCATCTACGGTGTGGATTGTATCGATAAGCTGGAACCGACGTACGGCCAGCCCATGGCGTTCTGGACCAGCGCGTACGCCGATCGCGTCGCCGACGTGCCGGGAGCCGTGGGGGCGCCCAGCATCGTGTTTGGATTCCCGCCCATCATGCTGGATCCGACGGTGTTTCGGCGCGCGATGGACCACATTCTGTTCGACGTATGGCAGCTTCCGAGATCCAACAATGTGAGGGTCGGGAGCAATTGAGTTGCTGCTTCGCCGCGTGTTACGAGGAGGCCCACGCTTGAAGGTCAACGCATGCCGGGTGGGCGCGGCGGCTCTTGCCGCCGCGTCGCTCCTGTTCCTATATCCGCGGGTTGCCGGAGCGCAGGCTCCCGACTCGCTGACGCTCAAGCCCCCCACGGGGGTCAAGGCCTGGAGCGTCTACAATCCAGGTAGCCGCAAATTCCTTGTGTGGATACGGTGGCGGGATCTGCCCGACGACATCGCGACATTCATCTCGCCGGTGGATACCACCGGTTGGTCGGTCGGCTCGTTGCCGTCGGAGATGAGCATCCCGACGGTAGGTGGAAGCTATCACGGCGACATCGACCGCACCATCGCCATGCACGCGATTCGGTCCGGCGTGGTGGGTGTGGATGAGTTGATTGTTACCTTCGAAGTGCGCCGTGAAGAGTATATCAGCGGCCGGGTGACGATCGACGCGTCGTATAAGCCGGGAACCGTGCTCCCCATGGATTTCCGCGACCAGCACACCGGTAAAGCCGTCCCCCTCGGGTTGAACATCAAGTTCTCGGCGGGGAGGATGGACCTGAACGGCACCTGCATCGCGGGCGTCGAAGACTTCGAAGGATTCCACATCTGGCGCGGCATCAAAGATGACGGCAGCGATCTGCAGGTGATCGGGGAGATTTCCAAGGAAGAGGCGGCGCTTGGCCGGAAGACGGGGGGGAGTCTCGCCGATTCGCTTTATTTCTATGAAGTGGTTCCTACGTTACGGTCGCACATGGCATGGATATCGAACTTTGGTGCGGTTGATTGCCTGGGAACCCGCATCGACCTTGATCTCGATTCCAACGAGCTGTTCTGGTGGGACTGCGATGGCACCAACGGCTTCACCTACTACTACGCGATAACAACCTTTGATCGCAGCTATTCCGTGAAATCGGGACTGCAGGGGCTGAGCAAACATGATCACTGCCCGGTGGAAGGCGGTGTGCCGTATCCCTGCAAGAACGAAATGGTGCCCGTCCGTCTCGAGGCCTCACCGCAGTCGGATCTCTACAATGTATACGTTGTGCCCAACCCGGTGCGGACCGGGAGCAGCCGGCTGACCACCGACAACTACCACAATTTTCCGGACGGATTGTGTCGTTTCGTCAATGTTCCCGCGCACTGTACCATCAAGATCTATACGGTTGCCGGTGACCTGGTATGGGCCAATGATCACCAGGACGGAACGGGCAACGTGGAATGGGATACGCGCAACTTCGAGGAGCAGGAAGTGGCCTCCGGCGTGTACGTGTATCGCATCGAGAACGGAAGCGATTCGGTCTACGGCCGTATCGTGGTGATTCGCTAGCCGTACCCCCCCCCGGGTGCCCACGCATCGAAACCTCTGGCCGGGGTTCCCTCTCGGGAGCCGCCCCGCCGTGTGTTTATCTATTAATTTACAATTTGGGAGCTGATCATCGGGTTGGCGCCGTGCCTGGCTCCGTGGTAAAATTCCCGTATCCAAGCGACTGTGTATGGCCGCCAGTCGCTCCCTTTTCCAGCGCGGACGACGCGTTGCCAGAGGTGCACTGACGGGAGTCACTTGCCCCGGCCGTGCTCCGTGGCATCCGGAGCGGGCGGGAGCGTGTGTATACCATCTTGATTGGTCGCGCCAGCGGGTCCGCTTTGAAGCGAGTTGCGTGTATCGTTGTTGCGCTCGTCGCCATGATGTTTGCCGCCTGCTCGACCGACGGCGTCTCCGGCGATGCACACAAGAATCAACCTCCCACCGTCTGGCTGTCCGCCGCGCCCCCCGAGGGTTCCACCACAAGCTACCGCGTTCGCCTGTTCTGGGGTGGGTGGGATCCTGACGGCGATATCAAAGGCTACGAATACCTCGTGACCAACAACAATGGCACCTTCAACCCCGCGGATACGGTGGGGGTGCCCTGGAGTCCCGTGCACGGGAACGATTCCACGTTCTCGTTCAGCGCGGACCAACCGGTAGATTCGGTTCACACGAACAACACCAGGCAGGTGGACGTGTTCACGCGGTCGCACACGTTCTTCATCCGGGCCATCGACGATCAGGGACTGCGCTCGCGAGAACCCGCGCATCGCTCTTTTACCTCGCGAACACTTTCTCCCGAGGTCTTTATCGACACACCGCCGAGGTTTGCGCTCAACTCGGCCGTGGTGCCTCCCATTTCCACATTCCGCTGGCACGCCAGGGACTACGTCGACGACACGATGACGTCACAGGATCCGGACTCGGTGCAGTGGGCGCTTGTCCGCGTGCCCGACGATCAGCGGACGTTTGAGTCGACAATCGCGTACATTCGCTCGCCGCAGGCGGCGAAGGAATGGCTCCCGTTCGTGTGGTACCACGCGCCGCGGGACTCGGGCATATCCTGGACGACGCAGGTAATCGACGAGGGACGCTATGTGTTTGCCATCCGGGCGAAGGACGAGGCCGGGGCGGTGACGCCGGTCCTCGATGAGGCGAGCAACATCCGCCGTATCGAAGTCGGCACCCTGACCTCCGGGCCGCTGATGGTCGTCACCAACGACTATCTTGGCGTGGTGCGTACCACGTCGTGCCAGACGCCGCTCTATATTCTCGACATGCCGGCCAGCCTGCCGCTGGGATTCACCGTCTCGGCGTCCGCCGACTACTACGGTGGTTCGATTGCCGGGTACCGCTATGGCTGGGACGTCTCCAATCTGAATGATCCCGATACGTGGGACATTGATATGACCAAGTTTGTGGGCTCGACGGCCACGATTCCTCAGCGCACGTTCTTTTTTGGGACTCACACGCTCACCCTGCAGGTGGTTGACAACGCGAACTATTGCTCGCTCGTGCAAATCAAGGTGAACGTGATTCCGTTTACGCTGGAGCGCAGTCTGCTGATCGTGGACGACGATACCGCGGACGATGCCGTGACCGACGGCGGGCTCACAGGAAGTGGCGCCCACCCGACGGACGCCCAGCAGGACGCCTTCTGGGAGCGCATGGCGTCGGAGGTGTCCGACTTCGATCCGGGCATCGACATGATAGACACCAAGCGCGGCTTCATTCCGTTGGCGACGCTGGCCAAGTACAAGTCGATCATCTGGGATACCTACATGGATACCGCAACGAGGAAGAACTTCCCGCTCCTCTATGCGTACATTGCCAACCGCAAGCGCAATCCAGCCCCGGACGAGGCCCTTAAGTCCGGCAAGGTGATACCCGACGCCCTCGCGCTTACGATGGCGGCGGGCGGTCACATGATGATCTGCGGCCACCAACCCATCCAGGCGGTGGTGAATCGAGACCTGGCGGGCCGCGTGAGATACCCGTTGATCTTCCTGTACGAACTGGAGGGCAATCAGACGGACATACCCGGATCAAAGACGCACCCGGCGATCGGCGACTTCTCCTTCGCATACCGGGAGCTGTGTCTGGACACCATGGACTACGCCATCACCAGCGCGGGCCTGATCCGGAAGGGAACGCTGTACTGCCGCACGGACATTCGTCCGCACGGGGATTCGTCCACCTCGGCCCGGGAGGATGGGATGCGCTCGGCGATGGCACTGGATCCGAATTTCCCGTCGGTGCCCCTGCGTGCCGAAGTGACCGCGCCCGGCAAGTGGTACGACCCGACGCAGCGCGGATACGAAGTGGAAGTGTACAATCCGGCGTACTTCCGCAACGGGGGGTACTGTCAGTACGTCCCGGCGACGCCGCGGTCGTGCTTCCAGCCGATCTACGGGGTGGATTGTTTCGACACGCTTGAGTTGACGTACGGTCAGCCGGTGGCGTTCTGGACCAGTGCCTATGCGGACCGGGTGGCGAATGTCCCCGGGGCGGTGGGTGCGCGCAGCGTGGTGTTCGGGTTCCCGCCCATCATGCTCGATCCCGTCCAGTTCAAGCCGGCGATGGACTACATTCTGTTCACCGAATGGAAGCTGCCCAGGTCCGACAATTTGACGGCCGGGGTGCACTGAGAGCCTCCCGCCGGGGGGCGGTCACCCGGTAGAGGCCCTGGCCGGTCCGTGGGGCCGCCCTTCGCGGTGGCCCCGCCGTGTTTTCGGGCCCGAATTGACGAGCCCTCCCTCCTTTGTTAAAGTCGGGCAGGTCATCGACTTCTCGCCGCACGTGTTCCCGCCGGGAACGGGCTCCGCTCTGCACGAAAGGATCGCAAATCACATGAAACAGTCGACCGCAACTTCGGTCCAAATGCTGAATTACATCAATGGCCGCTGGGTGCCGTCGCACACCGGCCGCACCGAAGAGGACCGCAATCCCGCCGATCACGACGAAGTGGTATGCACATTTCCCGCGTCGTCGGCCCAGGACGTGGATGACGCCGTCGCGGCCGCGAAGAAAGCATACCGGTCGTGGAGGCTGGTGCCGGCGCCGCGCCGCGCGGAATACCTGTACCGGATTGGTGCCATCCTCACCGCCAACAAAGAGGCGTACGCGCGGGACATGACCCGCGAGATGGGCAAAGTGCTGGCGGAGACCCGCGGCGACGTCCAGGAGGGGATCGATACCGCCTATCTGGCGGGTGGCGAGGGCCGCCGTCTGTTCGGCGATGCCGTTCCCTGCGAGCTTCCCAACAAGGCGGGCTGGTCGGAGCGCCATCCCATCGGCGTGTGCGGTCTGATCACCCCCTGGAACTTCCCCATGGCAATTCCCACGTGGAAGCTGTTTCCCGCGCTGGTCTGCGGCAACACGGTTGTCATCAAGCCCGCCAGCGATACGCCGCTTTCGGTGTACAACCTCATCAAGGCATGCGAGGAAGCCGGACTCCCCGAGGGCGTTGTCAACCTCGTCTCGGGTGACGGCCGCAGCGTGGGCAACCGCATCGTGAATCATCCCGACGTGCGCGTGATATCGTTCACCGGCTCGTCGGAAGTGGGACGCCGTCTGGGAGAGCAGTGCGGCCAGTCGCTCAAGCGCGTGTCGCTGGAGCTGGGAGGAAAGAACGCGCAGATCGTGATGGAAGACGCCGATCTCGAGCTCGCTCTCGAAGGTGTGCTGTGGGGTGCGTTCGGCACCACCGGCCAGCGCTGCACCGCCACCAGCCGCCTGATTCTGCACAAGCCCATCAAGAAGAAGTTCACCGAGATGCTGGTGGAGCGCGTGAAGACACTGAGACTGGGCAACGGCCTGGATGAGAGCGTTCAGGTGGGGCCGTGCGTGAGCAAATCGCAGCGCGAGAGCGTGCACGGCTACGTGGAGATCGGCAAGAACGAGGACCATGCGCGCCTGGTATGCGGCGGCGAGTTCTACGCGAAGGGTGAATGCGAGAAGGGCTGGTTCTACACACCCACGATTTTTGACAACGTCACGCGTTCGATGCGCATCGCGCGCGAGGAGATTTTCGGGCCGGTGCTCTCCGTGCTGGAAGCCAACGATCTCGATGATGCCATCGAGACGCTCAACGACACGGACTACGGCCTGTCGAGCTCCATCTATACCCGCGACGTGAACGCCGCGTTCCGTGCCATCCGTGATATCGAGGCCGGCATCACCTACGTGAACGGTCCGACCATCGGAGCGGAAGTCCAGCTCCCGTTCGGCGGCGTCAAGGACACCGGCAACGGCCACCGCGAAGCGTCGCACACCGTCCTGGACATCTTCACGGAATGGAAGTCCGTGTACGTGGATTACAGCGGCCGCTTGCAACGCGCTCAGATCGATACGAGCGCAAAATAGGAAGGGCAATGAGAACTACATCGGCGACTAAGAAGGCGACTAAGAAATGGGTGTATGCGTTCGGTGCGGGGGGCACCGACGGCGGCTCCGAACTTCGTAACCTGCTGGGAGGGAAGGGCGCCAATGTGGCGGAAATGGCGCGGCTCGGGATTCCCGTGCCGCCGGGTTTCACGCTCACCACGGAAGTGTGCACATACTTCATGCGCCACGACGGCGGCTATCCCGATGGCCTGCGCGACGCGGTATCGGCCAGCCTGTCCCATCTCGAGGAAACCACCGGCAAGCGCTTCGGTGATGCGAAGAATCCGCTGCTGGTGTCGGTGCGTTCAGGCGCACGCGTGTCCATGCCCGGCATGATGGACACCGTCCTCAACCTGGGGCTCAACGATGTCACGGTGAAGGGACTGGCCGCGCGCACCGACAACCCGCGCTTCGCTTTCGACTCTTATCGCCGGTTCATCCAGATGTACGGCGACGTGGTGATGGGGGTGCACACCTCCCGCTTCGAGCACGTGCTCGCACAGGCACGGCGCACGGCGAAGGTGGATGCCGATCAGTTCCTGCCCGCGTCGGCGCTGGAGGCACTGGTGGTGGAGTACCGCGCCCTCGTCAAGGAGGCGACCGGTGAGGAATTTCCCCAGGATCCCCAGGCCCAGCTGTGGGGGGCCATCGCCGCCGTGTTCCACTCGTGGAATTCGCCGCGCGCCATTTCCTATCGCGAGATGAACGAGTACCCCGACGATTGGGGTACCGCCGTCAACGTGCAGACCATGGTGTTCGGCAACATGGGTGACGACTGCGCCACGGGTGTCGCGTTCACGCGCGATCCGTCATCGGGCGAGAAACGCTTCTGCGGCGACTATCTTGTCAACGCGCAGGGCGAAGACGTGGTGGCCGGCATCCGCACTCCCATCAGCGTGAACAACGCGCCCGAGAGCCTGGAAAAGCGCATGCCTGAGCTCTACCGGGAACTGGTCGGCATCGCGGGCCGCCTCGAACAACATTACCGCGACGTGCAGGACATCGAGTTCACCATCGAATCGGGACGCCTGTGGATGCTGCAGACACGCAACGCCAAGCGCACCGGCCGCGCCGCCGTGCGCTGCGCGGTGGAGATGGTGAAGGAGGGACTCATCGATACGCGTACCGCGGTGCAGCGCGTGAACCCGGATCAGATCGACCAGCTGCTGCATCCCACCATCGACGCGGAGCAGGCCCCGGCGCCCATTGCCATCGGCCTGCCGGCGTCGCCGGGCGCCGCGTCGGGCAAGATTGTGTTTCACGTCGAACGCGCGGTGGAACTGGCGAAAGACGGCGTGGCCGTGGTGCTGGTGCGCGCCGAAACCTCACCCGAGGATATCGACGGCATGCGCGTGGCCCGCGCCATTCTCACGAGCACCGGCGGCATGGCGTCACACGCCGCGCTGGTGGCGCGTGGTATGGGCAAGTGCTGTGTGGTCGGGTGCGGCGATGTCGAGGTGGACTACGCGAAGCGCGAGATGCGCGTGCACGGCACGTCCTATCCGGAAGGCACGGAAATCACCGTGGAGGGAAGCACGGGCAACATATATCCCGGCGTGATCCCCACCGTGCAGGCCGAACTCGACGACGACTTCGAGAAATTCATGCACTGGGTGGACGCGGCCCGGCGTCTGCGTGTGCGGGCCAACGCCGACACCCCGGAGGATGCGCGTACGGCGCGGAAGTTCGGCGCCGAGGGCATCGGACTGTGCCGCACGGAACACATGTTCTTCCGCGAGGACCGTATCGACTGGGTGCGGCGCATGATCCTGGCGGACACCCGCGAGGCGCGCCTGGCGGCGCTGGAGAAGATTCTTCCCATGCAGCGCGAAGACTTCGTGGGCGTGTTCCGCGCCATGGCGGGATTCCCGGTGAACATCCGCCTGCTGGATCCGCCGCTGCACGAGTTCGTCCCCAACGAGCCCGCCGAAATCGACGCCCTGGCGAAGCGTATTCAGGTGGATAAGAACGCGCTGGCGGCCAAGGTTCGATTGTTGCACGAGTTCAACCCCATGCTCGGACACCGCGGATGCCGCCTGGGTATCACCTTCCCCGAGATCTACGAGGTGCAGGTGCGCGCCATCATGGAAGCCGCAGTGCTGGTGTCGAAGGAAGGCCACACCGTAACCCCCGAGATCATGGTGCCGTTGGTGGGACTGAAGGCGGAACTGGCGCTGCTGCGCGAGATGATCGTGCGCGTCGCGGAAGGCGTGCTGACGGAATCGAAACACCGCGTGGCGTACACGGTGGGAACGATGATCGAGGTTCCACGCGCCGCACTGACGGCCGCGGAGATTGCCGAGGTGTCCGATTTCTTCAGCTTCGGGACCAACGACCTCACGCAGATGGCGTTCGGTTTCAGCCGGGACGATGCGCCCAAGTTCCTGCGCGCATATCTGGACACCCACATCCTGCAGCACGACCCGTTCGAGACCATCGACCAGGCGGGAGTGGGGCAGCTGGTGCGCATGGCCACCGAAGAGGGGCGGCGCGTGCGCCACGGACTCAAGGTGGGCGTGTGCGGCGAGCACGGCGGAGATCCCGAGTCGGTGCATTTCTTCCACGACGTGGGGCTGGACTACGTGAGCTGTTCGCCGTTCCGCGTGCCGATCGCGCGGGTGGCGGCGGCCCAGGCGGCGTCCTAGGCGGGTGCAGCCCCGCGCCGGCAGGTAGTTGATGGCGGCGCCACACCCGGCGGTCGATCTTCTGGCGTGGTGCGCGGCGGGAGCCGCGGTCACCATGGCCCTGGTGGTGTGGGTCACACAGGCACGCCGCGCCGCAGGCGGAGCGGCGCGCCTGGGGGCCGCGAACCGCATTACCGTCGTGCGTTTCCTGCTCATTGCCCCCACCGCCTGGCTGCTTTTCCATGACCGCTTCCATGCTGCCGCGGTGTGCTACGGCCTGCTCCTCGCGTCCGATGTCGCGGACGGCGTGGTCGCGCGCCGTCTGCGCGACGCCAGCGCCGTGGGCGTGTTCCTCGATCCGCTGGCGGACGTTCTTTCCACCCTGGCCGTCTTTACCGCCTTCGTGACCCACAGCCTCATCCCGGTGTGGTTGTATGCGCTGCTCGTCGCGCGCTACGCCATGCTGGCCTTCGGTTCACTGATTTTGACCCGGATATCCGGCCCGATCGAGTATCACGCCACCGTACCCGGCAAAATTGTCGGAGTGGTGCAGGCGGGGGGTGCGCTGTGGATCATGCTCTGGGCGGGGCGCGGTGACGGCGCGGTGCCCGGAGACGGCCCGCTATTTGCTTTCCTGGCGTTTGGATTTCTGTCTATAGTGGTTTCCCAGACCGTCATCGGGTACCGGCACGTTCGACGCGCCTCGCGGCGCGTGTGAGGTTGAACGTTGGATCTCCGCGGTAATCTCGCCGTATTTGGCCCTATTTCCGTCCTGCAGCTCATCAGTCTTCAGAGCAGCACGGGCGAACTCACGCTCGAGAGCGGCATCAATACCGCGCGCGTGTACTTCGACGAAGGTAACGTGACCTTCGCCGAAATTGCCAACCGCCGCATGCGCCTGGGCGAGTATCTGGTGCAGGAAGGGTTGCTGGCGCGCGGACACCTCAACCGGGCGCTCGAGATCAAGGACGACGGCCGGCGTCTGGGCTCGATACTGGTGGAGATCGGCGCCATCGACGCGGTGTCGCTGCGGCGCGCCATCGAAGAACAGATCAAGGAAGTCATGTACGAACTGGTTCGCTGGAAGACGGGACGCTTCAAGTTCACCAACCAGCGCCGTCCCAAAAAGCAGGATATCCTGATCGATATTCCTCTCGACCACCTCATCCTGGAAGGTCTCAAGCGCCTTGACGAGGAGGGGGTCGCCCGGTGATGAGGCGGTTCGCCACCGGCCTCGTCATCGTCGCCCTTCTTCTGCCGCCCGCGGCACACGCCACCACGGCCGCATCGCTTTCCGGCCGGATTCACATCGACGGAGACCTCTCCGAATACGCACCCGACGAATGGGTGCTGGACGCGACCTCGCCTTTTCCCGAACCCGACAACGATTCCGCGTGGGGGCATGACAACGACATCGTGCGCATGGCGGTGACGTGGGACGCGTCGTTCCTGTACGTGGCGATCGAGGCGCGCAGTTTCGACACGTTCCTGGCGGCATTCATCTCGAACCGCGCCGGCGGGCTGACCACGCTCGAGGACACCGGCGCGTTCCGGCGCGCCATGGAGTTGCCGGGCAGCCCCATCAATTTGATGGCGCTGGCGTCGCCGGACCGCATTCCCGAGGTGGCGCGCGCCGACGATTCCCATCCGTTCTCGCTGGTCAACCGTGCTGACGTGCCGGCCGCCATCTCCGGGTCGCGCAGCGGTCCGGTGGGTTTCGAAATGGCCGTTCCCTGGTCGATGCTATCGCTCTCCAGTCCGCTGCGCATCGTGGGGGCCGTGACCGGCGACGTGGGTACGGGCGCGGGGGACTCGGCCCCGGATGCGTCCTCCGCCCAGCGGACGGATCGTTTCGTGCGCGCGGTGCTCGACCGTTGCTTCGAGATCAGCGCGG
>DASRYI010000284.1:0-7521 GCA_035687255.1 Candidatus Krumholzibacteriia bacterium | reverse complement strand
GTTGACGATGACCGCCCGGGCGCCCTTCTTGTGCAACGCGCGCGCACTGGAAAGAAGCAGGCCGAGCCCCAGGGATGCGACGAACTCCAGGTCGGTCAGGTCGATAATCGTCGGCTTGCCGAGGGCGGCGGTGGCGTTCTGAAATCGAGTACCCACCGACTGGACGCCCATGGCATCCAGGCGGCCAGAGAGTGCCACCTGCGTGAACCCGTCGGTGCGCGGAATGATGGTCAGTTGCATGGCCCTCCTTCTCGATGCCCGATTGCCGGCCGTGCGGTCCGTGGAAGGCGATTTTAGCGAAAAGCGTCTCGCGCCGTGGAATAATTTATAGTACAGTAGAAATCCACCCGGACGCGCCCGATTCCGTCCCCGAACATTGTCACCGGAGCAGGAAGGCACCTATGCCGCAGTTTTTCTTTACCGAAAAAGGGTACCTGAGACTCAAGGATGAGATCGCGAGGCTGGACAAGCTTCTCAAAAACGATATCGCCAAAGAGATCGCGACCGCGGCCGCGCACGGGGACCTCAAGGAAAACGGAGAGTACCACGCCGCCAAGGAAAAGCAGGCTCTGACCGCCGCCAAACTGCGTCATTTGCAGGAGCGGTTCAGCGGCGCCAACGTGGTGCGCAAGGATGAGCTGCTGCCCGAGGAATCCGTGACCTTCGGCAAGCGCATCAAGATCCGCGAGACCACCACCGGCGCGGAGCGCGAATGCACCATCCTGGGCGACGGTGAGGCCGATCCCGACCAGGGGATCATCGCGTACAACTCTCCGCTGGCAAGTGCGCTCATCGGTCACGCGAAGGGTGATGTGGTCGAGGTCCGGCTGCCGGCCGGTCTGCGCAACTACCTGATCGTCGAGTGCAACTTCGCCGAAGGCTACCGCGACTGATCAGTCGATCGTTCTGTGTGTGAGATACCAGGTGATTCGCCCGGCAACGGTTTCGCCGGCGACCACGTTTCCAAGATCCGACAGGTGCGTGTCGACCGGCCGGTAGAGACCGGGGCGGTCGGAGAGGACATCTCGCATCCCGATCTCACGCCAGGTAAGGCGCAGCGAAAACTCGTACTTGTTCCCGGTATCCGTCAGTGGCGGATTCCCCAGTAATGCCTGCAATTCTCGATCGACAAGAATGCGATCGGGAAATACGACTACGAAGAAGCGGGCTCCCATTTCGTTGGCGACGCGCCTCATTTCCGCAAGTGCTTGCATTGGTTCCTTGAAGACGGGAACGTCTTTCACAGTGAAAGGCTTTCCCGCGACGATGGGCACCCACATTCGTTGCGCATTCGCCAGGTCCCGCTCCACGGTCGCACGCAGGAAAGGTGGGACCTCGGTCAACGGCCTGGGCGTGAGATCGCACGGCCCGCCGGGAACGCTCACGGCCTGCAACATGTCGTGCGTGGACGCGCGCCCGAAATACACAATGACCAGTGCCCAGCGAAAAATGCGTGTGTTGAGAGGATGAAACGTCCTCAAGAACCCGTTCTTCGGGAATCGAAAAATGATCCCCGCCACCACGCGCCGTTCGGTCCCGGGCAGGTTGTCCGACAGATCGTTTTCGAGGGTCATATTGTAGACAATGACCTGTGCCGGGCAGCCATTCTCCTTGTACCAGCGCAGCAAACTCAGGGCTTCCACCGGGCCGTATCCCGAGACTCCTGCGTTGATCACCTTCACGTCGGGACGCCACTTCTCGCGTAGCACGCGCGCCGCCACATCCACATAGTTGCAATCGGAATTGCTGCCGCTGCCTTCGGTGTAGGAATCGCCCAGGAACAGCACGCGCGGGCCGGAGTCGTTGGCGGCCGCGAAACAGGGCAGTTGCGAATGATGTCCGCCGAAGTCCTTCTTGAGGATCACCGGCGGGTTGCCGGAATGGGGCACTTCGTAATACTGGCCGAGGCGCCCGTTGGGGTCTCCGGTAACGAACACGCGGTCGGCGAAGATCAGAAGCACGTCCAGGATGATCACGGAGACATAGAGGCCGCGGATCACGCCGCACAGGCGCGCAAGACGTCCCGACGTGAGTTCCGTGATCTGGGCGAGCAGAACCAGACACGCCGCCACCAGGCACGCGTCGGCAAGATGCGCCATGGTCCTGGCGCCGGTGTTGAACACGCCCAGCGGCAGGTAGCGGGTGTGGTCCTGGACCACGATGGCGGCGATCACACACGCGGTGAGCAGCGCGAACGCGACACGGATTGTTACCCGAAGGCGAAACAAGTGTGGTGTTGTGCTCATGCGTCACGAGAATAGCACGAAGCGAAATGCTCATGAACATTTCTTCGCGATGTGCAACATGCTATGTTGACCGCACAGCAAACATCACTATATTACAAGTACAGCGCACTCCTCCCGCGCTGGGTTGTGCAAACTCACCTGGAGGTTGTGTGATGTTCGAATCGCTTCGTTCTATTTCCGATCACGATATTCTTTCTCAAACCGATAGAATTGCTGCACAGGATCGCAAGTTGACTCTGCAGTTGCTGCTTCATCTGTGTGAAATCGAACGGCGGAAACTTCACCTGAAGCACGGCTACAGCTCGATGTTTGATTACTGCATCCGGCATCTGCGCTTTTCGGAGCCGGCGGCTGCGCGTCGCATTCGAACCGCCCGGTGTGTCGCCCGGTTTCCTGAGCTGCGCGGACTGCTGGAGTCCGGAGAGGTCAATCTGATGTCCGTGTCATTGATCTCAAGGGTGCTGAAACCCGAGAATGCAGGGACTCTCATCGCGCGTATCCGGGGCAAGTCCAAGCGTGAGGTAGAGATGATGGTCTCGGAGTCTGAACCACGCACGTCGCTGCCACCGGATCGTGTACGGCCGATCACCGTCGCGGCCCCTGTGGAGAACGCTGCACGCTCTTTCACTGTCACCGGTGACAGTGAAAAAACACCCAGAAATGAAACGCTGGCGTCCGGAGAACGCGGGACGAACGGTCACGAGGATGAATCCGTTGCGCGGCATGAGTGCGAAGCGAGGCGGATGCCTCTCGACCTGACCGTTGCCGGAAGATGCGAAACCCGGCTTGCGATCCATTTCACCGCTCGGAAGGAATTCATGACCAAGCTCGAGCGAGCACGCGCGCTGGTCTCGCACCAGTTGCCCGGCGCGACTTTCGAGCAGCTCTTCGAACTCGCTCTCGACGAACTGATCCGGCGTCGCGATCCCGTTGAAAGAAAGAAGCGCCGCGACACGCGAGAGTCTGTCGCGACGGCACCGCCCGCGCGCGCGGGGAAGCGCTACATCCCTGCAGCGGTGCGGGATCAGGTGTTCTCACGCGACGGCTTTCGATGTGCCTTCGTTGCGCCAGACGGGCGGCGCTGCACGTCAATGGTCGCCCTGCAGGTCGATCACGTCCGGCCGGTGGCTCGTGGTGGTGCAAGCACCATGGACAACCTGCGCATCCTGTGCGCGCAGCACAATCGTCTGGAGGCGGAGCGGCTCATGGGACACTGCGGGTCGCGGGAGCGAGTGTATTGATCGATGAGACTGCAGGCCGGCATGGCCGGCGGTCAATGGCCCCGGAAAGGTTGCGACAGGGCACGTGCGGTCCCATAACCACGATGCACGCCCCCGTGACGAAAGCCATGCTCGTGTGCTAGCGTACCCCCCATGCGGGACGTCACCTACTTTGTCGCCTGCAGCCTCGACGGCTTCATCGCCACGCTCGATGACCGTTTCGACTGGCTCTTCACCGACGACGACTACGGCTTCAACGAGTTCTACCAGTCGGTGGACTGCGTCGTCATGGGACGGCGCACCTTTGACATCGCCATGGCGTTCGAAGAATACCCGTACGCCAGGAAGAAAGCCTACGTCTTCACGCGGCGCGCCGCCGACTCGCCGATCCCCGAGGCGGAGTTCGTCAACGAGGACCCCGCGCGCTTCGTCAAACGCCTCAAGCAGGAAGGCGGCGGGCGCATCTGGGTGGTGGGTGGTGGTGTGATCGCCACCGCGCTCATGCAGGTTGGGCTCATCGACGAGCTCGTGCTCACCGTTCATCCCATCAGCCTGGGGCAGGGAATTCCGCTGTTCACGCCGCACGGAACCCGATCGGGCTGGAAGCTGTACTCGTCGCGCACCTATCACAACGGGCTCGTCCAGACCACCTACCGGCGCAGCGAATAGGCACCCCATGTTGTTAGCATGGCCCAACTTGACAGGCGCCGCGCCGGGCCTTACCATGCGTGTTTCCAGTCGATGGTGGATGTAGCTCAGCTGGTTAGAGCCCCGGATTGTGGATCCGGTTGTCGTGGGTTCGATTCCCATCATCCACCCCATCTTTTCTTCCCATCATGAAGACCACGCCACGCAGTCCGGATCGCCTTCGCCACCACTATGAAGTGGAAAAGGCGCTGGCGGATCGTCTGCGGCGGACCACGTCGCGCGAAGAACGCGCCCGCCTGTACGACTCCATGTACGACACGCTGTTTGCGGCCGTGCCCGACCATCCACGGCTGACCAATGCGCGCGATCCGGCGTTCGTGGCGCATATCAATCGCGGCCGCATGGCCATCGTGCGGCCATACCTGCGCGGCGACACGCGTGCACTCGATATCGGCGCGGGGGACTGCTCGTTCTCGTTCGCGCTGGCGCGCCACGCCAGGAGCGTGACGGCGATTGATATTTCAGAGGGAAGCGCGGTGCTCGAGGGCGCACCGCAGAACTTTCGCTATCTTGTCTACGACGGATTCAACCTGCCGCTCGAACCCGGGTCCATCGACCTGGCCTTCAGCGACCAGCTGGTCGAGCACCTGCACGTCGACGACGCGGACTGGCACTTCAGCATGATCGCGAAGGTGCTTGCGCCGGGAGGACACTACGTGTTCCGTACGCCCCACCGCTACACCGGGCCGCACGACATCTCCCAGTATTTTACGAAGGGCGATCCGGAAGGCTTCCACATGAAAGAGTGGACGTACGGGGAACTGCGGACGGTGCTGCGCCGCGCGGGCTACGGAAAGCTGACGGCCATCTGGTCGGCGCGTGCCATCGCGCTGCCCCTTCCGCTCTGGATCATGGTCGTGAAGGAGAAGGTGCTCGGTCTCTGGCCGCGCGTCCTGCGCCGCAGGATCGCCCGCCTGCCGTTTCCCTATCTCACCATCGCCGCGCGCAAGGCGTAATCAGCGATACAACGCCTTCACCTGGCCCCACGTGGTCTCGTGCGCCGCAATGCAATTGCAGCAACAGTCGCCCGTGGGATTGATCACCGCGCCGTAGCCCAACATCGGTATTTGCTGATAAGAGCAATCCAGCGCGAGAAGATTCGTCTCCACCACCGACGGCAGCACGTACATGTCGGTACACGAGGCGGTGGCCCCGGTCTCGAAGTACAGCAGATAGCCAATCGTGAATGACGATTGCTGGCATACTGTGTAGTCAATCGAAAGGTCGGAGTCCGGTGAACCGATATACGGGAGCGTGGTGTTGATACTCAGGAATGCCCAGGTCGCGGGTGGCTGCACGCGGAAGCGCGATGCCGTGACACCGTCGCCGGGTGCCAGCTGGTGCACCAGATATACGTAAACTAGAGCCGGCCCTGGAACGACGAAATCGCACACTCCGCCGTCCGCTTCGGTCGCAAGAAACATAGCTCCGCCGTTGGCGTGGGCTGGGGAGGCCAGGAGTACGCACAGGCCGCACAGCACCACTGCCGCCGCGACGACGCGTTTGCAGTGGCTCACGTTTGCCTCCTTATGGACACCTGCCTACAAGTATGCCCCCGGAAGCCGGAAATGACCAGCCCCCGGGCCTCCTCCGGGGCTTGACCCGGGGGCCCCGATCGGCTATAAGTTGTTGCCCGCAGCCACGCTCGCAGAACTGAACGATGGGAGGAATGTGATGGCAGGGGTAAACAAAGTCATTCTGGTCGGTAACCTGGGCAGTGACCCGCAGGTGCGGTACACGCCGAGCGGCCAGGCTGTCGCGAATTTCAACATCGCGACCAGCGAGCGGTTCAATAACAAGGCCGGCGAAAAGGAAGAGCGCACCGAGTGGCATCGCATCGTCGCGTGGGGCAAGCTCGCGGAGATCTGCCAGCAGTACCTGAAGAAGGGAAAGCAGGTCTATATCGAGGGGCGTCTGCAGACGCGCCAGTGGGAAGACCAGCAGGGGCAGAAGCGCCAGACGACGGAAATCGTCGCGCAGAACATGCAGATGCTGGGACGCGTGGGTGATGCGCCCGGTGGTGGTGGCGGCGGCGACTTTGCGCCGCAGGACTTCGGAAGCGCGGAACCCGCGCCGCAGGGAGCGTCCACCACGGACGACGACCTGCCGTTTTAGAATATTACGTCGCGCTTGCGCGCGACGTGTTGCGCTGCTAGCTCAATGGTAGAGCATCTGACTCTTAATCAGGTGGTTCTAGGTTCGAGTCCTAGGCGGCGCACCAACTGAGCGACGGCCCGCATCGAAAGATGCGGGCCGTTTGCGTTTGCCGGCGGTGTGGCGCGAGCGTGGTTCGTGCCAACTTTGCGGTTGACGCCCGTCCGCGGAGTGCTACCCTCAAGACTGCTCGGGCTTGGGGAGAACACAGCAGCCCAGCGTCTTTCTTCAAATCCCCGGTCCCCCATGTGATGTGCGGAGTGCATCGGCTCCGTCGTGGTGCAACCGTTTGTGTGCGACGCCCTCATTCGCCGGACGGTGCCTGTGAGAACCCGAGACGGGCTCACGTCCTCCCGGCGAGTCAGTGGTCGAGGTCACGTCTCCACCACCATGCTCACCGATCTTCAGAAGCGGACCGCGCAGGCCATCGTCAATATCTTTGAGACCGGCAGAGCACGTGGTGACTACGCGCGTGTGACTCTCCTTCCCGGCGATCCGGGACACCTCACCTACGGCCGCTCGCAGACGACGCTCGCCAGCGGCAACCTGCACCTGCTCATCAAGGCGTATTGCGAATGCCCGGACGCAGCCTTCGCATCCCGGCTCGGGCGATACCTGGGGCGCCTGGCCGCGCGCGACGTCGTCCTGGACAAGAACGAACCCCTGCGCGCGCTGCTGCATGAATCGGGAGCGGATCCCGTGATGCACGACGTGCAAGATCAGTTTTTCGATCGCGTGTACTGGACGCCGGCGATGAACGCGTGCACGACCGAGGGAATCTGCACTCCGCTGGGAAGCACGGTGGTTTACGACAGCCGCGTTCACGGCGGCTGGTCCATCGTGCGTGCACGCACGGAACAGCACCACGGAACGGTGACCGCGCTCGGCGAGCACACGTGGATCGGCCACTACGTGGCGGAACGGCACGACTGGCTCGCCAATCACAGCGTCACGCTTTTGCACCGAACCGTGTACCGCATGGACACGTTTGCCGGCTTGATTCACGCAGGAGACTGGGACCTTCCGCTGCCGCTTCGTGTGCGCGGCGTGGACATTGATCAGGACGTTCTCGCCGAGCCGCCGCCGGTTACGGCGTCCGCCGCCGACGCGGGCGAGCGGACGCTGCTCTTACGCACGCCGCGCATGCAGGGCCCGGATGTGACGTCGGTGCAGACGGCGCTGGTTGCGGCGGG
>DASRYI010000283.1:0-5677 GCA_035687255.1 Candidatus Krumholzibacteriia bacterium | reverse complement strand
CAGGACGGCGTCGATCCGGTCGTCCGCCGCGAACACCCCCGAGGCGACGTCGGCCAGATCCCCGGCGCTGCGTCCGGCGAGCCGCATGCGCAGCGCCACGGCGCGTTCTTCGTACATGCCGCCGATGAACACGAAGGCGGCCACCAGCGCGAGCATGATGAACGTCGTGTCGATGAACGCGACCACCACGAATCCCAGCGCCAGCAGCTGTCCCACGTCGCGGGCGCGACGGGTGGCCGCCAGGTACGGCATACGACGGTGCAAGAGACCGCGCAGGATGCGCCCGCCGTCCATGGGAAACGCCGGAATCAGGTTGAACACGCCCAGAAACCCGTTGGCCCAGGCCATGTTGACAAGATAGCCATCACCGTGCGGGGGCGTCCTGGTGAGCGCCATCACCGCGAAGAGCACGGTCGCAATGGCGAAGTTCACGGCCGGGCCGGCGATGGCCACCGCGATCTCCTGGCGCGGCGCTTCCGGGATGGCCTCGGCGCGCGCCACCCCCCCGATCGGGAACAGCACGATGTCGCGCACGCGGATACCGTATCGCTTGATCTGCAAGCAATGTCCGAACTCGTGCAGCACCACACAGGCGAATACCGACAGTACCAGCACCGCCGCCCGCACGCCGTCCTGCCAGGTACCCGTGGCGGCGGCCACCGAGGCGTAGAGGATCAGAACGATGGGAAAGGTGGCGTGGATGCGGACCGGGATACCGGCGTAGGTTCCGATCCCCATGGTGTAACGCATGCCCTGGTACCGGCTCATCCGTTCCGCCTTCCCGGGCGGCCGTGACGCCCGCGGTGCACCTTGATCGGATGCTGTAAGTGTGTTAGTATCACGGGCAAATCAACCTTTGGAATCCACCCTCGATCGCGCGAAGCGCGGGCCCCCGCATCACCGATGAGATTCTTCCTCGCCATCGTCGCGTGCCTCGTGCTGGTTGCGCCCGCGTTCGCCCTGACCAAGTTCGATTTCGAGCAACCGTATTTCAGCGACCCGCCCGAGCCGGTGCTTGATCATTGTGTGGTCGAGCAGGACGGTGTCTATCATCTTTTTTACCTGCGCGGCAATCCGGCCGTCAACATCGGTCATGCCACCACCACCGACTTCATCCACTGGACGCTGCAGCCTCCCGTGCTCTCCCCGGGGACCTGGGACACCGTGATGTGGGCCCCCTGCCTGCTGAAGAACTCGAATGCGTGGTTCATGTACTACACCGGCGTCAACACGTACGGCGCCGAGCAGACCGGCGTGGCGTTTTCAACCGATCTGTCCAACTGGTTCAAGGATCCCGACCCGGTCTATCACCCGGACACGTCGTGGGCGATATGGGACAGCAACACTTTCTGTCACGGGCGCGATCCGCACGTCATGGAGATCGACGGAACCTACTACATGTTCGTGACGGCGCAGCACAAGTGGTACAAGGGCGCGGTGGCGTGCGCCACCTCCAACGACCTGATCCACTGGACGGACCAGGGCTACATCTATCTGCACGACTCGTGGCACATGCTGGAGTCAGTGTTCATTCTGCGGCGCAATGGTCTCTTCCACATGTTCTTTACCGAGGAGGCTGTGTACGGCACGTCGCACATGTCATCGCCCACGCTCTTCGGGGGGTGGGACATCACCAAGCGTGATTACGTGGACACGGGCCACGCACCCCAGATCACCGAAACGCCCGACGGTGAAATCTTTTCGCGGCATTCGGTCTACAACGATCTGCACGGCAACTATCGCTACTTCTTGAAATTCTCGCCATTGGTGTGGGTCGGTGATCTCCCCACCGCACCCAAGACGCTGCCGCTTGCCAACGACTGGACGTTCGTGTGGGGAGACGCGTTCACGTACCAGCCAACGTTCCTGAACAACGCCGCGGTGCGCGGCGAGAACTATCCCTCGTCATTCGAGGGCGACAGCTGGATCAACACCTACGAGCTCTACACGGGCCCCATCGCCTTCGGCGGGCCGGGGCAGATCCAGGGTGACAGTCACACCGGCGTCATCCGGTCAAAGCCGTTTTCGATCCAGGGCAACTCGATCAGTCTGCTGGTGGGCGGCGGCGACTACCCGGACACGTGTTATGTGGCCCTTGTGGACCAGGGGACGGGCCAGCGACTCTTCAGCGAAACCGGCCGCAACAGCAACGTCATGGATCGCCGCTACTGGGATGTGTCCTCGCTCATCGGACGCACCGTGTACATCGAAATCGGAGATCTTGCGACGGGCACGTTCGGACATATCTGCGCCGACGATATCGTTGAATCGGGCAACCGGCTGGTGCCGAACTCGGGTATTGCCAACGGAAACAACAAAAAGGTCCGCGGCGCCGATTCATCGCAGTTCGCGGCGCCGGCGGTTCCCACACAACCCCGGCTGCTGGACAACATCCCCAACCCGTTCAATCCACGAACCAGCGTCCGGTTCGAGCTGCCGGGAGTCGCACAGGTGCGCGTCGAGATTTACAACGCGGCGGGCGTGCGCGTGCGCACACTGATCAACGGTGCACACCCGGCGGGCATCCACGCGGCGGAATGGGATGGCACCGACGATGCCGGCCACGGCGTCTCGTCCGGCGTCTACTTTGTGCGGCTGCAGATCGACGGCTCCGTCGTGGACACGCGCAAGATCATGCTGCTCAAATAGCACGATCTTCGCTTTACCTCCGGCCCCTCAACCCCTAGATTTTCCGGCATGAGGTCTCGCGCGCTCCTGGCCTGCGCACTGCTGGGCATGGTGGTGGCCACACCGCGGCCGTCGCATGCCTTCGATGAGCTGGCCGCCCGGGAGCGCATCGGCGCGCGCACCGGGGGCCTGCTGACGACGGGCGATCTCCACAAGGCCTACGGCGACGGCTGGCAGGTCACCCTCTTCTTCCATGAAAAAGTCGCGAGCTGGTTTCTCGTGGATTTCCGGCTGGGCGCACTCTACCTCGGAGCACTCAAGTACAAGACGCTCGACGACCTGCTCACCAGCCGCGCCGGGATCACGAGCTCGATGCGCATCCTGTACTTCTCGGCCGGCCCCATGTTCGGCTGGCCGCTGGGCGGATCGTGGTCGATGCACGCCGGCGGAGGCGTGGGCGTGTATTCGGTGAGCATTGTGTTCGACGCTCCCACCACCGGCTACAACTTCAGCGATCAGGATATCGGCTTCAGCGGCAGTGCGGGTGTGGAGAGCCGACTGGGTGAGAAGTGGTGCGTGGATGCCAGCGCCACCGCGCACTACGTGATGATCACGAAAAACATCAACGACGTCTACTACGCGTTTACGAATGGCGGCGGTTCGCCCGTGATCCTCGACATCGCGGTGGGCGTCACTCTGGATCTGCGCTGAAAATCCCCCGCTAATTGCCGTGTCCGGTGCTGTCGGCCCGCACCGCGATTTCCAGCTTGCGAATGGCTTCCCCGGCGGACGGATCCGACGGGTTGAGCTGCGCGTAGCGCTGCATGGCTTCCAGCGCGGGCCGGGGCCGATTGAGCGACGCGTACGCCATGGCGAGATTCTTGTACCCCTGCGGATAATCCGGAAAACGCTGCGTGGTTTCGCGGAACGTGGCGATGGCCTCGTCCATCTTCCCCGCCTCGGCGTAACTCGCCCCCAGGTTGTTGTATGCGCGAACGTAGTCGGGCTGTTTGACGATGGCCTTCTGGAATTCCGCGATGGCCTGGTCGTTGTGTCCCAGCTCACGCAGAGTGATGCCGAGGTTGTTGTAGGCTTCCACCATCCACCCATCGAGTTCGATCGCGCGCCGGTACTCCCTGGCCGCCTGCTCGCGCAGATTGAGCCGGCGCAGGCACTGCGCCAGGTTGTAGTGCGCCCCGGGCTGTTTGTCGTCGATCTTGATCGCGCGTTCGAGATCCTCTGCGGCCTTGAGATCGTTGTGCCCTTCGCGATAGATGATGGAGCGCTGCAGATATCCCTCGGCCACGTCGGGATAAAGTGCGATGGCCTTGTCCGCCTCGCGAACCGCCGGCGCGTAGCTTCCCAGCATGCTCAGGCGGCGCGCACGATGTATCTGGTCTCCGAATTCAATCAGCTTCGGATTGTCGGCGAACAACGCCGGGGCGGTCACCGCCATGAGCACGGCGAAACCGATGACGGCCCGCACCACCGCGCGCGGCGTTTGCAGCCGCGACACCGCCGCCACCACTGTGCAGCCCGCAAACAGGCACAGCATGGGAACGGCCTGCATGCGGTAGCGCCCGGTGACGAAGAACAGCGCGATGGATGCGCCGTACACGAGCACGTAGCCCGCCACCAGGCCGCGACGCCGCCCGCGTCGCAGCGACACCACCAGTGCCGGTATCGCCAGCGCCACCACCGGCCACAGGCGCATGAACAACACGCGCAACCACGTGAACTGGCGTTCGAGAAGATAGAAACTCTCGATCTGCGGGACTTCGTAGCCGTTGAAGAACAGCGCGAACTTGCGAAACAGCAGCCCGACCGCGCGGCCCGGAGCGGCGCGCATATCTTCCAGTGCGCGACGGACCCAGTATGACGACACCTCCGCGGGGCTCAGCTCCCGTCCCATCTTTCGTTCCAGGTATTTCTGCGTGGTAAAGTCATCGTAGATGTCGACCTCGGCCACCGGTTCGAAACGGCCCGTCGCGGTGCGGCTGTTCCCGATGTAGAAGTTGACGCCGGCGTTGGATGTCACGGGCAGGAACACGTGGCTCACGATGGCGTTGTGAATCATCGCGGGCAACAGCATGGCCACCACGCCGGCGGCGAATACCAGCGCGCGGGTGCGCCGCGCGGGATGCGAGTTCCACAGCAGCCACACCAGCACAAAACCGGCGAAGAGCAGAATACTGGCGCGCGCCAGCGCCGACATTCCCAGCAGGGCGCCCGCCAGCGCGAAGCGGCGCGCGGGGGCGTCGTCGCGCGCGGTCACCAGCAGCCACAGGGCCAGGCAGTTGAGGAGTGCGCCCAGCCACTCCATCAGCAGCTGCGTCTCGTAGAACGTCACGGACGCGCACAACATCAGCAGCACCGTGCCCACCAGCGCTGCCGAAGGACGGAACACGCGCCGTCCGATGAGGAAGGTGAGCATGACGGTGGTGGCGCCGCCCGCCGCCTGGATGATGCGCACCAGCGTGAAGTCGCGCCCGAACAGCGAGTAGATCAATCCCAGGAAGTACGGATACAACGGGCCCATGAAGAACGCCTGGTGCCCCAGGATGTTTCCCGCGGCGATCTGCTGCGCCATCCCGTCGTAGTCATGCGCATCCATGATGGGCACGCGAATGTAGAGCGCGTGGCGGGTCTGCAGCACGAAGACCAGCTTGAGAACGAATGCCACCAGCAGAATGACAAGCGGCCAGCGCTTCCCGTCGGCCAGCGTGTGGTCGAGGCGCAGCAGGGTGCTTTCGATGCGGGTTCGCAGTCCGGGCCGGTCGGGTTCCATGACGTCGGCAACGTAACGGATGCGTTCGTGCCGGGCAAGGAAATCCCTTGACCCTGAAGCGGTTGCTTGCCTAGTCTGCAGTCGGTTTTCGGCCTGCCACGGCGCCGGTGCACGCCGGTTTTTTCATTCCGGGAGATTCCAATGACACTCCGCGACGAGTTGCTTCAACATCTGCTTGCCCACTCCTTTCGCACCGGCGACTTCACGCTCGCGTCGGGCAAGAAGAGCAACTACTACATCAATGGAAAAGCCACCACGCTG
>DASRYI010000282.1:0-4977 GCA_035687255.1 Candidatus Krumholzibacteriia bacterium | reverse complement strand
GGTTCCCGCAAGTCCGGACCGGCGAAACCCTCGTCGCCGCCGGCATCGCGCCGGCCCCGCCGCTCGCGCCGTAAGGGCAGAAGCTGGTGAGGCTTAGGTTGTGGCCATGAAATTGTCCCTGGAGTGGGGTCTCAAATAGTTGACATAATCCAATATTTGGATTAGTCTGCAATCCATGCCGGGTGACATGGATCAACTCCTTCGCCAGCACGGACTTCAGGTAACCGCCCAGCGTCTGGCGGTGATGAAGGCCGTGGCTTCACATCCCCATGCCACCGCCGACGAACTGGCCGAAGACGTTCGCGCGGTGATCGGATCGATCTCGCGCCAGGCGGTGTACGACACTCTCGCGGTGCTGGTGGAGAAGGATCTGGTCCGCCGCATTCAGCCGGCGGGGTCCGCGGCGCGGTACGAGGACCGGGTGAATGACAACCATCATCACCTCATCTGCCGCGGCTGCGGAAAGATGTACGATATCGATTGTGCCGTCGGCGTCACACCGTGTCTCACCGCCAACGACGATCACGGTTTCGAGATCGACGAAGCGGAAGTCATCTACTGGGGCCGCTGCCCGGCGTGCCGGATGCAGCACCGAAACTCACAATAACAACCATACGCAACCTTCACTCAATAACAGGAGCAAGCCATGACGGAACGAAAAGCAAGCGGTTGCCCGGTGACAGGTGCCAACACCACCACCGGCAGCCAGTCGAACAAGGACTGGTGGCCCAATCAATTGAACCTCAAGCTCCTTCACCAGAATCCTCCCACACTGAATCCCATGGGAGAGACATTCGACTACGCGAAGGAATTCAAGTCGCTCGACCTGAAGGCCGTGAAGAAGGACCTCGAGAAGATAATGACGGATTCGAAGGACTGGTGGCCGGCGGATTTCGGTCACTATGGCGGACTGATGATCCGCATGGCGTGGCACAGCGCGGGCACGTACCGCATCGCTGACGGCCGCGGCGGCGGATCGACGGGCATGCAGCGGTTTGCGCCGCTCAACAGCTGGCCTGACAACGTCAACCTCGACAAGGCGCGCCGTCTGCTGTGGCCGGTGAAGAAGAAGTACGGCCGCAAGATTTCGTGGGCCGATCTCATCATTCTCGCGGGCAACGTGGCGCTGGAGTCGATGGGATTCAAGACCTTCGGTTTCGGCGGCGGACGCGAAGACGTATGGGAGCCGGAAGACATCAACTGGGGCGCGGAGAAGACCTGGCTCGGTGACGAGCGCTACAGCGGCGACCGCGACCTGGCCAATCCGCTCGCGGCCGTGCAGATGGGCCTCATCTACGTGAACCCGGAGGGCCCGAACGGCAACCCGGATCCGGTGGCGGCCGCGCGCGACATTCGCGAAACGTTTGCGCGCATGGCCATGAACGATGAAGAAACCGTGGCGCTGATTGCGGGCGGCCACTCGTTCGGCAAGACGCACGGCGCGGGTCCCGCGACCAGCGTGGGTGCCGAGCCGGAACTCGCACCCGTCGAAGCCCAGGGCTTCGGCTGGGCCAGCAGCTACAAATCCGGCAAGGCCGGCGACGCCATCACCAGCGGTCTCGAAGTCATCTGGACCGAGACGCCGACGAAGTGGAGCCACGATTTCTTCGAGCACCTGTTCGAGAATGAGTGGGAACTGACCAAGAGCCCCGCGGGCGCGCACCAGTGGGTGGCGAAGGGCGCCGCCGCGACGGTTCCCGATGCCTTTGATCCGGAGAAGCGTCACGCACCCACCATGCTCACCACCGATCTCTCGCTGCGCTTCGATCCCGCGTACGAGAAGATTTCGCGGCGCTTCTACGAAAATCCGGATGAGTTCAAGGATGCGTTTGCGCGCGCGTGGTTCAAGCTGACTCACCGCGACATGGGACCGATTACGCGTTACCTCGGTCCGGAAGTTCCCAAGGAGCATCTCATCTGGCAGGATCCGGTTCCGGCCGTGGATCACAAACTGATCGATGCGAAGGATGCCGCGACCCTCAAGGGAAAGATTCTGGCCTCGGGCCTGTCGGTGTCGGAGCTGGTGTCGACGGCGTGGGCGTCGGCGTCGACGTACCGCAACAGCGACAAGCGCGGCGGCGCCAACGGTGCGCGCATCCGGCTCGAACCGCAGCGCCACTGGGAAGTCAACCAGCCGGAACAGCTCGCGGGCGTCCTGAAGACGTTGGAGACGATTCAGAAGGACTTCAACGCCTCCCATTCCGGCGGCAAGAAGGTGTCGCTGGCCGACGTGATCGTGCTGGGCGGTGGTGCCGCGATCGAGAAAGCGGCCAAAGACGCCGGGCACCATGTGGAAGTCCCGTTCTCACCGGGTCGGACGGATGCGACGCAGGCCATGACCGACGCGCAATCATTCGCCCCGCTCGAACCGAAGGCGGACGGTTTCCGCAACTACGTGGGCAAGGGTATCGACCAGCCCGAGGCGCTGCTCATCGACAAGGCGCAACTCCTGAAGCTCACCGCGCCCGAAATGACGGTGCTCATCGGCGGCATGCGCGTGCTGGGTGCCAACACGGGTGATTCCAAACACGGCGTGTTCACCAATCAGCCGGGCAAGTTGACGAATGATTTCTTCGTGAACCTGCTGGACATGGGCACGGAGTGGAAACCGGCGGGCAAGGGCGTGTACGAAGGTCACGACCGCAAGACCGGCAAGGTCAAGTGGACGGGGACGCGTATCGATCTGCTGTTCGGGTCGAACTCGCAGCTCCGGGCGCAGGCCGAAGTCTACGCCTGCGATGACTCGCAGAAGAAGTTCGTGGGTGACTTCGTGGCGGCGTGGACCAAGGTGATGAGGCTGGATCGATTCGATCTGGCCTAGATCCCGGCGTCTGTTCTCAACGAAACGCCCTGCAATGATTTCCATTGCAGGGCGTTTTCTTTCGCGCCGTGCTATGCTCGTGCCGCGCGGTGGCTAGATATCCCAGGTCAGATTGAGTGCGATGGCGTGCATGGCGGTGGATGCAAAATCTCCGGACACCCGATTGATGATCTGAGTGCCGATCTGCCGGTACTGATCCACGGTCATGTTACCCATCCACGCCAGCTGATACGCCAGTCCGAGGCGCATCGTCTCGTTCATTGTCCAGGTTCCGCCCAGACCGAACCGCCAGATTTCTCCCATCGGGAGGGTAACGGTCCGGTACTGGTCGTCGACGGGCGAGCTGTCGTACGCAATACCACCGGTCACGATCCATTTCTTCATGGTGTTGTATTCCACACCCAGCGCGCCGTGCCACGTGTCCTTGTAGTGCAGGTCGGTGGTGGTTGCGAGCAGGGTGTCGGCCACCGCCACATCGACTTTGCCGAACTTGTTCCAGTTTTGCCAGCCCACGTTGCCCATCACGGACCAGCGGTCGGAGAGTTCGTGATAGCCGCTCGCCATGACCATGTGCGGGACATGGATCCCGAGATCAATGCTGGCGCCAAGGATTCCGGCGCGCGACAGCACCGCGTCCCACACCGGGCTCGATCCCGTGATCTCGGGGACGTCGCTGAAATCGAGTTTGACCTGGGACACGTAGCTGACGCCGACGCGCGATCTGTCATTGAACTCCCAAAGTGCACCGACGTCGGCGCCGAAACCCTGGGTATTGTCGTCGAGCTTGAAGGTGGCATCCTTCTGCTGGAGTACGTTTCGAAGCGCGTTTTCCTGTCCGAGGAATCCGAACATCCAGTTGAGCCCCGCTCCCAACGAGAAATGCTCATTGGCCCGGTAGCTGACGGCGGGCATCACGCTCAGTCCGATCAGGTGGGTCTTCTGCACGTAATAACGCCCGAGCCAACCCTGGTCGTACTCCGCCGCGAGTCCGAAGTACGAAAATGTGCCGATGCCTGCATGCCATCGCGAACCCAGTGCGTGGGTATAGAACACACTGCCGGTCGGCACCCATTCCACGGGGTTGCCACCGTCGTTTCCGGCGACGTTTGTGTTCTGATTGGGCAGGAATCCAAAGTTTCCGTACGTCGTCTGTCCACCCAGCAGCAGTTGCTGTGCGGGCAGACGGCTCATGCCGGCCGGATTTGTGAACAGGGTGGAAGCGTCACCGGCTCGCGCGGCCCATCCGGCGGAGGCCCGTCCCACATCCGATGTGCCCAGTTCGTAGAGAATGATACCGCCGGCGTGGGCATCGTGTAGCGGCAAGCATATCAGCAGGATTCCGGCGACGATGACGGACAGCTGTGTGCGCATCACATCTTCACCTCTCCAGCAGCCGCTCGAATGGTAGGACGCAGACGGCGCCGGTGTCAATACGCGAGGGAAGCTGCCAGGATCTCCCGTGAATTGAGACGTGACGTCACGCCTTCATGTCGCGTATGTAGAAAGAGCACACAGGAGGAGTAAACAGCCATGAACCGAAGCCGATTGCCGGCATCCATCGCTCGAACCGTTGCGTCCGCAGCGACACTTCTCGCTCTGTTCATTGGATTCGTACCGGTCCATGCGGAGACATGGCAGCCCCCGGAGCCGGCGGCAAAGGAACGGGACTGGCTCAAGACGGATACCGGTGAATGGTTGTGGGGCGACCTCAAGAGCCTTCGCGACAAGAGCCTTCAGTTCGACAGCGACAAGTTCGGCATGCAGGAAATCGATTTCGATGAAGTCACTGAATTCCGCTCCGCTCGTGTGCTCACGTACCGGTTTGAAAAAGAGGGAGTCTTCACCGGAACCGCGACGATTCGTGACGGCGTGGTTGCCATCAAAACCGCCGCCGGCGTTCGTGAGTTTCCCAAGAGCAAATTGATCATGATCCTGGAGGGAGCGCAGAGGGAAATCGACTTCTGGTCGATGAAAGCCAGCCTCGGCTTTGTGGGGCGAAGTGGAAACACCGACCAGATTGATCTCAACACAGCGGTCCGTGTGCGTCGGGTGTCGCCGAAATCGCGATGGGACAACAAGTACAGTGCGAATTACGGCAAGGTATCGGGCACCCAGTTGACCAACAACCAGAACTTCTCATCGATCTGGGACATGCT
>DASRYI010000281.1:0-1647 GCA_035687255.1 Candidatus Krumholzibacteriia bacterium | reverse complement strand
ACTGTTCGATGTAGGCGAACGCACCCGGCTGGTGCGCGAGTCGGTGACGGGATTGCACAACGTGAGTGTCACCAGCTTCAACGGGCTGCTGGCGCATGAATTCGAAGTACAGCGGGTGGACGTGGCCATCCGCGGCCTGCGCGCGGTTTCGGATTTCGAATATGAGCTGATGATGGCGCTGATGAACCGCAAGCTCAACAAGACCTTCGAGACCGTGTTCCTCATGCCCAGCGAACAGTACGTCTATCTGCACAGCTCGCTGGTGCGCGAGGTGTTCGCGCTGGGCGGGGACATCTCGCATCTGGTGCCGCCACCGGTGCTGAAGGCCTTCCGCGGAAAACCCGGGGCGCGCCGCACTACGCCGGCGAAGAAAAAGGCGCGCCCGCGTTCCCGGCGGCGAACCTCGCGAGGTTGACCGGACGGCCCGGTTCTGCTAGCGTTCGGGAACTCCTCCGCGAGTTTTTTTCCTCCCGGGATTTCATCTCCAACGTCGACAGCCCGTGATCGGGCCGGAGCACGGTGTGTTCATTGATCATGTAATCGTCGAGGTGCGCGCCGGCGACGGCGGCGACGGATGCGTGTCGTTCCGGCACGAGAAGTTCGCGCCCCGGGGCGGACCCAACGGCGGCAACGGGGGGCGTGGCGGGGACGTGGTGGTGGTGGCGTCGAACCACGTCACCACGCTCATCGACCTGCACTACCGGCGGCACATCTCGGCCGGCCGGGGCGAGCACGGCAAGGGCAAGAGCCAGACCGGCGCCGACGGCGCCGACGCCGTGATCACCGTTCCCGTGGGCACGCTGATTCGTGACGCCGACAGCGGCGAGCGTCTCGGGGAGGTGGTGGAAGACGGCGAGCGCCTGGTGGTGGCAGCGGGCGGCCGCTTCGGTCTGGGCAACGAACATTTCAAGACTCCCAGCAATCGCACGCCGCGCCAGTTCACCTACGGTGGAGACGGCGAAGTACGCCGGCTGGAGATCACCCTCAAACTGATCGCCGACGTGGGACTGGTGGGCGAGCCCAACGCCGGCAAGTCCACGTTGATCAGTGTCGTCAGCGCCGCGCATCCCAAGATCGCCGACTACCCATTTACCACCACGACACCGGTGCTCGGCATCGTGCGCGTGGACGACCAGGAATCATTCGTCATGGTGGATATTCCCGGGCTCATCGAAGGCGCGCACCAGGGACGCGGCATGGGCAAGGAATTCCTGCGGCACGTGGAGCGCTGCCGTGTGCTGCTCTACATGATCGATGTGATGCATCCGAACCCCGGGGAGGGCTACCACATGTTGCGCAACGAACTGATGCGCTACGACCCGGTGCTGCTCGAACGCAGGAGCATCCTGGTGCTCACCAAGTGCGACGCGCTTCCCGGCGGGGTAAAGGGTGTGGATCCGTCGCTGCTGCGTCTCCACGATCCGACGGTCGCCATCTCGGCGGTGGGAAAGCAGGGGCTGGACGTGTTGATGCGAGAGGTGATGATGCGGTTGCGCGCATGAGTGTGGACAGGGAGGTGGGGAATGGACGCGCGAAAACGGGTGGAGTTGTTTCTGGCGCCGGGTCTGGCCCCGGCGGACTGGGAGCGGTTGGAAGCGGCGTTTCGCGCCGCGGACGATGCCGATGCGGTGGACACGGCGGGAGTGC
>DASRYI010000280.1:0-3917 GCA_035687255.1 Candidatus Krumholzibacteriia bacterium | reverse complement strand
CCCCACCCGCCTGGGACGGGCGTTGGCCGCGCTGGCGTAGCCTTCCGGGTCCTCGAAGAACTCCGTGAGCACGCGGCGGTCGCGCCGCAGTCCGTACTGGTCCATCAGGGTCTCGGTCTCCAGGATGACATCCGCGACGCGCCCGTAGCGCTCGTCGGTCCGCTTCGCCATCATGCGCGTTACGATGTGCGCGATCGTGGCGTCCACGGACGGATTGAGAGAACTCACGGCGGCCGGTTCGTGACTCTGAATCCGGTCGACGACCTCCGAGAAGCTCGCTCCCTCGAAGGGGCGCCGTCCCGTCAGCAGTTCGTAGGCAACCACGCCGAGTGAAAAGATGTCGCTCTGCGTGCCCACCGTTTCCCCGCGCGTCTGTTCGGGCGACATGTATGCGGGCGTGCCCACCACCTTGCCCGCATGGGTCACCATGGTGAATTTCTCCACGTCCCGGGCGAGTCCGAAATCGGCGATCTTGATCCCACCCTGGCGCGTGAAGATGATGTTCGCGGGCTTGATATCCCGGTGTACCAGATTCTCGGCGTGCGCCGCTTCCAGCCCGTAGCACACGTTGAGAATGATCGAGAGGGCAACATCGAGGGGCAGGCGCGGATACCTGCGCACCAACTCCTCGATGGTGAGCCCATCGTAGTACTCCATGACGATGTAGTAGGAAACTTCGGACTTCCCGTAGTCGATCACGTTCACGATGTTCTCGTGCTGGACGCGCGCGGCGGCCTCCGCTTCCTGCTGGAAGCGCGTGATGAACCGGGGATCGGCGGCCAGGTGCGGAAGCAGCACTTTGATGGCCACCGCCTTCTTCAAGGACTGCTTGCGCGCCTTGTAGACGACGGCCATACCGCCAACGGCGATCTGCTCGAAGGAATCGTAGCCGCGTATGCGAAAGAGTGCCTGCATCACCGGAAATCGGAAGAGATCCCGGCTGGATGTGCAGGGATCGTACCACGCGGCCCGGCTCCCCGCGGAGGGTCAGAGATCACCCGAGGTGAATCTCACAACAGGCTGTATTGAATATCGTTAGGCTACTGCGGAGCGGGAACGGTTGCGGTCGCCATATCGCTCTCGACCGCCCCCGTGCTCACCGACGACACGCCAAAACGCAGGCCCTGTGCGTCGTAGGGCAGGTTGATGGGAAGAATTGTACTGGCGTCCGCGGTCTCGAAAAGGAGCTCGGGCCGGGGCGCCAGGTCCAGCAGATACAGGCGGTAGTGGTCCACGTGGGTGTCGTCGCTGACGCTCCACGACAGGTCATAGTCGACGCCGCCGGTTGCACCGGCCCTGGCGGTAATCGAGAAGTCGGTGGGCCTGGGCGACGTGACCAGCGAGAGCTGCGTTGGAAAATCCTCGTGCTTGGGACAGCCTCCCACCAGGAGCAGCAGGGCGCCGCACGCAAGCACCAGCAGGCACCGGGAAATCAATTGCGGGGTACGCATGCCGTCTCCTAGAAGCGAATGGTTCGAACCAACCGGAAGCCGTCGTGCTGCACCTCGAGCGACGTGGCCGGCTCCTTGACCTCGCCCGTGTCCGGACGCGAAAGAATGATGTCCACGAGATTCAATGCGTAGGTCACGACCACCGCGCCGACAAAAATATCGCGCCATTTGGCCTCGTCGTCGGCCTTGTTGTAGGCGTCGCTCATGGCCTGGTAGGTGGCGTCGATGTCCGATCCCTTGACAATCGTTCCGCTCTTGAGCTGGTCCCCGTACGCCAGGTAGATGCGCTTCTGGTCGTTGTAGGTGTCGACCGACCGGGAGTAGTTGATCTGGCTGGCAAACACGCCGATCCATGACGCGATGGCAGCGGTCCCGAAGATGGTCGCCTTGGTGTAGTGCCCCTGCTGGGCCTGCCCCAGACCGGGCAACAGCGCAGACAGTAATATTGAATTGGCGGCGAACGCCGGGGACGCGACCGACATCACAGCGGCGGCGGCGGTAGCGGCCGCGGTTACGCGCATGGTCTTGCCAGAAATCATGGGACTGCCTACGTTTCCAACGGGTAAGTAAGCGTCGGCCCGGTCGTGGGCCGCAACCAGTTTGAGAGTCCTACGCGATCAGGCGACGAATGTTACGGCCAATCCCCACCCCGTTCAATTTTTTTCTGGGCAGCCCCGGGCCGGACAGACGCGTTGACGCCCGTGCACGCGCGCGATAGCATGACGTCCCATCCACGATGATTGAAGTCTCCGGTCTTTCGCGACGATACGGCGCCCGCGACGCCGTGGTCGGCCTTTCGTTCCGCATTCCCGCGGGCGAGATCGTCGGCTTTCTCGGACCCAACGGCGCCGGCAAAACCACCACCCTGCGCATGCTCACCGGGTATCTTCCCCCCAGTGCGGGCGAGGCCCGGGTGGCCGGTCACGACGTGCTCACCCAGTCCATGCAGGTGCGCTCACGCATCGGCTACCTGCCGGAAAGCGTTCCCATCTACCGCGACCTCACGGTCTCGGCGTTTCTGGATTTCGTGGCCACGCTCAAGGGCATGCCGCGCGCGGGACGCGCCGATCACATCGCCGGCATCGTGGAGTCATGCGGCCTGACGGATGTCTACACGCGGCGCATCGGGGCGCTCTCACGGGGCTACCGCCAGCGCACCGGCCTGGCGCAGGCGTTGATCAACGACCCCGACGTTCTCTTTCTGGACGAACCGACGGTGGGCCTCGACCCGCGGCAGATCGTGGAGATCCGCGAACTGATCCGGAGCCTGGCGGGCCGGCGCACCATCATGCTGAGCACGCACATCCTTCCCGAGGTGGGCCACCTGTGCCAGCGCGTACTCATCATTCATCGCGGACGCCTGATCAGCGACGGCCCCACCGACCAGCTCTCGCGCCAGGCGGGCACCAGCGCCACCATCGAGATCGAGGTGCGGGGCGAACCCGCAGCGTGCGTGGCGGCCGTGGAAGCGGTGGAGGGTGTGGCCGGGGCCGGGGTGGTGGACGCGCGCGACGGCATCGTGCATGTGCGTGTGGTGCCGCGGGCCGGCGACGACCCGCGCGAAGCCATTGCCAGCGCGCTGCAGGCGGCGCACTTGAACCTGCGCGCCATGACACTCACCACGGCGAGTCTCGAGGATGTCTTCGTGCATCTCGTCACCCGCGAGGACATGCCGTGAACAAGATCATCGCGCTGTACCGGCGCGAACTGTCCTACTACTTTCAATCGCCGGTGGCGTACGCCGTCATCACGCTGTTCCTGTTGCTGAGCGGTTACTTCTTCTACAACCTGCTCGGCTATTTCAACATTGAATCCATGCAGGCCATGCAGAATCCCATGCAGGCCCGTCTGCTCAGCCTGACCTCATCCGTGCTCTCGCCGCTGTTCGCGAACATGAGCTCCGTGCTCCTGCTCATCCTGCCGCTGCTGACGATGCGCCTGTTCTCGGAGGAACGCCGCAGCGGTTCCGCCGAACTGCTGTTTACGTATCCGGTGTCCGACGCGCAGGTGATCCTCGGGAAGTTCCTGGCCGCGATCACGGTGCACGCCGTGATGCTGGCCATGACGCTTCCGTATCCCGCCCTGCTCTATCATTTCGCCACCCCGGAACCGGGTCCCATCCTGTCGGGATACCTGGGCCTGTTCCTGATGGGCGTCGCCTTCGTGGCCATGGGACTGTTCTTTTCGGCGCTGAGCGAGAGTCAGCTGGTGGCGGGTGCGATGACGTTCGGGTGCGCGCTGCTGCTGCTCGTGATCGGATGGATCACCCCCTTCGTGAACGGCGCGGCCGCGGCGGTGCTCTCGCAGCTTTCCATGGTGAAGCACCTCGACGCCATGGCCCGGGGCGTCATCGACACCAACGACCTGGTGTTCTACCTCAATCTCACCGTGTTCTTTCTGTTCATGTGCGGGCGCGTGCTGGACTCGGCGCGCTGGAGGAGTTGACGGTGCGCATGGTGTCGCGGG
>DASRYI010000279.1:0-5779 GCA_035687255.1 Candidatus Krumholzibacteriia bacterium | reverse complement strand
GGTGGCCCGAGCGTTGGCATTCTCATGACCGGCGGCAGTTCACCGGCGTTGATCTCGCCGTTCTACTCTCTCGGGAATGCGGGGAATATTGGCGGCGGCGGAGTGGGCCCCGCCTACGGCGGCCAGAACGGAACGCCCGGTATCAAACAGAATACGTGGGTGCGCTGACGGCTACGTCGTGGGAGTCGCGGGCTGTCACCGAACTCCGCGCAGAAGCCATCCCAGCAGCAGAATCCCCGTTGCCGCAATCCAGCTTCCCGCCACGCGAATCATCACGCGTGTCCACCGGGCGCGCAAACTGACCACCATCGCAGCAAGCAACGTGGTACATGCGAAGACCACGGTCGAAGCGCCGAGCAGAGCCAGCCACATGCGCCCGGATACATTCATGGTGGCTCCATTGATGAAGCCGTGCAGCAACCCGGCAAGACAGGAAAGAACCACGACGACCGTCGGCGTCAGCTTGCGGTCGAAGGCCACAAGAATCCCGACCACAAGGATAGAGGGCGCGGTCGCGATCGCGGGCGTGCTCACCGGCGCGAGAGCCGCTCCCGCAATTCCGCCGGCGAACCACGCCATGGGGAAAACCACGAGAGATGCACGCGCCGCGCGCCGGCCACAGAGTCCGGCCAGCAACCCCATCGCCACCACGACGAGCCAGTCCTGAGGTGTGAGCACCAGGTGCGCCACCCCGTCGTAGAACGCACCGAATCCGGTCGACACAAGATGCGCGTGCGCCGCAGCCGGCCATAGGCACAGCGCCACCATGATGCCCGCGCGTCGCATCACCGGAGGGCCGCCCAGAGAAAGTAGACGCCGCCTGCGGTGACCACGAAACCGGCGGCACGCAGAACGAAGTCGCCCGGCTTCCATCGCTGAACCAGACCAATCGTGATACCAACCGCGTGCAGCAGGCCGGTGCCGACCACGAATCCGATGCTGTACATGATAGCGCTGGCGTTCGGCGGCAGCTCGGTGCCGTGGGCGTGGCCGTGGAAGATGGCAAAGAAACCAACGATCGCACCCGCCACCCACAGCGGCGGCCGCACTTTGCCCAGCACCATCGTCCCCAGCACCATCGCGGAAAACGCGATGCCGATCTCCACACCGGGAAGCGCGATACCCATGAGCCCCAGCGCACCACCCAGCGCCATCACCATCGGAAACGCCACAGGCAACGCCCACACCGCAGGCGCGCCAAGCTGTGCCCCCCACAATCCCACCGCCACCATGGCGAGGATGTGGTCCCAACCCGAGACGGGATGGTGCAGGCCGGAGAGAAACCCGGTGGCGCTCCCGGTTTCCTGGTGTGCGCCTGCAGCCATCGGCCACGCCAGCAGAGCGAGGAGAATCACGAACGTCAACGGTGTGCGTCGCATGGTGCTATCTTCCCGCGAACATCATCGCCGCGCGTTGAATGGTCCAGAACGCGCCGAACATGCCAACCGCGTAGCCGGGCAGGCGTTCGATCCATAACGGCCATCGCATTTCGAGCACACGGAACGCTCGCGCCATGGCGAGCACGACCACAACAAACGACACCTGCCCAAGCTCCACACCCACGTTGAACCACAGGAGTGCCTGCGGGATCGCGGAAGGTGCCATGCCGGCCGTGGTCAGGCCACTCGCAAACCCGAAGCCGTGCAGGAGTCCGAAACCAAACGCAACGACCCACGGATAGCGCAGGGTCAGGCTGGTCTCGCCACGCCACGAGCGCACGATTTCCGGCCCCAGAAACAGAATGCTCATGGCAATGGCGACGTTGAGCGGGGCCAGCGGTGCGTGGGCGTATCCAAGCGTCGCGATGGCCAGGGTGATACTGTGCGCGACGGTGAATGCGGTGATGGTCTTCAGGAGCGTACGGCGGCTGCGCACGATGAGCAGCAACCCGAACACAAACAGCAGATGATCCAGGCCAAGCAGGATGTGTTCGTAGCCGAGGGCGACGTACGTCCGCACGATCTGCCAGGTTCCTGGCGACGGCGTCACGGTGAAGGATGGTGAAGACGGGACGAGACGCGTCATCTGTGTGGCGCCATCGAGAAACTCAACGCGCACGAGCACGTCGGTAAGCGTCGACGAAAGCCCGTCCACGGACACCACGGCACCCGCGAGTCCATTGTCGGCGGTTACGCGCCAGCGTTCGACGTATGCCATCCCGGCAATGAACCCCCGCGGTTGGGTGAGATTGTGGCAGCGCTCGGGCAGACGGACATAGAGACCCAGGCGGAGGTTGTCGCCGCGCGCGGGGACCTTCCAGAGCACGTCGAAGGTGTTGGGCTCAACTTCCCGCAACTGCAGATAGGCCGGGCGCAATTCGTGCGCAAACGCGGCGTGCGACGACAGCACCATCAGCAACGACAGGATACGCAGGACGTGTTTCATCGTTGGGCCTGTGTCGTGGCCGCGTCCGGGGAGGTGGGCCACTCCACGGTGACACGGTACTTTTCGAGCAGCTTGCGGTAGAACGCGTCATTGGCTTCGCGGCGTCTTGCATCCTCCCAGTCGGCTTTCACCCGGCTGCGCACCTCGGCGAATTCCGGCTCTCGTCCCTCCGTGCGCGCCTGCACTTCCACCAGATGTACGCCATAACTCGACGTCACCGGCCCGTGCCACGCGCCCGGCGCCAGCGTCTTGACCTGGCGGGCAAACTCGTCACCGAACGTTCGTTCCACGTCACTCAAGGGGGCGTCGTCGAGCGACGCGGGCAAAAGCGTGGCGTCACCCATGGCCGTGTCGCCGATCTCACCGCCGGGGTTGCGGTTCAACTCGGCCAGCAGGCGTGCGGCGTCCGCGGAAACACGCTCGCCGCGGCGCGTCGGACTCAGAAACACCTGTCGCAGTGTGACTCGCGATTCCTCGCGGTAGGCGGCAAGATGCTCGCGAAAGTATTGCTGGAGGTTGTCTTCGGTGGGTTCGGAGAGCGCCGCAATGTCGCCGGTGACAAATTCCATCTTCTGCCGCAGACGGCGGCGGATGATGGTGTCGTCGCGGTCGAGACCCATGGCGACGGCCTCGCGCGCCAGGATCACTTCGCGAACGTGATCCTGCACGAGGCCATCGAGTTCCTCCGCGCTGGGCGGACGCCGCCACATGCGCGTAAACACTTCCGCCATGTTCTCGATCTCGCCCGGCGTGACGACGATCTCGCCGGGCTTCGGGCCGCCGTGGTCCAGCATGCGGCTGGCCGCGAACAACACCGCGCCCAGCACCAGAAACTGGACCAGCGGCTCGCGCAGCACGCGGTTCAAGGCGAATACCAGATCGGCGACGTGTACGCCCGCTCCTGTGTGGTTGTGGGCACACCGTCGGGAACCTTCGTGCCGTAGAAGGCCGCGTCATACGCCGTCCAGCGTGGCGTGGGAATCTCGATGACGCGTCCATAGTAGAAGGCCGGCTGTTTGGAATCGAACTCCGGATCCTTCCACACCGCGATCAGCTCGGGCGCACCGATGGTGTTGGTCCAGGTGGCGTTGGCCACGTCCACGGTGCTCCCCACCGGCGTCTTGCAGCGTCCGTCCGCGTCGACGGTGCGCCCGCCGGAAACGGCCACGTCATAGACCCTCTCGTGCAGATTGCCTTTGGCATCCATCCAGCCCTTGATGATCTGGTAGCGATCCAGATTCGCGCCGATGGGATCCTTGAGTGCCGCGACCAGAAACGTGGGCGCCTTGCCCTGGGGAGCCTTCGTGAGATCTCCACCCATGGGAACACCCTTGCGATACCCCGCAAACGCGGGTGAGCGGCTGTTGGCGTCCGACGGGTCGAAGTCGAATCCACCGAAGAAGCGCACGATCATGCGCGGACCGGTGGTGGCGTAGGTCTCGCGGCGCTCCATGGCGTCGAAGATGGAAGCCCGCGTGTTCTCCGTGGCCCACACTGCCGCGTAGCCGGAAGCGACTGTTTCCCACGTCATGATGGTGCCATGCGGCCCTTTGACGAAGGGATGTTCCATGCGCGTCGCACTCGGTTCGACAGACGTTGCCTTTCCGAAAAAGTTGTCCTCCTCCGCGGTGGCCAGACCGGTGTGCGAGTCGGTGGAACCGATGAGACCGAACTTGTACGGGTTGGTTCCGAGTTCCTTCCCGAGCTTGAGGCCGTTCTTGAGGGCGGAACGTGCATATTCGAACTCGAGCATCTTGTTCTGTTTGGCCTCGCTCAGATCGAGGTTGCCCTTGTCCCAGGTTTCGTAATCCGCGAACTCGTCGTTGGGTGAGAGAAACGGATGCGCCTCCCCGTCGCCCTTGATCTGGGTGACCTCATAGAGCGGTTCCCAGCGCGCGCGGTTCTGCGCGTACGCCTTGTCGATCTTCTTGCCGGTGAACGACTCGATGATGGGGAACATCCGGCCGTTGCTGAGATTGCCGTTGTGCGCAATCGCGAGCACCTGGCTTCCCGTCTTCTCCTGGGCCATGGCCATCCATTTCCACAGGTCGCGCGGATTGTCACTGCCGGGCGGGTAGACGGTGTAGGGTTCGACAAGACCCGCGTGGCTGCCATCCTCCCGGAAAATCACATTCCGGTGCAGGTTGTTGCCGCCGGTATTCGACGTCCACTCGTAGCCGATGAACGCGGTAAAGTGCCCGGGGTCGTTGGCATCATCCGCGGCTTTGACGGTGGTTTCCCACGCGGAACGATACTGAGCCGATCCCGGCAGGTACATCAGGGACGTCGGGAACTTGTTCTGCGAGAAGGCCACGATGATCTCGACGGCGGCATCCGCGCCTTTTCCCTGCTGGATCATGTCGTACCAGCGTTTTCCCGTGGGGTCGGCAAGGATTTCGGGTTTGCCGGCAAACAGATCCGGGAAGAAGCCCATGTTGTCGGAGTGATCGGCAACGACGAGAAAGTCGAGCGGCCGCGAAAGGCGAACGGGCTGGTTGCTGGATGCCATGATCTCTTCGCCCCTGGCAAAACGATATGCATCCGCCGGTCCCAGCCGGCAGCCAAAGGCACCCGCGTCCATGGAAAATCCGGTGTGCAGGTGGGTGTCGCCGAACAGCGGCCGCGAAGGAAAATTCCGGCCGGCGTACGGCGAATAGGCGGGTCTGGGGAAGTTGTCTCCGACGGTGGTCTTGTCGACCGTCCCGGCATCCTGCGCGTTCGCCGACAACGCGAATGTAGACGCAAGAATGACGGCACTCAAAACATGAATCGCCTTCATGCCACTTCTCCTTCGTGTCTGAATGTGCGACCAGCAGTAAACAGGGTTATCCTAGAGCAAGCCTCCCCACACCGCAACCCCCCGGGGAGTCTTTCAGGGACGCTGGATGCGGTCGCCGACGCGGCGGTCGAAATCGAGCACGCCGTCGCGGTGCATGTCCTTGATGGGAATGATTTCCTTGGTGCCGTCGCGCAGCATGACGCGGCGGTAGCCGGGCTCCACGGCTTTCAGGTCGGCATCATCCACGCCCACCTGCACGGTGCCCTCCAGCACACACACGCAGGTCCCGCCGTTGTCGCACTGCACCGACAGCATGGTGCCGGTGATTTCGGCCAGGCCTTCGGGTGTGTAGACGCGCATGGTGGCGCCGTGGAACTGTTCCCCGGTCTTGATGCGAAGTTCGCCGGCGATCAGCGTGCAGGTTGACTTGCGATGGAACCACCGCCCCGGCGCCCGCGGAAGCCTCACCTCCGTGCCGGCGGTGACCTCCATCAGCACGACGCGATCCGAGAGCAGATCGATGCTGGCGCTGTCCGGAAGCACCACGGTGGCACCGGGATGAAGGGCGCGTTGCAGCGCGTCCCGGTCGGCGAGAGACACCGGCGTTTCGTCGAC
>DASRYI010000278.1:0-1920 GCA_035687255.1 Candidatus Krumholzibacteriia bacterium | reverse complement strand
GCTCCGGCGCTGAAGACCGCGCAGAAGTCCGGGCTCACCGTCAAGGCGATGACACCCGGAGAAACCTACGAGATTGGCGATGTGCACATCACCGCGGTGGCGGCGCACCATCCCGGCGCGCGCTGGGGTGTGCGTGCGGCGGCGGACGGTCGCGCCCTGGGCTGGGTCATCGCCACGCCGGCGGCGACCGTCTTCTACAGCGGCGACACCAATTACTTCTCGGGGTTCACGCACGTAGGCTGGACCTACGCTCCTGACATCGCGATTCTCAACGTGAACGGCCACCTGCCGCCGGTCGACGCGGCGCGCGCGGCCTGGGCGACGAGAGCACCGGTCGTGATCCCGGCCCACTGGGGCGCGTACGGGTACTGGGTCATGCGTGGAGGCCGGCGTCCGCGCGGCGAGGAAGAACTGCGCCGCCTCATCGGCGATCGCCTGCATGTCCTCGATGTGGGCAGCTCGATGCGCCTGGAGAAGGCGCCGTCGCTGCCGTGAGACAGGCGTTGGCCGGGTTCGCGCCACCCGGTATAATGCCGACGATTGCCGCACCCGTCATGATTCCACAGAATCCCAACCATCACTGGAGTTTGCCATTATGAGTCTGGTCGATCGCCTTGTGGCCACGTCGCTTCCGCTGGTTCCCAAACCCATCGTGCGCAAGGTGGCATCCCCCTACATCGCCGGTGAAAAACTCGATGACCTGCTGCGGGTGTCGGCACAGTTCAACCGCGACGGGTACATGGTGGCGGCGGCGGTGCTGGGAGAGTTCGTATCCAAGCCCGAGGAGGCCGAGGAGGCGGTGGAGGAATACCGGGAGCTTCTCGACGCCCTCAAGGCGCACGGCGTCGACGCCTACATCCACGTCAAGCCGACCCACCTGGGCCTGCTGCTCGATCAGGACCTGTGCGTGACCAACCTAAAACACATTCTGGATACGGCGGCGCGCAACGGCCAGTTTGTGCGCATGGACATGGAGGACTCGCCGTGCACCGACGGAACCCTGGCCGTGTTCCACCGGCTGCACGAGCAGTACGACAACCTGGGTGTGGTGGTGCAATCGCGACTGCGGCGGACGCTGGACGACGTGAAAGAACTGGCGCGCGTGAAGGCCAACGTGCGCGTGTGCAAGGGAATCTATCTCGAGCCCTACACCATCTCCTACACGGATCCGGAAATCATCCGGCGCAACTTCACGGCCATCGTGGACACGCTGGCCGGTGCGGGTGCCTACGTGGCCATCGCGACGCACGACGAACGCCTGGTGTGGGACTCCGAACAGATCATCCGGCGCCTGAACCTCTCCCACGACCAGTACGAATTTCAGATGCTCCTGGGCGTGCTCCCGGGCCTGCGCACCCTCATTCGCGCTTCCGGACACCGGCTGCGCGTGGCCGTCCCGTTTGGACCGAGCTGGTATGCCTATTCGCTGCGCCGGTTGCGCAAGAACCCGGCGATCGCGGGATACGTGCTGAAATCCTTCCTCAAGGGCTGACCACGGCGACGCGCGACGAATACATCCACGGAAACACGCCCGACGAACAGTCCCGCCTGGCGCGCCTCAACCGTCTCATCAATCGTCAATCCCTGCAGCGCCTGGCGCCGCGTCCCGGCGAGCGCGTGCTCGACGTGGGGTGCGGCTTCGGACTGTTTGCACGCGAGCTTGCGGCCGCCACCGGAACCGCGGTGGTGGGAGTGGAGCGGGACGCCGCGCAGATCGCGGAAGGGGAGCGCCTGGCCGCGTCCGCCGGGGATCTCACGCCCGTGGATATCCGCCAGGGTGACGCCTACGATCTGCCCCTGCAGGCCGGTGAATGGGGCACGTTCGATGTGGCGCACGCGCGTTTCGTGCTCGAGCATCTCCAGCGCCCCGGCGAGGTGGTGGCGGCCATGGTCCGGGCGGTTCGTCCCGGCGGGCGCATT
>DASRYI010000277.1:0-2240 GCA_035687255.1 Candidatus Krumholzibacteriia bacterium | reverse complement strand
CCATTCAATCTCGCCGACGCGGTGCTCGATCCCGACGGACTGCGCCACAACCTGCTGCTGGATACGCCGGAAATGAACGAAGGATGGAAGGACCTGGAGTCGGCGCTGCGCAGTCTGCACCAGCAGGTGGCATCGACGAATGCGCAACTGGTGCTGGTGTGCATTCCCGCCGCGGTGCAGGTGGATTCCAGCTACTGGTGGTCGCGGAATCTCGGCGTCAGGTTGGACGACCGCGTACTCCACGATACGGAATTTCAGAAGCGGCTGGCGGACTTCGCGGAACGCGAACACGTGGCGCTGATCGATCTGCTTCCGGAGATGCGCTCACATCCCGATCAGCGTCTGTACTACACCCAGGACGGACACTGGACGCCCGCCGGGCACGAGGTGGCGGCGGCGGAAATCGCGAAACGGCTGGTCCCCATGATTCTGCCCCTGCAGGCGGGGCACGACTGGTAGTTATTTTTCGGCGGCGAGCTTCGCGGTCCGGGCCTTCGTCCGGCCGATCATGGTGAAGAAAGGGTTCGTGTCAGTATACCGGCGTCTGCTATCTTTACTTGCTGATTTGTGCCTGCGGCCCGGCACGCGCGCGGGCGGACCGTGTACAAGGTCTGTCCGGGTGCCGCGAGCCCCACACTGACGACACACATGATTCCACTCGAAATCGTCTGGGAAGGCGAAAGCCACAAATTCAATCTGGAAGACGGCGAACACTCCGTCGGCCGTTCCAGCGATAACGACGTCCAGATCGCCATGGCGCGCGTGAGCAAGGTGCACGCGCAGATCCGGATCCAGGGCGAGAAGATCTCCGTGCGCGATCTCGGAAGCCGCAACGGTACCGAGATCAACGGCAAGCCCGTGGGCGAGGCCTGGGTGGAAGTGACGCCCGGCTCGCTGGTGAGTTTCGCGGGTGCGCTCATGCGCCGCGGATCGCCCGCCACCACCGCGGCCCATCGCCTCCTCGGCGATCACCAGGTGTCCGCCAGCCTGCGTTACAACATGAGCCAGGGCTACTCCAACGCGGCGCGCAGCCGTCTCATGGATCGTAGCTCGGAGCTCTTTGAATTGCTGGCGTCATCCGACGACAAGATGGCCATCGAGACCGCCGCCTGTGAGTTCGTTGCGGGGTGCGTGCCCGCCGAGCGCGTGGTGATGCTCACCGACTCGGGTGAGGCGACCAGTGTCGAGGCGAGCGCGCGCTGGACGAAGAGCGGCAATCCGGATGCGCCGCTGCAGCTCAGTTCCACCATTGTCGGCAGTGTGCTGCGGGAACGCGATTCCGTGCTGGTGGCCAACCCGCTCGAGGATCCGCGTTTCGGGGGACAGCAGAGCATCATGGCGCTCTCGCTGCGCTCCGCGATGGCGGCGCCGCTCTTCGACAACCAGCGCGTGCGCGGCATCTTCTATGTCGATACCACCGATCCGCGCGTGCGCTACTCGCAGGCCGATCTGGAAGTGCTCACCGCCACCGCCAACGCCGTGGCCGTGAAGCTGCGCAACATGTCTCTGGAAGAGGAAATTCACACGGCGGCGCGCATTCAGCGCGCTTTGCTGCCCTCCGGCGTGAAAGCGCCCGACGGCTACGAGGTGGATGCGCACCAGATGATGTGCCGCGCGGTGGGCGGCGACCTGTACTTTGTCGGCATGCGGCCCAACGGCCGCGCCCTGATCGCGCTGGGCGACGTGACCGGCAAGGGTATGCCCGCGGCGCTCGCCATGAGCGCGTGCATCGTGTCCATCGGGCTTCTGGCCGACATCGATACCGATCTGCACATGGTGGCGGACCGCCTGCACCGGCAGTTGTATCGCAGCCTTTCGGACGAGCAGTTTGTGACGCTGTTCATGGGCGAGCTGGACCTGAAGAGCGGAATGATGACGTACATCAACGCCGGCCACGAACCGCCCATCATCGTGCACCACGATGGCAGCATGAAGATGATCGAATCGACCACGATGCCGTTTGCAATGATCGAACAGATTCCGCTCGAGATCAGCGAACTGACGCTGCAGCCCGGCGACACCATGGCCATCTTCAGCGACGGAATTCCCGAAGCCACCACCAGCGGCGACAAGTTTCTGGGGTTGCAGGGTGTGAAAGAGATTCTTGTGACCCACCGCAACGAGCCGCTTTCCGCCATCCGCGACCACATCGTGAAGACCGTCGAAGGCTTTCTGGCCGGCGGTCCGGCATCGGACGATGTCACGCTGGTGATGTTGCGCCGCGCCGCGGCGTCGAAGAA
>DASRYI010000276.1:0-11006 GCA_035687255.1 Candidatus Krumholzibacteriia bacterium | reverse complement strand
CGGTTCTCCGCGCGGACCCAACGCGTTCGTGATCTGGAATCCGCCGTTCTTCGGCGACGACCGCGTGGAGCGCAAGAGCGCCAACGTGGAAGCGGCGCGTATTCTCTCGGAACTGGTCGGGTACGACCACCAGGCTATTGCCTTCGTGCGCGCGCGCGTGGTGAGCGAGATCGTGGCGAAGTACGCGCAGGAGTTCGTGCAGGGCATTTCGCCCTCGCGCGCAAAGCTGATCAAGAGCTACCGCGGCGGCTATCTGCCCGAAGAGCGCCGCGCCATCGAGCGCGCGCTGTTCTCGGGTGAGCTCAAGGCGGTGGTGAGCACCAACGCGCTCGAACTGGGCATCGACATCGGCAGCATGGAGGCGGCGCTGCTGGTGGGGTATCCGGGCTCGATTGCCAGCACCTGGCAGCAGGCCGGCCGCGCGGGCCGTGGCGCGGATCCGTCGCTGGTGGTGTTGCTCCCGTACGATTCTCCCATCGACCAGTACATGGCGCGTCATCCCGATTACTTCTTCGGCCGCTCGCCCGAAAACGCGGTGATCGATCCGCACAATGCGCACATCGTGCTCTCGCACGTGCGCGCGGCGGCCTTCGAGCTTCCCGTTCGCAGCGACGACTTCGCGCAGTTCGGCGAGGCGTGCGGCCCGGTGCTGCGCCTGCTGGAAGAGGACCGCCAGGTGCGCCAGCAGGGCGGGCAGTTCTTCTGGAGCGGCCCCAACTATCCCAGCGCCGACGTGAGCCTGCGCAACATCGGCGACGACGTGTACACCATCATCGTGGGGACATCGGCGGCGATGGCGGCGGAGGGCCTGAGTGCGCTGGTCAAGTCGTCGCGCGTGATCGGCACCATCGACGAGTCCGGTGCGTTCCAGCAGCTGCACCCCCAGGCCATCTACATCCACGGCGGCGAGACGTACTTCGTCAATGAGTTGGATATCCGCAAGAAAATCGCCTGGGTGCAGAAGGAGGACACCGACTACTACACCCAGTCCATCACCGAGACCAAGATCAAGATCGAGAGCGAAGAGCTGCACAAATCGGTGGTGCCGAATGCATCGCTGCGAGCGGGTGGCGCCGATGGGGCCCCCCCACCGCGCGCAGGGGGCGAGCACGGTGGGGGCGATCGGCGACAGGACCCGCGAGCAGAGAGTCCGCGCGGTTCAACCGCCGAAGCCTACTGGGGCGATCTCTCGGTCACGTCGGTGACCTACATGTTCAAGAAGATCAAGTTTGGCAGCCGCGATTCGCTGGGATTCGGCGCGCTCGATCTTCCCCAGCAGATTCTCGATACCACCGGCATGTGGCTGCTTCCCAGACCCGAAGCCTACGTGCTCGCCAAAGCCGCCGGCCGTGTGCCGCGCGAGGGGCTGCTGGGTATCGCCAACATCATCCGCGAGGTCATCCCTCTGTACGCCATGTGCGACACGGTGGATGTGGGGACGTCGGTGGATTCGTCCGCCGCCAACGCGCCCGGCATCTTTGTGCACGACCGCTTCCCGGGTGGACTGGGTTTTGCGCTCAAGGCGTACGAACTCATCGACGAAATCCTGGCGGCGTGTCTGGAACTGCTCGACAGTTGTTCGTGCGCGGCCGGATGCCCGTCGTGCGTGGGATCGCCGCTGCCGCCGTACTCCCACCTCGATCCCGACGTCAACGCGCGCGGGTTGATTCCCGACAAGGAAGCCGCGCGTTCCATTCTGCACCACCTGCTGGGACGCGATCCGTACCAGCCATCGGTGCGGGCCGCGGCCGGGAGCGCGGAACTGGCGCATGAGGGGGAGGTCTTGCGCAAACTGGTCGATGCCAATCAACTGCCACCGACGCTGGAAAAGAAACTGCGCCAGCGCGTGGACAAATTGCGGCGACGGCGTGTCTGACGATAGCAGGGCGGACCATGCTTCATGTCTCCCGTTCATGGGCTGCAACGGTCAGTATGGCAGTACTGATTTTTGCGGCCCTCCCTGAGGCCCGTGCGATCGAACCGACTGATCGTCCACCCGATCAGGGTGGATTCACGCGAGCCATGGGAATTCCCTCACTGTTCCGCAAAAGGCTGGGCGCCGAGTTCCTCGCCTATCAGCCCGCGGGAAACTCCGAGTTCGGCGGACTGGTGGACGCCGAGATCATGCGTTTCGTGGGCCATCCAGTTGTTGGTATCGCGGGGTTGTCGGCGGAAGGTTACTTCGGTGGCCGCTCCAATGGGGTCGAGGGAGGCGCTCGATTCTATTTCATGGTACCCAGTCTGCTCGTGGGTGCCGGTATTGACCACAGCTTCAACAGCGGGAAGGACGACTTCATTCTGAAGCTCGATGTGCCCATGCGTCGCAGCGGGATTGTGGGAGCGGGCTCATGCATGACGTTTCGCTGGCTTCCCGGGCGCGATCAGACCTTCAGCGTCGGGCTGTCCGTCCCGGTCGGCGACCGGGATATGGGGCGCACGCGCCCGCAGTCCGATTACGTGAAGATGGACGACCGGCGTCCGAGACGGCTGGGCGCAGACCAGGTGAGCGATCCGGACTCGACACTGCAGCGTGAACTCGCTGTTGTGCGCGAGCGGGCCCGCTGGATTGCCGAGTTGACCCAGCCCTTCGCTGACAACGGCGGTGCAGATGCCGCCGCGGCCATGGCGCCACGCATCGAAGAGCTTCGCGCTCACATGGCGCTCACGGATGCGCTCTTTCCGCATGGCCATACCGCCAATGAGGAGATTCGTGTCTACCACGAAACGCTCGACCACCTGTTTTCAATTGCCGAAAGTGGAGATGTGATCGCTCCCGGCGAGAGCACGGAGCGCGGGCGCGCCATCAGCGCCGCGGCACGGCGCATCCTCCTTGACGATCTGATCCTTCCTTACGACCGCCTGATCGGCCAGCTCAAGAAGAAGGATACGCTTTCCGGGATGATTGCGGTCACACAGACCAACTTCGTGCGCTGGTTGCTCACCACCCAGAAGGTAGATACGACTCAGGCCCAGCGCATTGCGTTTGTGTTCCAGTCGCTGTGCGATTTCGTGGAAGAAAACCGGTCCCACCTGCGCGAACGGTGGGGAGACAATCGTTATGTGTGGCTTCCCCTTCAGTACGGGCTGACTCCGGCGGAACACGACAGTCAGGAGGAGTTCGACGATATCATCGCCCGGGCAACCCAGCGCGATTTCACCGCCGGCAACCGCGTCTGGTACATCGTGAATGAGGAATTCCAGTATGAGATGGCGCGCTCCGTGCGGCTTGCCCAGGACTACCACGTTCTGTGGATCCACGATTTTGCCGGTGTCAATCATGCGGGGGAGCCGGATGCCATCGCCTATGAGCAGGTGCGCAACTACCTGCTGGCTCTCACCGAGCACGTGCGGGCATACGACACCACGGGAAAGTTCCCGATGTACATCATCTTCCTGGATCAGCACTACTTCGAGACCAACAAGTCCCGGCTATGGATGAAGCTGCTCGAGGATCCCATGCGGTATCACGTTGATCTCCCGAAGAAGTTTGCGCCCTGGGAGCAGGAACTCGAGCGCATGCAGGCCGACCTGCGCAAGGCGGTCGACGAATCCATCGGTCTGCAGATCGAGAAGAGCCAGTTTGGCGATGACTGGCTGTATAACCGCATCCGCGTGCAGGTCAACATCACCAACCCGGCCGACTACTCTTTCTACAGCATGAAGATGATCGGCAAGATGCCGATTCCGGACAACAACATGCGCGACCACCGCAAGATCATCTTCTACGACATCACGGAAGACGATCCGTATCGCGGCATGGCGATGTTCACCGGGATGGGGTTGGGTGAGCATTATACCGGCGCCACATGGGAGGACCGTGCGCTCATGCTGCAGGGCCCCGCTGCGCTCGAGACCAAGAACGCCGCCCGGTTCCTGCTCGAGACGCAGGGCTTTACTCCCGATCAGATTCCATTTCCGCTGCGGGCCAGGCCCAAAGCACCTACCTACGACGCCGCCGTAGCCGCGGAGCTCGCCACGTATCCGGACTACGTGAGCGGCCGGGTAATCGAGCTGCACAACGAGACCGGCTTCACGCCCAAGCCGTTGAGCGTCGCCAAGTGCGTGTTGTACAGCCTCATGCCGCCACGGTCGGTCATGAAGGTTCCCGATTCACTGTGGCAGAGCTACCTGTATGCATCCCTGATGGCGGGAAGTTCGCTCCGCGGTTGCCGGTCGATCATCATCGCGCCGACGCTTCGCAGTGCGCCCAGTTCGGGTGCGCCCCAGATGGCCCGCGCCAACGGTCTGATGAAACGTCTCGTTGTGTTCGGAAATGCGATGGATGATTACATGCAACGCGAGGGCGGAATCCTTGCCGTCGGGTTGTACTCGCCGAAGCAGGGCGTAGGTGACATCGCGGGCCGCGTGGAGCAGGCCATGTCGCTCTCCGACCCCCGCCTCGCGCGTGTGAGCATAAGAAACAGCGCCGTGGATTCTGTGGCGTCGCGTGTGCGGGACATCCTGGGGAAGATTAATTACCACCCTGCCTACCTGACGCCCAAGGATTCACTGGAGAGCCCCAAGCTGCACCTCAAAGCCAACTTCTTCGCCTCGTCGGAAGTGTGGGACGGGCTGATGTCGCGTCCCGAGTGGGCGGGTGTCGTGGACGCGTACATTCGCTACCTGGCCGAGCAGCAGGGGACCAGTTCGTCGCGAGATGTGCGCGCGATACCCGAGGAGCTGCAGCAGGGGGTGAGAGCCCTTCTGGATGGCTACTTTTCCGGTCTTTCCGCCGAGGAGAAGGAGCGCATGGTGGCCTTCTTTACGATCGGCAGCTGCAACATGGACTATCGCAGCCAGGTGATGAACGGCGAGGTCATGGTCACACTGGCCGGTGCCCGCAGCCTGATCGGGGTGCTGGACTTCCTGATGCTCGAGGGACTGTGCGAATGGCCCAGGACGCCGGACGACGTGGACCGGCTGATCCCGCCGCCGGGATGGTTTACGCGGAAAATGTCAGGAGCGGTCAAGGTAGCTCTGTAGTTCCTGCAACCCGGTGACACAACCGGTGTACAAGCCCGCGTCAGGCGTTACCAACCCCAGTCCCATTCCACCCGTGAATCCGGGTGAAGAAGGAGTATCATGAATATTTCCAGAGCGTTGCTGTCAACCGCGTGTGTCGCCGCAAGCATGTCGCTGGCCGCCGTAGCGTTCGCCCAGACGGGCACCAGCACAGCACCCACCCACAAGTCCACCGCCACACATGCGGAAAAGTCTGCCGGCACATCGGCGCCCCATGGCAAGGCCACGGTTTCGACGGTGTCGGTCACCGCGACGGTGACGAAGATCGACCAGAAGACACGCGAGGTCACCGTCAAGAGCGCGGATGGCAAGGAGACCACTTTCGTGGCCGGTCCGGCCGTCAAGAATCTTGCACAGGTCAAGGTGGGAGACACCGTGACGGCGACTTACACGGAAGCGGTTGCCTACGCAGTACGCAAACCGGGAACCATGGGTGCGACCACGAGTGAAGGTGTCTCGACGGCCGCCGCCGGCGAAAAACCCGCTGCCGTCGCCCACAGTGAGACCATGGTATCCGTGGTGATTACGGCCATCGATCCCAGCGTTCCCTCGGTCACGTTCAAGGGACCGCAGGGCAACGAAGCCACCATCAAGGTGAAGGATCCGTCGAAGCTCGAGGGTGTGAATGTCGGCGACACGGTCGACATCATGTACAGCGAAGCGCTGGCCGTGAAGGTTCAGAGCGCCCCGAAGAAGAAATAGCGAACCGCGTGAACGCGGCTACGGCGAAGGAAAGAAAGACATCGGGCGGTTCGTTCGGGACGAACCGCCCGATTCATTATCAATTTCGATACAGTGCCTTCACCTGCCCCCATGTGGACGGGCTGGTCGCAACCGGGTCACACGTGCAATAGCCGTGATAGCCATCGCTGACGATGTGACTGTTGATGTACATATCCGCACCGCCGAGGGGGAACGTCGCAATCGACGGCTGGCACGCGGTGACGGTCGGTTCGTCTTGTCCCGCCTGTCCCACATAGATACGTCCACAGACCGGATCACCGTTTGAAAGATAGGTGAGCGTGGCCACCACGGTTACGAATTGGCAACTCCCAACGTCGACGGTCAGGTCGGAGAAATAGCTTCCGGTGATGGTGTACGGGCTCGCGTACTGGATTGGCGCAAAGCTCGGCGATGGCCCGTGAACGCCAAAATGAAACGAGCTGACGTACCCTCCCGAATACACGACCGCCACCTGGTACATCCCCACGCTGGTCGTGACAAGGTTGCAGGTCACGTCATAACCTGATTCAGTCTCGGGAAAGAGGTACAAAACCTGCGCCCGGGCAGTCAGGGGCATGAGCGCGCACATGAGAACCGCCATGGTAATGCTGCGCAGTCGCATATCAGACCTCCATGGTTGGTAGTCAGGCCCCCGGCGGGGCGGCCGAATAATTAAGAAGTTTACAGCATGTGACCGGCCCAGGGCAACCCGTCGGGTCAGCAGGACGAGTTGCCCCGGGGGCGGTCCTCCGGGGTGCATTGCGGCATGGCGCCAATGCACCCCAACTACGCTGTCTGGACAATCGGACGGATCGATAAGAACTAACGGGCCGATTCGCCTGTTACTGACGGTAGAGCGCCTTCACCTATGGCCGCCGGAAGGCGATTTCGGGTATACTGCTCCGATAATGACAACCGCCCGGCCGCGCGGACAACACATCGACCACACAGCTGATTTCGGAAGGTAAAAGCACATGCCTGCATCCCGTTCTGCAAAGATCACCTGGACCAAGACCGACGAAGCCCCCGCGCTGGCCACCTACGCGCTCCTGCCCATCATCAAGGCGTTCCTCGATGGCACCGGCGTCGAGGTGGAACTCGCCGATATTTCTCTGGCCGGACGCATCATCGCCAATTTTCCCGAGCGTCTGACTCCGGAGCAGAGAATCCCCGACGAACTCGCGCGTCTGGGTGAGCTGGCGAGGACGCCGGCCGCGAACATCGTCAAGCTGCCCAATATCAGCGCCTCCATTCCCCAGTTGAAGGGAGCCATCGCCGAGCTGCAGTCGCAGGGTTACCAGGTTCCCGACTATCCCGAAGAGCCGCACAATCCGGCGGAACGCGACCTTCAGGTTCGCTATGCGGCCGTGCTCGGCTCGGCGGTCAATCCGGTGCTGCGCGAGGGCAATTCCGACCGGCGCCCGTCCGCGTCCGTGAAGACGTTCGCGAAGAAACATCCCCACCGCATGATGAAGGACTGGCCGGCGTCGGGTTCGAAGACGCGCGTGGCGCACATGGACGCGAAGGACTTCTACGGCAGCGAAACCTCCACGACCATGGGCGCAGCCACCGAGGTGAAGATCGAGTTCGTCGATGCCAATGGTGTGCGCGTGCTCAAACCCGGCATCCGCCTGCAGGCCGGCGAAGTGATCGACGCCGCGGTGATGAACGTCAGGGCGCTGCGCGCCTTCTACGCCGCGCAGATCGAGCAGGCGAAGCAGGCCGGCGTGCTGCTGTCGCTGCACCTCAAGTGCACCATGATGAAAGTGTCCGACCCCATCATGTTCGGGCACTGTGTGTCGGTGTACTTCAAGGATGCGCTGGAAAAACACGCGGCGGAATTGCGCGAGATCGGCGCCAACGTGAACAACGGACTGGCCGACGTGCTCGACAAACTCGACCGCCTTCCGGCCGACCGGAAAGCCGCCATCGAGGCCGACATCAACGCCTGCTACGCCAGCGGCCCCGCGCTGGCCATGGTCGATTCGCGCAAGGGCAAGACCAACCTGCACGTGCCCAACGACATCATCGTGGATGCGTCGATGCCGGTGGTCATTCGCGACGGCGGACACATGTGGAACCGCGACGACCAGCTCCAGGACACCATCGCCATGATCCCGGATCGCTGCTACGCCACCATGTACCAGGCCATGATCGAGGACTGCCAGAAACACGGACAGTTCAATCCGTCCACCATGGGCAACGTGTCCAATGTGGGCCTCATGGCGATGAAGGCCGAAGAGTACGGGTCGCACGACAAGACCTTTGTGGCCCCGGCGGCCGGAACCATTCGGGTTGTCGATGGCGCGGGCAAGACGCTGCTCGAACAGACGGTGGAGGCCGGGGACATCTTCCGCATGTGCCAGGCCAAAGACGAGGCGATTCGCGACTGGGTGAAGCTCGCGGTGAATCGCGCCCGCGTCAGTGGCACTCCCGCCGTGTTCTGGCTGGATGCCAATCGCGGCCACGACGCTCAGATCATCCGCAAGGTGGAAGCCTACCTGCCGCAGCACGACACCAAAGGCCTCGACATCCGCATCATGGCGCCCGTGGATGCCATGAAGTTCTCACTGGAACGTGTGCGCCGCGGAGAAAACGCCATCGCGGTGACGGGCAACGTGCTGCGTGATTATCTCACCGACCTGTTCCCGATTCTCGAGCTGGGCACGAGCGCGCGCATGCTCTCGATTGTGCCGTTGCTCGCGGGTGGGGGACTGTTCGAGACCGGTGCGGGTGGGTCGGCGCCCAAGCACGTGGAGCACTTCCTGAAGGAAGGCCACCTGCGCTGGGATTCGCTGGGTGAATACTGCGCACTGGTGCCGTCGCTGGAACTGATTGCGAAGCAGACCGACAATCCCAACGCAACCTTGCTGGCGCGCACGCTGGATACGGCGATCGGCGCATACCTGGAGGGCAATCGGGCACCGTCGCGCAAGGTGAACGAGATCGACAACCGCGGCTCGACGTTCTATCTCGCGCTCGGGTGGGCGAAGGCGCTGGCGGCGCAGAAGGACAACGCCGTGCTCGCCGGGCGGCTGGCTCCGGTTGCAGCGGCACTGGCGAAGAATGAAGAAAAAATTGCGGGAGAACTGCTCGCGGCGCAGGGCCGGAAGGTCGACATCGGAGGGTACTACCACCCCGATGACACCACGTGTTTCGCGGCCATGCGTCCCAGCAAGACGCTGAACGAGATCATCGACGGCCTCGGAAAGCACGCGACGCGTCCCGAACACTCGGGCCGGGCCGTGTAGTCCCTGCAAAATGTGCGTTCCGGGCGCCGCGGTTCAATTCGCCGCGGCGCCCGTTTTTTTTGCCGCCCCCTCCCCAAAAACATCCCTTTGCGAAAGATTTGCTCCGGATAGTAGAGTCGTGTCCCTGATTCATCGGGCCGGCGCGCAGGGATGCCGTCCCCATTCCCGGAGGTTTCATCCATGAGCATGGTCAAGGAATTCAAAGAATTTGCGATGCGGGGCAACGTCATCGACATGGCGGTGGGTATCGTGATCGGCGCCGCGTTCGGAAAGATCGTCTCGTCGGCGGTGAACGACATCATTATGCCACCGCTGGGTCTCATCATCGGCGGCGTGAACTTCAGCGCGCTGAAGGTGACGCTGGGTGAACCGCTGGCAGGCGGCGAGCCCGTGACGTTGAACTACGGGACGTTTCTTCAGACGCTCGTCGACTTCCTCATCGTTGCGTTCGCTATCTTCCTGGTGGTCAAGGGGATCAATTCGATGAAGCGCAAGCAGGAGGCCGCGCCCGCCGCGCCGCCGGGACCCACCAAAGACCAGGCACTGCTCACGGAGATTCGGGATATCCTGAAAGCAAAGTAGGGCGGACACACGCCGAGAAAAGAAATGGGCGGTGGCCGTGACGGTCACCGCCCATTCTTTGTGTTCGCGACCGCTTGGCCGTGTCAGTGTTCCTGTCTCGGCGTGACGTCCTCTTCGATCCGGAAGGATTCCACAGCGGCGCGGTCCAGCCAGCCGCCCGCCATCACACGGTAGATGTCGACCACGCTCTTGTAGAGTTCGGCCTGCGTGCGCGTGTAGTCGAGCTCCGACGAAAACAGCGACCGCTCCGCATCCAGCACCTCCAGATAGTCGGTGACACCCTCGTCGTAGCGCATGCGCGCGAGGCGCGCGTACAGCGCCAGCGCCTTCACGCGGCCCGCCTGCGCTTCCAGCTGTTCGCCGGTGCGGGTGCGGTTGGTGAGCGCGTCCTCGGTTTCGCGGAAGGCGTTGCGCACCGTGCCCACGTAACCGTACAGCGCCTGCTTCTGCACGCCTTCGGAGGCTTTCACCTCACCGCCGATTTCACCCCAGTGGAAGATGGGCTGGAACACAGAGCCGCTCACATTCCACACGCCGGCGTCGGTGTCGAAGAGATGGGAGAGGTCGTTGCTGGCCACACCCAGCAGTCCCGAGAGCGAAATGGTGGGGAAGTACAGCGACCTGGCCACACCAATGCGCGCGTTGGCGGCGCGCAGTTGCTCTTCCGCAAAGACCACGTCGGGACGGCGTTCGAGCAGAGACGAGGGCACGCCCACCGGGACCGCGGGGAGCGCGAGACTGTCGATGACCGACCCGCGCATGATGGGCTGCGGATTGCGCCCCAGCAGGAAGTTGATGGTGTCCTCGACGAAGGTGATCTGCTTCTGGAAAACCGGGATCTGCGACTTCGCCAGCCAGTACTCGCTCTCGGCCTGGCTGTACTCGAGATCCGACAGGTCGCCTTTGGCTCGGCGCTGCGCGAACAGATCCAGCGCGTGCTGGCGCGACTCGGCGGTCTGGCGCGCGATCTCCAGCTGGCGGTCGAGTGCCAGCAGATCGATGTACGAGTTGGCGATCAATGCCGCCGTGCTCAGCACCACGCCGCGCCGCGCCGCTTCCGAGGCCAGCAGGTTGGCTTTGGCGGCTTCGTTGGCGCGCCGGATGCGGCCCCACAGGTCCACCTCCCACGTGGCGCCGAGGTCCACACTGAAGGCGTTGCCCGTCGGCCGCGGCCCGTTCCCGGTGTCCTCGAGACCGCTACCGAACTGCCCGCGCGCGGCGTTGCCGGTGGCGTCGATCTTGGGAAAGAAATCCGACTTGGTGACACCGTAGCGTCCCATCAGTTCTTCCACGCGGGCGGCGGCGGCGCGCACGTCGGTGTTATCCATGATGCCGGTCGTCACGAGATTCGTGAGCACGGTGTCGCCGAAGAGTTCCCACCACGCGGTGTCTGCCGACGCGGTGCTGCTGTCCGCATAGAAGGTGGTG
>DASRYI010000275.1:0-24735 GCA_035687255.1 Candidatus Krumholzibacteriia bacterium | reverse complement strand
GCGGGCCGCTATCCGACCATCGGGGCCGGGTTCTCGTACGGCTGGAGCGACCGCACGTTTCCCGACGACGGGGCCATGTTCAAGCGCGACTACGTGTGGTCGCTGGGTGTGTTCCTGGACTGGAATATCTTCGACCGCTTCCAGACCAAGTCGGGCATCCAGGATGCCAAAGCGCGCCGGCGGATTTCCGAGTATGATCTGCAGCAGGCCAAGATCGACGCGGTGCTGGACCTCAAGCAGATCATGCTGAATCTGGATGAGGCCATGCAGCGTCTGTCGCTGGCCGAGGAAACCGTAGCGGCTGCCGAAGAAAACCAGCGCCTGGCCGAAGAGCGCTATCGTGTGGGAGCAGGGACCATTCTCGAAACCATTCAGAGCAATTCGTCACTGGTTTCCGCACAGGCGCAGCTGATCGATGCGCGCGTGGACTATCTGATCAACCGCGCGGACCTGCAGCGCGCAACCGGCCGCCGGATTACCACTCACTGACGAAAGGAAGCTCCGGCCGGTCGCTGCAGCACGACGGTCCGGGGCGTCGTGTTGTTTCATGCTCATACAAATGCGCGGTATCGTCAGGCGTTACCAGATGGGTAACCATGTGGTCAACGCACTCGCCGGGGTGGATCTCGACGTCGAGCCCAATGAGTACGTCGCCTTGATGGGGCCTTCGGGTTCCGGCAAGACCACCTTCATGAACATCATCGGGTGCCTGGACACACCCACCGAGGGCAGCTACGTCCTCAACGGTGAAGATGTCACGCACCTCACCGATGACGAGCTGGCCTACATCCGCAACCGGGAAATCGGCTTCGTCTTTCAGACCTTCAACCTGCTGCCGCGCGCCACCGCCCTCCAGAACGTCGAGCTGCCCCTCATCTACGCCGGTGTCGACGCCCGCCAGCGGCGGGAGCGCGTCATCGAATCGTTGCGCGCCGTCGACCTGGAAGACCGGGCGCATCACCGTCCCAACGAACTCTCGGGCGGACAGCGGCAACGCGTGGCGATTGCGCGTGCGCTGGTGAACCGGCCGTCGCTGATCCTGGCGGACGAGCCCACGGGTAATCTGGATTCGAAATCAGGGGCCGAAATCATGAACCTGTTCGAGGACTTGCACCGACAGGGGCACACCTTGATCGTGGTCACCCACGACGATGCCATCGCGTCGCACGCGCTGCGCGAGGTGCGGCTGCACGATGGCCGCGTGGAGTCCGACCGGCGCCGTTCCGCGGCCGGAGGGGAAACATCACCATGAGCAAGAAGAAAGTAATTCTGATCGGATCGGGTGTGCTGGTGCTGGCCGCGCTGGCGCTGATCAACCTCAAGGCCAGGCAGGGGCACCGCATCGACGTGCAGGTGGCCCCGGTGGCCACGCGCGACGTGACCAAGATCATCACTGCGTCGGGTGAGATTCAGCCCAAGCGTCGCGTCAACGTAAGCGCCCAGGCCATCGGCAAGGTGACGAAACTGGCGGTCAAGGAAGGGGACCACGTCAAGAAGGGCGACTTCCTGCTCGAGATCGACGCGGAGACGTACCAGTCGTCGGTGGATCAGTTGCAGGCCGCCGTGCGCGGCGCTGCGGCGTCGGTCGATCTGGAGACCGCCTCGCTTCGCAAGGCGCGCGATGACTACCAGCGCGCCCAGCAGCTCTTCGACAAGGGGTTCATGTCGGATACCGACATGCGCGACGCCAAGGCGTCGCTGGATATGGCCGAGGCGCGCGCCAAGTCCGCCAACGAAAGCCTGATCGAGGCGCGCGCATCGCTTCAGAAGGCGCAGCACGAGCTGCGGCAGATGCGCATCACCGCCGAAATGACAGGCGTGATCACTGCGCTCAACGTCGAAGAGGGCGAGAGCGCCATCATGGGGACCATCAACAACCCCGGAACGGTGTTGCTCACCATCGCCGACCTCTCCGAAATCGAAGCCGAGGTTCGCGTCGACGAAACCGAAGTGGTCATGGTCAAACCCGGCCAGCCCGCGGTGGTGCGCCTCGACGCCAGCCCGGATACCACCTTCAAGGGCGTGGTGACCGAGGTGGGCAACAGCGCCATCCGCACGCAGGCCGGTCTCGGCCAGGAGTCCGTCGATTTCAAGGTGGTGGTCGCGCTCAAGGATTCCATCCCGGCCGTGCGTCCCGGCCTGTCGGCGTCCGTCGACATCACGGTGGCAACGGAGAACAACGTGCTGGCCGTGCCCATCCAGAGTCTCACGGTGCGGGACGAGGCGCGCCTGCGGCGCGAACGCGCGCACGGCAAGAAGCAGAAGGGCGCCGAAGCGGCCGACACCTCGTCCACGCCGGGAAAGCCGAAGGACATCGAGGGCGTGTTCGTGGTGGAAAACGGAGTGGCGCATTTTCGCCCCGTGCGCGTGGGCATCGCGGGGCAGAGCTACTTCGTGGTGAAATCCGGACTGACGAAGGGCGAGCAGGTGGTTTCCGGGCCCTTCAAGGTGATCGGCGATTTGCGTGACGGCGCGCGCGTGCGCATCAAGCAGGAGAAGGAAAAGGAGAAGTAGCCCGTGCGGCCGTCGCTTCGCGTGCTGTTTGAAGGCGTCCGGATTGCCTACAGCGGACTGCTGGCCAACAAACTGCGCACCTTCCTCACGCTGCTGGGCAACATCGTCGGCATCATGTCAGTGATCGCCGTGGTCTCGCTGCTGGGCGGCATCGACACCTACATGCGCCAGGAAGTGGCGTCCGAAGGCAGCAATCTCTTCACCATCCAGCGCGTCAATTTCCTCGACGCCATCGAAGACTTCGAAAAGTTCATCGAGAAACTGCAGCACAACCCCAGCATCAACCGGGGAGACGTGGTGGCGCTGCGCGAGCAGCTGAAGCTGGCGTCTTACGTGAGCGGCGAAGTGTCCAGCAACGCGCACGTGAGCGCGTACGCGAAGAGCGTCGGGAACATCGAAGTGCAGGGGCGCGACGCCGTGTATCCCTTCATCGAGAACATTCCCCTGGCGGCGGGGAGGCATCTCACCCAGATCGACGACCGCGAGAACGCCCAGGCGGCCGTGATCGGCTGGGACGTGTACGAGACGCTGATCGCGCCCCGCTACGCCATCGGACGCACCATCCGTGTTGGCAACACGCACTTCAAGGTGGTGGGCGTGGCCGCGAAACGCGGGCGCGTACTGGGCGCCAGCCGCGACCGCTTTGTCATCATTCCCATCGGGGCCTACCGCAAGGTATTCGGTCCCAACCAGTCGATCGACATCAAGGTGGCGGCGGCGGACATCCGCCAGCTGAACGACGCCATCGAAGAAGCCACCGTCGCCATGCGCATCCGCCATGGACTGCATCCGCGCGAAGACAACGATTTCTCCGTGTCCACCAGCGAGCAGTTGATCGACCTGTGGCGTTCCATCAGCCAGGGCGTGATGCTGGCGCTGGTGGCGCTGGTGGGAATATCCATGGTGGTGGGCGGCATCGTGCTCATGAATACCATGCTGGTGTCCGTCACCGAACGCACGCGCGAGATCGGCGTGCGCAAGGCCATCGGGGCGCCGCGCGGCGCCATCGTGTGGCAGTTTCTGGTGGAGTCGGCCACGCTCTCCGTGATCGGCGGGGTCGTCGGCATGGTCATCGGATTCCTGATCGCCGCCACCGTATCGGCACTGTCCGTTTTGCCCTATGTGGTGAACGCAGTCATCGTGGTGCTGGCGTTGACGGTGACCATCGTTCTGGGGCTGGCGTTTGGAACCTATCCCGCGCTGCGCGCCGCGCGCCTTGATCCGGTCGAAGCGCTGCGTTCGGAGTAACCGTGGAACTGCACCGCAAACGAGAATCGTTGTGGCGCGAGAACGTCGTCCAGGCGGTGCAGATTATCCGGGCGCACCGCATGCGCTCGGGCCTGCTCATTCTGGGAGTGGCGATCGGCATCACCACCATTCTGATGATCGTCACGGTGCTCTCCGGGCTTTCGCGCAAGATCTACCACGATCTCGCGTCCGCAAACCGTCCCTACATCTACGTGTCGAAATACGACCTGCTGGTGGAAGGGGATGAGGGCGAAGAACAGGCCCGCCGGCGCAACTTCACGCGCGAAGAGGCGCAGAAAGTGGCGGAACTGTGCCCCGATCTCGACACCGTGGAATTCATGATCGAAACCGACTCCGAATTCGTACTCCGCTACGAGGGCGAGAAGACGCCCCCCACCGCCGTGATCGGCTGCGGCCCCGGCCTCCTTGAGATATTCACGCTGCAGGTGGACCGCGGGCGGTTTATTTCCGAATCGGACGTGGCGCACCGCGACCGCGTGGTGGTGCTGGCGGCGGGGCCGGCGCGGGACCTGTTCAAACTGCTGGATCCCGTGGGCCGCTACATCACCGTCGGCGGCCAGCGGTACCGGGTCATCGGCACACTGGCCTCGCGGCGGCACATCTTTGGCGGACGCCCCGACAACTTCGTGGCCGTTCCCGTCACCACCTTTGCCAAGGATCTCCAGAAGGACAACCACGTGACGTCCATCGGCGCCACGGTGCGTGACGGGATCACGCTGGACGAGGGTGTCGACGAGGCCACGCGCGCCATGCGCGTGGCGCGCGGATTGCGTCCCGGACAGAAGGACGACTTCGCCGTCACCACCAGCGAGGCGTTCATCGATCTGGTCAAGCGCGTGACCGTTCCCATCGGCATCGTGCTCACCATCATCGCCTCCATCGGTCTGGTGGTGGGCGGGATCGGCGTGATGAACATCATGTTGATCTCCGTGACCGAACGGACCCGAGAGATCGGCGTGCGCCGCGCCATTGGAGCCGGCCGTGGGGACATCATGCTGCAGTTTCTGGTGGAGTCCGGCATGCTCACAGGGATCGGTGGGATCGTGGGCGTCGTTTTCGGCACCGTGTTTGCGTACCTCGTTTCCCGGATGCTGCACTTTCCCTTCTACTTTTCCGTGCCGTGGACGCTCACCGCGCTGCTCTTCTCGGTGATGGTGGGTGTCGGGTTCGGACTGTATCCGGCCCGGCGTGCCGGCGACATGGATCCGGTCGCCGCCCTGCGTTACGAGTAGCGCCCGCGTGCGTTCCGCCGCTGCTTTCACACTTGCCGCCGCCAGCGGGCGTAACCTACCTTGAAACCAGCAGTCCAGGACGCCATGAAACGCTCCTTCGCACTTCACAAGGCGGCCGTACGCGTGTGCGGCATCGTCGCGCTGGGCGCCGTGCTGGCGGTGCCTGCCGTGGCGCGCGCCCAGGCGTTCAGCCTGTTTGCCAACGCCTATCTGGATTCCACACGCGTGCCCATGACGCGGATTTCCGTCGAGGTTCCGTTTCGCACGCTGGTGTTCTTCAAGAAGGAGGGCTACTACGACTCCCGGTACGCCGCCTACATCTCCATCCGGCCGGCGTCCGACGAGAAGGCGCGTCCCACCACCTATGTGCTCAACGGGTTCGCCACCGTGCAGTCGTACGACGAAACGCGGCGCCGCGATCAGAAGTCCCGGACCTACCGGGAGATCAAGCTGCCACCGGGCGACTACGTGATCGACGCGCAGTTCACCGTTCACAACACCCAGATCTCCATGCATCGTTCGGTAACGCTGCGTGTCCCCAACTTCCTGGCGTCCGGAATCGGATTCGGAACGCCGACGGTGCTTTCGGTTCCGCTCGACTACAAGCGCACCTTCGCGCGCTGGGACGATGTGAAGGATGAACTCACCGGTGCGGAAACGCCGTCCGACTCCGGGGGCGCCGGACTCGAGCACGAACCGGCGGTGCGTTTCGCAATCTACCTCGACCATCCGGCGGCGGGCCCCGTCCCCTGCGACGTATTCTACGAGGTGGAAGACCTCAACGAACATCAGATGCACTACGGCAAGCGTCGCGTGATGCTGGACGGAAAGACCGACGATTTTGTGATTTCCTTCAGCGTGGACGAATGGGAACCGGGATTGTATCGCGTCAATCTCCGCGCCCGCACGTACGCCCCCGATCGCGACGCGACCGCGTCGGTCGATCTTCACGTCGACATCACGCGTGCCATGTTGACGGTGAACTTCAAAGACACCATGGAGATTCTCTCGTTGATCGCGAGCAAGGAAGAATTGAAACCGTTGCAGGATGCGCCCGAAGCGGACCGTCCCGCGGAGTGGGCCAAGTTCTGGGCCAAGCGCGACCCCGATCCCTCCACGACCGAAAACGAGGCGCTCACCACGTATCTGGAACGCGTGCAGTACGTGATCAAGGAGTACTCCCAGTTCGGGCCGGGATGGCGCTCGGATCGCGGCCGTATCTACATCCGCTACGGGCCGCCGGAACAGATCGACACCGCCATGGACAGCCGCTCGCAGGGTGAGTACGAAATCTGGCGCTACTACGCGCGCAATCTGACCTTTGTGTTCTACGACATGATGGGCGTGGGGGACTACAAACTGGTGGAAGGAGAGTTCTAGGTGGGCCGCGCGCGCCGCGCGACCATACTTGCGGTGGCATGCGCGTGGCTGGCGGGCGGATGCTCGCATCCGGCCAGCGACTCCCGTTTCCTCGAACTGGCGCTGCAGACATCGCCCAACCGCCTCGATCCCGCGTTCGTCGTGGACGCGGCGGAGGGCGAACTGTGCGCGCTCATTTTTGACGGACTGGTGGGCTTTGCGCCCGACGGTTCCATGGTCCCCGGTCTGGCGCGCCGCTGGACCGTTTCCGCCGACGGCCGGCACTACCGCTTCGAGCTCAACACCGCCGCGCGCTTCGACAACGGACGCGCGGTTCGCGCCGCCGACGTCATTGCCAGCTTTCGGCGCGTGCTGGATCCCGCGACGGCGTCGCCGCGCGCCTGGGTGCTGGATCGCATTCACGGCGCGAGCGCTTTTCACGGCGGCGAATCCGATTCCATCCCCGGACTCTCCGCGCCCGACGACTCCACGCTCGTCATCGAACTGGACGCGCCCTTCGCCCCCTTTCTCTCGCTGCTGGCGCTTCCCGCGGCGCGTGTCATCGACGTGGCGACGCTGGGACAGGGGGACATTCCGGTGGGCTCCGGCCCATGGCGCGTTTCGGAATGGCTGCGCGGTGACCGCATCACGCTCACGCCCAACCCCTACCGCGCCCACGATGCCGCCGGCGTGGAGGGGATTCGTTACCGCATCATTCCCGAACCCTTCACGCGCATCGCGGAGTTCGAGTCGGGAACGCTCGACGTGCTCGAAATTCCCGACGCGGAGGTTCCGCGTTTTCTCTCAGACCGCAAATATCAGGGGCACCTGCTGAGGCGTCCCGAACTGCGTGTGTTCTACATCGGGCTCAACAACACGAAGTTCACGGACGTGCGCGTGCGGCGTGCGCTCAACCACGCCATCAACGTTCCGGCGCTGATCCGCGTGCTGGCGTCGGGAGAAGCGGTTCCCGCGCACGGGTCGGTGCCGCCCGGCCTTCCGGGGTACCGCGAGCGGCCGGGCTACGAATACGATCCGGCGCGCGCGCGCGAGCTCCTGGCGCAGGCCGGTCATGCCGACGGGCTGTCCCTCGAGATCTGGCAGCGCGAAAGCGCGGAGGGAAACCGCGTGCTGGAAGCGGTGCAGGGCTACCTGCTGGCGGTGGGCGTGCACGCGACGCTGGTGCGCCGCGAATGGAGCGCGTTCAAGCAGGCCGTGAACGCCGGCAAGGTGGACGCATTCTTTCTCGATTGGATCGCCGACTACCCCGAGGCCGAGAATTTTCTGTATCCGTTGTTCGACACCGTCAACCAGGGCGGCGGGGGCAATCGCGCCCGCTTCAGTGACCCCGACGTCGACCGACGCCTCGATGCCGCCAGCCGCATGACCGATGCGGACGCGCGGGCCGACGCCTACGCACAGATCGACAGTCTCGTGTACGCGCAGGCGCCCTGGATCTACCTGTATTTCCCCACCACCTTCCACGTGGTTTCGCCGCGCGTCACCGGCTACCGCCTGCCGGCCATCTATCTCGGCAACGACTTCAGCGCCGTGCACAAGACTCCCTGAGGCGCCGCGTGCCCGCGGGAAAATCGGCGCCGGGGGGCGCCGCTTTTGTTGATGCCCGTGCGCGGCTGGCATATGCTCCGGCCGCATGCTGGCCTACACCATCAGACGCATCGCGTGGTTCGTTCCGATTCTGCTCGGCGTGGCCACCGTTACGTTCCTGCTCCTGTACGTGCTGCCGGGAGACCCCGTGTTGAGCATGGTGGGGGAGCGTTACGACGCCGATACGATTGCGCGTCTGCGCACGCAGATGCACCTCGACGAACCGCTTCCGAAACGCTACGCGCGTTACCTTGGCGATCTGGTGCGACTCGACCTGGGGACGTCCTATGTGACCGGCGTGCCGGTGTGGGACTCGATCAAGGAACGCGCGCCGCACACGTTCCGTCTGGCCGCGGCCGCGATGGCGATCGCCGTGGTGATGGGAATGGGTATCGGCGTACTGGCGGCGTGGAAGCGCGGCTCGCCGTTTGACTACCTGCTGGTGGGAGGCGCGGTGGTGGGTGTGTCCATGCCCGTCTTCTGGCTGGGTGTGCTGCTGATCTACGTGTTTTCCGCGCAACTGGGGTTGTTGCCTGCGTCGGGTTTCGGCGATGGTCGGCTGGCGTACCTGGTGTTGCCCGCCCTCACGCTGTCCCAGGCGTCGACGGCGTACGTGGCGCGCATTACGCGCTCCAGCGTGCTCGACGAAGTGGGCGAAACCTACGTGAAGGTGGCACGCGCCAAGGGTCTGTCCGAACCCCGGCTGCTGATTCGCCACGCTCTGCGCAACGCGCTCCTGCCCATCATCACGGTGGTCGGCATCGATTTCGGAAGCTACCTGAGCGGCGCGGTGCTGACCGAGTCGATCTTCGCGTGGCCCGGTCTGGGCCGCTTTACGCTGGATGCGATTCTCAAGCGCGATCTGCCCGCCATTCAGGGCGCGGTGCTGTTCATGGCCGCCGCCTTCATGCTCGTCAACCTGGCCGTGGATCTGCTGTATGCGCGCGTGGATCCGCGTGTGAAGCTGGGTTCGGGAGGAGCGGGATGAACGTCGTTCGCGCCGTGGCGCAGAGCGATCTTCCGCGCGCGTATGCGCGTCCGCCGGTATGGCGCCGCCTTCTCGGCCACGCGGGCGGGCGCGCCGGAATCATTCTGGTGCTGTGCGTGGTGGTGGCGGGCGTATTTGCGCCCGTGCTCTCGTCCCGCAATCCCAACGCCATCGCCATGGACGATGCGTTGCTGGCGCCGAGCACGACCCATCTCCTGGGAACGGACATGTTCGGCCGCGACGTGGCCACGAGGGTCATGTACGGCGCGCGTTTCTCCCTGGAAGTGGGCGTGATGTCGCGATTGATCGCCCTGTTTATTGGAACCGTGCTGGGATTGCTGGCCGGTTACTACGGTGGGGCCGTCGATCGCTGGGTGATGCGCCTCGCGGATGTCACGCTCGCGTACCCCGGACTTCTCCTGCTGATCGCCGTGGTGGCGGCGGTGGGTCCGAGCAAACTGGCGCTGTTCATCGCCATCGGTGTGGTGGGATGGGCGGGCGTGGCACGCCTGGTGCGTGCGCAGGTGCTTTCACTCAAGGAGCGCGAATTCGTGCTGGCGATTCGCTCGCTGGGCGCCGCCGACTTCACGGTGATCGCGCGCCACGTCTTGCCCAACGTGCTCACACCCATCATCGTCATCTTCTCCATGGGACTGGGCGCGTCGATCATGGCGGAGTCATCGTTGAGCTTTCTCGGGCTGGGAGCGCAGCCCCCCACGGCGAGCTGGGGATCGATGATCAGCAGCGGCATCGACTACGTGCGCGTGGCGCCGTGGCTCTCGCTTGCGCCCGGCGTGGTGGTGACGCTGACGGTGCTCGGGTTCAACCTGCTGGGCGATGCGCTGCGCGATGTCAGCGACCCGAAGCTGGGCCGGCCTGCGCGGAGGTAACATGCTGGACGTCATTCATCGCGCCATTGCGGATGTGCTGCAGGAACGGGGACTGGATCAGCGCGTGTGCTACACGCGCGTGACGGTGGTGCCGCCCGATGGTACCGCGGTGGACGTCGAATGCAGCGACCCGCGTGTGGCGGCCGAGGTGCAGCAGCGGGTTCGTTCCGTTCCCGGCGCCGAGGGGGTGCGCCTGGTGGTGCTGCCGGCTCCGGGACTTCCGGACACAGCACTGGTGGCGAGCGCGGTGGCCGATGTGCGCCGCGACCCGTCGCATCGCTCGGAACTGGTCAGCCAGGCCATCCATGGCGATGCCGTGACGCCGCTCAAGGCGGAAGGCGACTGGACGCTGGTACGGCTGGACGATGACTACATCGGCTGGATACGCGACTGGCACCTGCGACCGTGGTCCCGCCAGGCGCGCGATGCGTTCCTCACCCGGGCCGGACACCGTGTACGTCCCAACCATGCCGTGGTGGTGACCGCACCGGCCGCGAACGCCATGCCGGTTGCCGAACTGGTGGTGGGTACGCCGCTGGTATGCGGGGAGGTGCCGGGCCGGGGATGGGTCGCGGCGACCCTGGCCGACGGCCGCGAGGGTTTCGTGCGACGCGCCGACGTGGAAAAACGCTCCCGACGGCGTCCGACGCCTGCCGCCCTGGAAGCCACCGGCCTCCGCTTCCTGGGGATCCCGTACCTGTGGGGGGGCAGCACACCGAACGGCTTCGATTGCTCCGGCCTGATCCAGAGGGTCTTCCGGCTAAACGGCCTTCTGCTCCCCAGGGACTCGGATATGCAGGCCCGGCTCGGGGAAGAGAGGCAGATTTCCGGGCCCGGTGATCTGGTGCCGGGGGACCTGGTTTTCTTCGGCCGGTCCCGTGAGGCGATCACCCACGTGGGGCTGGTTCTGAGCGGGGGGGGATTCCTCCATTCGTACGGACAAGTTGTTGTTAATTCGCTAGATAAGTCAGATGCAAGGTACAGTGATCGCCTCGCTTCCATCTGGCAGTTCACCCGCCGTCCCGGTGCCCCGAAGTCGCCATCCCGACGGCGCAAACCCGCTCCCGGGACGTGATTGGCCCGTCGGGCCCTGACCAAAAAAACGTTGACAGCTTTTCCGGGGCGTCTATACCTTTCCCCCCCAAAGCTGGAAGCGTCCTCAAAAGGGGCGTTTTCCCGGGGGCTTCTATCCCGCTCAGCGGGTGCCGGAAGGAACCGGGGGGCGTTGGCCGGAATGGCCGCGCGATTATGACTCGTGAGGCGATCCCTGAAGTCGCCGCCAGCGAACCTTCGCACAAGGGGGTGATGGACTCGGGTTTTTGATCGACGCGCCCGTACAGCAAAGCCCCGACGGAGCACCCGACGGGTGGTTGTTTGGTAGAGTCAGTGGACAACGGGAGTGGAATTTCGCAAGGAAGCCCATTCCCACCAGAGGAGGTCAACAATGATGAAGAAGTGGAGCAGAATTGCTCTGGCTTCGTTTCTCGTCCTGATGATCGGCGCTTCGGTTGCCTCGGCGACCACGGCCCGTGTTCGTTCGCTGGCCAACACCGGCGACTACATCAGCGACGATTCGGCAGTGAACCGCTGGTACAGCACGCTGCCGTCGTTCGGTAATCAGGTCAACGCCGAGATGGGCATGTGGGACGGCGCGAGCCTCACGGACACCCGTGGACTCAGCTGGATCACGGCCTGCGGCGAAAACGGTAAATGGGGTACGTATCGCATCTCGTTGAATGAGAACGCCCTTGACCATCCGGGTTTCTGGATGGGCAATCCGTTCTACTCGGGTCATCTCCCGGGTAGCGCGGCCAACCTGGGTGCAGTCGACCCCAACCTGGCGCCCGGCTACCAGAGCACGCCCATGAACAAGTGGGACATCGCCGGCGGCTGGGAGCTCAGTGACGCTGTCGCTCTCGGCGTGTCGGTCACGCAGTCGAAGTGGAACGCGGAGTCGAGTGCGGTTGGCTTCAAGGCCAGCAACTCGTTCCTGAGCATCGGTGCCGGCTTCTCGTGGACGAACAACGACAAGCTCGTGTTCGACGCGTCGGCCACGTTCGGTAGCGCGAGCGGTGACTCCAAGATCGATGCCGGCGGCGGCGCCACCACCGCGGTGGAATGGGACAGCAAGACCGCGTTCGATATCGCGGCGCGCCTGTTCTATGACTGGAAGGACAACGTGACGCTGGTCCCGGTCGCGGAGTTTGCGACGTCCAACTACTCGCTGCAGGACAAGTCGACGCCGACGTCGACGCCGATCGCGATTCCGAACGGCGACAAGAACACGGACTTCATGCTTGGACTGGGTATGAACATGGATGTCAACCAGAGCAACATGATCGTCTTTGCTCTTGAGTACATGCACCGTCAGTTCGAGTACTCGAACGGCGCGGATGCTGCGGCGACGGGCGAGATCGACAAGATCACGACCCAGTACATGCCGACGGTTCGTCTGGCGCTCGAGACGCAGATCACGTCCTGGTTCACGACGCGAGTCGGTGCGGCCAAGTACATGGTCACGTCCGAAGAGAAGTTCATCGGTGGTGACAAGAACAAGATTACGCAGGGCACACCGACCTTTGATCCGAACCAGGTCACGCCGAACGGCTTCGACTGGTTCCTGGGTTGCGGGTTCAACATCGCCGAGTGGACCATCGACATGGAGCTCGCCAGCGAGACTCCGTTCAACGTGGGCTACTGGCTGACTGGCTACTCGAACTATGCGACGGGTGCCGGTCCGGTCACGCACATCGCGGCGGTCTGGAACTACTAGTCTCGGTCGACGACATCCGTCGTTGAACGATTCCGGCGCGGCTCCCTCGAAAGAGGGGGCCGCGCTTTTTTTGCCGGCGTGCGCCGTTCCCGTTTCTTCCCCGTGGTTTCCCATCGTGTCCCGGTTTTCCCGCGGGGGGGCTTGGATTTTGCTGCGTTTTCGCAGCGATGTACTTCTTCTACTACCTTCCCGTGGGCATCGACACGGACACGCGGCGCTTTCCGCTGATTACCAGCGTGGTCACGGGCCTGTGCGTGGCTGTGTTCGTCATCAACAGGTTCTTCCCGTCCGCGGTGCCCTTTGATTTCCGGACCTGGGTGTACTTTCCCGGGTTCTCACCCTGGACGGCCAGCATCACGGCGGCCTTCGTTCATTACGATTACTTCCACATCATCTCGAATCTGATCTATCTCGTCCTGTTCGGACGGTATCTGGAGGACCGCATCGGAAGCGTGCCCTTCCTGCTGTTGTTTCTCGGTGCTGCCGTGGCCGGAAACCTGGCCCAGGGCTGGTACAACATTTACGTGCTGAAGACCGGGGCGGGAATCGTGGGCGCATCGGGTGCCATATCCGGCCTCATGGGGGCGTTTCTGGTGCGGTTGCGGCACCACAACGTGCGCATCGCGTACTGGGTGTTCGCCCCGCTCATGGCCGTAAACCGCGCCGGCCGTTCCGAACTGCACGTGGTATTCGCGATGGCGCTGTGGGTGCTGATCCAGGTCGTGCGCGGACTCGTGCAGCTGGAGGGCGCCGGTGCCAACGTGGCCTACCTGACGCACGTAACCGGGTTCACACTGGGAGTGGGTGCGATGCTTGCGGCCGGCGGATGGCGGGCGGGACAACTCGAGGGATACCAGGTCCGGGGCAAGCGGTTCCTTCGCAAGGGCGAGTACTACGGGGCCCAGGACGAATTTGCGCGCTTCGCGAAGGCCCGGCCACACGACGGCGACGGCCAGGCGGCCCTGGCGCGTGTGAGCCTTCCCTGTGGCGACCGGGCCGGTGCCCGGACCGCTTACCGCAACGCGTGCGAATGCCACCTCCGGGATGGCAAGCGCGGGCAGGCGGAAACCGTGTTTCAGGAGGCGGCGCGCGCGTTCGACGATTTTGTGCTCGGGGCGGACGATCAGCTCAATCTGGCGTTTGGGATGGAAAGAAACCTCAAACCCGCGGCGGCGCTGCTCGCGTACGAACGCTTTCTGCGTGCATACGACGATCACAGCGAAGGCGCGTTCGCGCTGCTGCGTGTCGCCAACCTGTACACTCGTCAGGGGCGGCTGGACCGCGCGCGCCTCTGTTACGAACAGCTGGTTGCGCGTTATCCCACCAGCGAGTGGGCTGACTTCGCGATGGAGCACGCGCGCCGTCTGGCTGTTTCCTAGCCACACGCATCCGGCCAATCTCCGCACACATGCGGCGCATCGCTGGCCGCAATTCTCGGTAATATTCTTGCCATTTTCCGTGGGCCGGTGGTAGCGTACCGCCGGTCGTGGGGCCTGCGGGACGTGGGTACGGGGAGGTGTGGATGTGTGGAAAACGGGTCTGTGAGCGGGCTTCCGCGCCATGATCGGCCGCGCGAACGCCTCTACGCGCGGGGTCCGGCGGAACTTTCACTGCAGGAACTCCTCGCGATCGTGGTCGGAGGAGGAACACGCGGGTCGGGAGCGCTGGTGCTGGCGCTTAGATTGCTTGGAGAATTCGGAGATCTGATCACGATGGGCCGGGCCGGCGTGGATGAAATGCGCCGCGTCCCGGGTATCGGGTTTGCGCGTGCCTGCCAGCTATCGGCGTCTTTCGAGCTGGGCCGGCGGCTCTCGCGCGAGTCACGCACCAGTGGATCGTCCATCCGCGCGCCGCGGGACATTGCGCGCATGTTCATGGACGAGATGAAGGATTACGATCGGGAGCACTTCAAGGCGGCGTTCCTGAACACGAAGAATCGGGTGATTCGCGTCGTCACGGTATCGATCGGCTCGCTGAACGCTTCCATTGTTCATCCGCGAGAAATTCTGAAGCCGGCCATCGCGGCCAGCGCCGCGTCCATCATCCTGGTGCACAATCATCCGACGGGCGACCCGACACCGAGCCGCGAGGACATCGAGTTCACGCGACGTTTTGCGAAGTGCGGTGACCTGATTGGAATCGAGCTGCTCGATCACATCGTGATCGGATCCGATCGTTTCCAGAGTCTGAAGGAAGCCGGGTATTTCTGAACTCGCGGTGGAGTTAGCACATGTCACTGTTTGCCAGACTGAACAACTATCTCACCAACGACGTGGCCATCGACCTGGGCACCGCGAATACGCTCGTGTTCGTGAAGGGCAACGGCATTGTGCTCAACGAGCCCTCGGTGGTGGCGGTCGATCAGCGCACCAAGAAGGTCTACGCCGTGGGCCTCGAGGCCAAGACCATGCTGGGCAAGACGCCGGAATACATCGCGGCGGTGCGCCCCATGAAGGACGGCGTGATCGCGGACTTCGAGATCACCGAGATGATGCTGCGTGAGTTCATCCGCAAGTCACAGAAGAAGAAACATTTCATCCGGCCCCGGATCGTGATCGCGGTGCCGTCGGGCATCACGGAAGTGGAAAAGCGCGCCGTGCGCGACAGCGCCGAACACGCCGGTGCGCGCGAGGTGTTTCTGATCGCGGAGCCGATCGCGGCCGCCATCGGCGTGGGGCTTCCGGTGGACAAGCCCTCGGGCAACATGATCATCGATATCGGCGGCGGTACTACCGAGATCGCCGTGATTGCGCTCGACGGCATCGTGGCCGACAGCTCCATCCGCGTGGCCGGTGATGAGCTCGACGAAGCCATCGTCAACTACGTCAAGCGCACGTACAACATGCTGATCGGCGAACAGACGGCCGAGCAGATCAAAATGCGCATTGGATGCGCGGCGCGCCTGGACAAGCCTCTTGAGATGGAGATCAAGGGGCGCGACCTGGTCGCGGGGATCCCCAAGAACCTCAAGCTCACCAGCGAGGAGATTCGCGAGGCTATCAGCGAACCCATTTCGCAGATCGTGGAGGCGCTCAAGAACGCGCTCGAGCAAACGCCCCCGGAACTGGCGGCGGATATCGTCGATCGCGGCATCGTGATGACCGGAGGCGGTGCGATGCTCAAGGGGCTCGACGTGCTGCTGAAGAAAGAAACCAACCTGCCCATCAACGTCGTAGACGACCCGCTGCTGTGCGTGGTGCTGGGCGCCGGGAAAGTGCTCGACAACATCCACCAGTACGAACGGGTGCTGATGCACAGCTCGCGCGACTAGCGTATGCAGCTGTTCGAAACGGTTTTTCGGAAGCACCGCGACCGTACTGTCCTCGTCGTCCTTATCATCCTGTCTCTTGCGCTGATGGCGCTGCCGGAGCCGGTGCAGCTGGATACGGCGCGCACCGTGCTGAACCGTCTGATGTTGCCGGCGGAACGCGCCACCACCTTTGTTCACGACTATACGCGACTCCATGCCGAAAACGAGCGCCTGGCCCGCATGGTGGCCACGCTGTCGCTGGAGCGTGAGCGTCTGCTGCAGTTCCGCGACGAGCGCGAGCGTCTGCGCCGGCTGGCGGAGTTCAAGGAAGAGCAGACGCGCCGGCTGGTGGCGGCCGAAGTGGTGGGCCGCGATTTCGACCGCCTGCAGACCAACCTGGTGATCGACAAGGGCACGTCGTCCGGGCTGCGCGAGCGCATGCCGGTGTTCACGTACGGCGGCCTGGTGGGCAGCATTTCGCAGGTGTTCCTGAACACCGCCTGGGTGCAACTGCTGTCCAGCAAGAACCATCCTGTGAGCTGCATCGACAAACGCAGCCGTGTCGTGGGCATTCTCGAATGGCGGCAGCGTAATTTCTTCGAATTGAAACACGTGAGCGCCGTCGAAGATGTTTCGGCGGGCGACACACTGCTGACCAGCGGGTTTGGCGGCATCATTCCCAAGGGGTACGTGGTGGCCATCGTCTCGCACGTGAGGCCCGCCAGCGACGGGCTGAGTCTGCAGATCGACGCGCGCAGCCCGGTCAATTTTCTCGCGCTCGAGGAAGTGTTCGTGATGACGGAGGAGATCCCGTGGGATCGCTCGCTGTTCTATGACAATGCGGACACCAGTCTCATGCGCGACGTGCTGATGCGGAGGCCGCGGCGATGAAATGGCTTGGACCCATTGTCGGGATAGTGGTGTATCTGGCTTTGCAGGCCGCCGTTGCCCATCGTATCGCCATCGGGGCCGTCGAACCGGACTTCGTGGTGGTGTGTGTGGTGCTCTTCGGTCTGCAGCGCGGACCGATTGCCGGCTCGCTGTTCGGTTTCGTCGTGGGACTGGTGGTCGACCTCGGGCACCCCGGAACCCTGGGCCTGAATGGGCTCACCAAGTCCATCGTGGGGTACGCCGCGGGCCGGATGGGTGCCGCCACCTCTCCGGGCGTGCTGATTCTGTTTGTGGTGTTCCTGGTCGCATCGTTCATGCATGACGTGATCTATCTCCTGGTCTACATGTGGCCGCATCTGGGCACGGCGTTCGTGAGCATGTTCACGGTGGCGTTGCCTTCGGCCCTGTATACCGCCGTGGCCGGCATCCTGGTGGAGCGCCTGCTTGCCTTGCTGGGAGCGAAGGTGGTGACTTCGCTTGGCCAAGAGAGACAGTAGGAGCCTCCACGAGGGTCCGCGCCGGCTTCGCACCCTCCTGATTCTGACCGCGCTCGGTTTTATCACCGTGCTGGGCCGGCTCTTCGCCCTGCAGGTCATCCACCACGAGGAATACGCGCAGTTCGCGCGTGACAACCAGCTGGAACGCGAACGCATCCAGGGGCCGCGCGGGTTCATTCGCGATCGCTACGGTCAGGTCATCGTCGACAATGTGCTCAACTTCCAGGTCGTGATGCAGTGGAAGAACCGCGACGAGGTTCAGGACACGGTGCGACGCCTCGCCGTGTTCATTCCCATCGACACCACGCGTGCCATGACGCGCTTCGACGGATGGCAGAAGCGGTACGGTCACATTGCATTTCCACTCTTCCCGGACGCCGACAAGTTTGTGATTTCGTACGTGCGTGAGAACTGGAAGGACTATCCGCATCTCAAGGTGGAGCAGCACCTGCGGCGGCGCTATCCGCACGGCGGCGTGGCCGCGCACGTGCTGGGCTACGTGGGCGAGGTGACGCCCGCGGACATGGAGAACTCGTCCGGCCTGTACGTATCGGGTGATGTCGTGGGCAAGGCCGGCCTCGAGCGCGTCTACGAGGACCAGCTGCGTGGCATCCCCGGGCAACGCGCCGTGGAAGTAACGGCGTCGGGCCAGTCGCTGGGCGAGGTGAGTGAGTGGTCCACGACGCCCATTCCCGGCCACGATCTGCACCTGGACATGGACTTCCACATGCAGGTGTTCCTGGATTCGCTCATGGCGGTGCGGCCCAACCCGTCGGCGGCGGTGGTCCTCGACGTGGAAAACGGCGGCGTGATTGCGGCCGCCAGCCATCCGCTCTACGACCCCAACGAATTCGCGCTGGGCGTATCTCCGTCCATGATGAGCGAGCTTCTGAAGGATCCCACCAAGCCCCTGTTCAACCGGATTTCCCAGGCGCGCTACGCGCCCGCGTCGACGTTCAAGATCGTGGTGACACTGGCCATTCTCGAAAATCAGCTGGTCGATCCCAATCGCATCCTGGTGTACTGCGACGGAACGCACCGCTTCGGAAATCGTATCTTCCGCTGCTGGAAACCCGAAGGACACGGCGGCATGGATCTCATGTCCGCCATCATCAGCTCGTGCGACGTGTATTTCTACCGCGTGGGCGAGATGCTGGACGTGGACGCGCTGGCGTCGGTGGCGGAAGCGTTTGGATTCGACAAGAAGACGGGCATCGATCTCCCCATCGAAGTCGCGGGCAACGTGCCCACGCGCCGCTACTACGACAAACGTCACGGCAAGGGAAGATGGACCCAGGGACTCATGATCAACAACTGCATCGGCCAGGGCGAATACCTGGCGACGGTGCTGCACGTCGCGCGCGTGGCGGCGGCGGTGGCCAACGGCGGCTGGCTGGTGACCCCGCACTTCGTGGATCACATCGGCGATGATCCGCCGGTTGTGCATGAACGCACCCGCGTGGAAGGACTCGACGGCGACAACCTGGCCTTCATTCGCCGGGCCATGCTGGGTGTGGTGGAAAACCCGCGTGGCACCGCGTACTGGACGCGGCTGCCGGACATCCAGGTGGCCGGCAAGACGGGCACGGCACAGAACCCCCACGGTGACGACCACTCCTGGTACATGTGCTATGCCCCCGCCGACAACCCCAAGATCGCGATGGCCGTGCTCGTCGAGAACGCGGGACACGGAAGCGAGATCGCCGCGCCCATCGCGCGCGACTTCGTCCGCGAATACTTCCGTCCGGGCCGGCTGATGCAGGGGCCGCCGGTGCAGGCGCAGTCTCACCCCGCCGCGAAGGATGTCGCCGTGGCGGGAATGACCCTCGGGGGTGAGCACCCGTGAAACTCACGCGCGACTTCGACTGGGTGGTACTCATCTGCGCCGGGATCCTGGCGGTCATCGGGCTCTCGATCGTGTTTTCGGTCTCGCACACATCGGATACCGCGCCGTGGATGAAGGGGTCGTATTTCGAGCGCCAGTTGTTGTGGCTCGGCCTGGGCGCGATGCTGACCTTCTTCACGATTCTGATTCCGTTCCGTTTCTTCGAATCGCTGGCCTACGCCGTGTACGGGGTTTGCCTGCTGTTGCTGGCCGTGGTGCTGGTGCTTCCGGCGCGCGGCGAGACCCAGCGCTGGCTGATTGTGGGACCGATGGCGATTCAGCCGAGTGAGTTCACCAAGGTGGCGGTGATTCTGGTGTGGGCGCGCGTGCTGTCGTCACATCGCGCCAACCCCAACACGCCGCGCACGCTGATACCGATTCTCTTCAGCTTCATGGTGCCGTTCTTCATGGTGCTCAAACAGCCCGATCTTGGCACCGCCATGGTGTTCGTCGGCATTCTGCTGCCGGTGCTCTACTGGCGCGGGTTCCGGGGACTCCACATTCTGTTCCTGCTCTCGCCGATCGTGAGCAGCATTCTCATCATCTACGGCGAAGACGTGACGCGCAACGCCTGGCCGTTCGGCATCTTCATCGTGATCATCCTGGTGGTGGCCTACCTGCGGCGCGCGTTCCTGCTCGAGAGCATCTCGCTGGTCGTGGCCAATCTGGGTATCGGCATGGCGCTGCCCTACGTCTGGCAGCATCTCAAACCCTACCAGCAGCGCCGCGTGACCAACTTCCTCGACCCCGACGCAGACAAGCTGGGGGCGGGCTGGCAGGTGTTGCAGTCGAAGATCGCCATCGGGTCAGGGGGCTTCGGGGGCAAGGGATACCTGGAAGGGACGCAGAAAGCGCTGGAATATCTGCCCGCCAAGCACACGGATTTCATATTTTCCGTGCTGGGGGAGGAACTGGGATACGTCGGAGCGCTGGCGGTGCTGTTCGTTTTCGGCGTGCTGATCGTGAGGGCGCTGATGGCCGCGCAAAAGATGAAGAGCGAGTTCGCCGCCACGCTGTGTGTGGGAATTGCGTCCTACTTTGCGTTTCAATTGTTTGTGAGCATCGGAATGACGACGGGAATCGCGCCGGTGGCCGGCATTCCGCTCCCGTTCATCAGCTACGGCGGCAGTTCGATGCTGGTCAGTTGCTTTTTGACCGGACTCCTGCTCAACTGCACGGCCCGCTGGTCAGAGTACTAGAGACACATCCGCACCCGCGCGCTATAGTGGCGCCGGGCGCCCGATGGAAGGAAGTTTTTGAATGCACCCGATACTCGTTCACCTGGGCAAGCTCCAGATCCGCTCGTACGGATTCATGCTGGCGGTCAGCTTTCTGCTGGGCATCTGGCTGGCGGGACGGCGCGCGAAGCGGGCCGGAGTTGATCCGCAGAAGGTGCTGGATCTCAGCGTCATCATCATCCTGGCGGCCGTCGTCGGTTCGCGTCTGCTGTACGTGGTGTACCACCTCGACCAGTATTCGAACCCGCTCGACATGCTTGCGCTGTGGCAGGGGGGAGCCACCTTCTACGGTGGTTTCATTCTCGCCATGATTGCCTCCTACTGGTGGGTGCACAAGAACAGCATTCCATTTCTGAAGATCGCGGACATCATGGCGCCGTCGATCGGACTCGGGCTGGTATTCACGCGCATCGGGTGCTTTCTCAGCGGATGTTGTTACGGCAAGCCCACGGACATGGCGTGGGGCGTGGTGTTTCCGCCCAACTCCCCCGCCGGATCGGCCGCCATGGCCATCGCCCAGCAGCGCGGAGTCGAGCACGTGGCGCTGCATCCGACCCAGCTGTACTCGTCGTTCGGCGGGCTGGTCATTTTTGTCTCGCTGATGTTGTCGCAGCCGCTGTTGACGCGGCGCGGCTCCACCTTCGGCCTGCTGCTCGTCCTGTACGGAATCCACCGGTTCATCATCGATTTCTTCCGGTACTACGAACCGAATGCACTCGTACTGGGTGGGCTGACGTTCAACCAGGTGATCAGCGTGTTCCTGGTCGGGCTCGGACTCTTTCTCATGATGCGAAAAGGAGCGGCGCTGGCAACTGCCTGAGGGGCGGGGAAGTGGGTGGTGGATGGGACTGGTGGGTGAGCTCGCTCGCTGCGCGCTCGATTTCCTGATTCAGGAACGGTGTCACGCGTGCGGCGCGTCGCTGGACGATGCGTCCGGGACGGCGGCCGCTCCTCTGGGCGAACCCGCCGAGGTGCTGCGCGTGGGCGCGTTTCGCGTCACCACCCGGCTGTTGTGCCCGGCGTGTGCAAACCGCGTGCGCACATGGCGGCATGCGGTCCGGGTCGCGGGTCCAATCGCAGGCATGGACGCGTCGCTCGCGGTGTTTCCCGCCTTCGTCACCGACGAACGGCTTCTTGTCCTCATTCACCTCCTGAAGTTCGCCCGCCGCGAACGCATTGCCCCCTGGCTGGCGCAGGCCATGGACCGCGGTCTCCCGTCGCGGGCGCTGGAACATTTTCACACTCCGGTGCTGGTTCCCGTCCCCATGGAACGCGCAGCGCGGCGACGGCGGGGTTTCAACCAGGCGGAGTCAATCGCGCGTGCGCTCGCGGACCGATGGCGTGTACCGGCGTTGCGTTGCGCGCTCGTCAAGGTGCGCCCCACGCGACCCCAGGCGGAACTGGGGCGCGTCCAACGGCTGGTCAATCTTCGGGGAGCGTTTCAGGCCGATGCCCGTGTGGTCCGGGGGGCGCGTGTGCTCCTGGTGGATGACCTGGTCACGACCGGGGCCACGGCATGCGCGTGCGCCGACGCGTTACGCCACGCCGGAGCCGTCGAAGTCCGTGTCGTCTGTGCCGGTTACCGCGACGCCGGGCATTCGCTGACAACGGCGTTTCTTCAATCTTGACAACGACTTCCAGTGGGAATAACATCAACCAGGAGGCGTTCGAAGGGCCTGGGAGTCTTGAATTTGCGACGGGCGCCTTTTTCGTCGTAGCGTAACTGTGTGAAGTGCGGGATGGTGCGGTTGGGAGGCGCTGCGACGCGTCGAAGCAGCACATTCCATAATCTTTCAATGATACCTGCCACGTTACACAGTGCGCGGCCGCGACACGTCGTGAATGCACGGGCAGTTCAGGAGGCATGATGGCGATCACGGTTGCAATCAATGGTTTCGGGCGCATCGGGCGGTTGGTTTACCGGCACGCGTTCAAGGACGCGCGCTTCAACATCGTCGCGATCAATGATGTCACCAGTCCCGAAATCCTTGCGCATCTGCTCAAGTACGATTCCGTTCACGGCCGTTTCCCCGGCGCGGTGAGCGCCACCAAATCAGGACTCGAAATCGACGGCAAGTCCGTCCAGATCATCGCTGAAAAGGATCCGTCGAAGCTGCCGTGGAAGGAGCTCGGCGTCGATGTGGTGGTCGAATCGACGGGCCTGTTTACCAAGCGCGACGATGCGCAGAAGCATCTCGCGGCCGGCGCGAGGCGTGTGCTGATTTCGGCACCGGCCACCGATCCCGACATCATGATCGTGATGGGCGTCAACGATTCGCTCTTCGACGGAAAGAGCCACAACATCATTTCCACCGCCTCGTGCACAACCAACTGCCTGGCGCCGGTGGCCAAGGTGCTGCACGACGCCTTCGGCATTCGCCGCGGATTGATGACCACGGTGCACGCCTACACCAATGACCAGCGCATTCTGGACGCGCCCCACAAGGACCTGCGCCGCGCGCGGGCGGCCGCCGTATCCATGATTCCGACGACCACGGGCGCCGCCCGGGCGGTGACCAAGGTGATGCCCGAATTGAAGGGACGCCTCGACGGCACCGCCGTGCGCGTCCCCACCAGTGACGGCTCGCTGGTCGACCTCACCTTCGAGACCGAAAAGCCGGCCAGCGTGGAGGCGATCAACGCCGCCATGAAGGCGGCGGCCCAGGGCGCCATGCGCAATATCATCGAGTACACCGAAGACCCGATCGTGTCCGTCGACGTGATCGGCAATCCGCACTCGTCGGTGTTCGACGCGAAGGGAACCATGGCGGTGGGGGAGAACTTCTTCAAGATTCTGGCCTGGTATGACAACGAGTTCGGCTACTCGGGCCGAATGGTGGACATGCTGCGACTGATTGGAAGTTGATGGAGATGAAAAAGCTTTCCATTCGTGACTGCGACGTGAAGGGCAAGCGCGTGCTCGTGCGAGTGGACTTCAACGTACCGCTTGATAACGACCTGTCGATCACGGACGACACGCGCATTCAGGAATCGCTCCCGACCATCCGTGATGTTCTGGACCGGGGTGGACGCCTGATCCTCATGAGCCATCTGGGGCGGCCGCGCGGCGGCCGCGAACCGGGCCTTTCCCTGGCGCCGGTGGCTCAGCGGCTGGCGGAGCTCGTCAAGAATCCGCTGCGTTTCGCGGACGACTGCATCGGTCCCGACGTGCAGCAGAAAGTGGCCGCGCTGCACGACGGCGAGGCCCTGCTGCTGGAAAACCTCCGCTTCCACCCGGAAGAGGAGAAGAACGATCCCGCGTTTGCGAAGGAACTGGCGTCGCTCGCGGACATCTATGTCAACGACGCGTTCGGCACCGCGCACCGGGCCCACGCCTCGACGGCGGGTGTCGCCGAGTTCATTCCCGTGCGTGCGGCCGGTCTCCTGATGGAGAAGGAACTGCGCGCGCTGGGCGATGCGCTCAACAATCCGGCGCGCCCGTTTCTCGCCGTGCTGGGTGGCGCCAAGGTCTCGGGCAAGATCGATCTCATCAAGTCGCTGCTCGAGCGCGTCGACGTGCTGCTGGTGGGCGGCGGGATGATGTACACGTTCATCCGGGCCTCGGGCCTGGAGGTGGGGCGCAGCATCGTGGACGAGAAACACCTTCCCATGTGCAAGGAGCTGCTGGCGCGCACCAAACCCGGCCGCTCGCGCCTGCTGCTGCCGGTGGACACCATCGTGGCCCACGAAATCGACGACGCCGCGCCCACGCGTGAAGTCTCGATTGCGGACATCCCCGAAGACTGGGTGGGTGTGGACATCGGCCCCAAGACGGTCGACCTGTTCAAGACGCAGATCGCGATTGCGCGCACGATTTTCTGGAACGGACCCATGGGGATCTTCGAGAAGCCGAGTTTTGCGGAAGGCACACGCGCGGTGGCTCGCGCCATTGCGGATGCAACCGGGCGCGGCGCCTCGACCATCGTGGGTGGTGGTGACAGCGTGGCAGCGGTCAACCTGATGGGGATCGCCAGCCGTTTCACGCACATTTCGACCGGCGGCGGCGCGTCGCTGGAGTTCATGGAGGGCCGCTCGCTCCCGGGCGTGGAAGCGCTGTGCGATGTGGCCGAAGTCGCGGGCTAGAGGCCTGCGCAAGCGCCCCATGACATCGCGACGCCGTCTCATTGCCGCCAACTGGAAGATGCACAAGACCGCCGCCGAGGCGGCGGCGTTCGTTCCTCCGTTGCGCGCGGCACTGCCGCGCCTGTCCGCGCTCGACCTTTCCATTTTCCCCTCGTTCTTTTGCGTGCGCGTGCTCGCCGACGCCCTGGCCGGAACCCCGGTGGCGGTGGGAGCGCAGGATCTGTTCTGGGAAGAGAGCGGCGCGTTTACCGGCGAAGT
>DASRYI010000274.1:0-7707 GCA_035687255.1 Candidatus Krumholzibacteriia bacterium | reverse complement strand
GAACTCCCCAGATCCACGAACAGAAAGTTGGTCTGCGACGGCGGGCTGGTGAATCCCAGCTTCAGCACTTCAGCGCGCACCCGTTCGCGCTCCGACGCCGTTTCGCGCGTGAGCGGCGTCAGTTCATCCCGGCACTTGAGCGCCGCGAGCCCCGCGGCTTCCGCCAGCCGGCTCACATTGAAGGGCTGGCGCACGCGGTGCAGTACATCCACCACATCGCGGTGCGCCATGGCATAGCCCACGCGCACGCCGGCAATCGCGAAGAACTTCGAGAAGGTGCGCAGGATGACCAGGTTGGGATACTCGCCGCGCAGACGCATTGAATCCGGGTAGTCGGTGGCGGTCACGTAGTCGATGTAGGCTTCGTCCATCACGATGAACAGGTCGGGCGGAAGGTCGCGGATGAAAGCGCGCACCTCCGTCTCGGTCACGTAGGTCGACGTGGGGTTGTTGGGATTGCACAGAAACACCGCGCGTGTGCGGTCGGTGACCGCCTTCGCCATGGCCGGGAGATCCATGCGGTAGTCGCGGCACGGAACTGCAATGCCCTCGCACCCGCACACTTTTGCGATCAGGTGGTACACGATGAAGCTGGGAGCCGGAAACACCACGTTCTCCTCCGCTCCCGCACACGCGCGCACCAGCAGGTCGATGATCTCATTCGATCCATGACCGACCATCACCTCGTCGTCGGGAATTCCGTGGTGTTTGGCAAGGGCGCGCGTCAGTTCCGGGCAACCCGACTCCGGATAGCGGTTCGACGTGAGCATGGCCGCCACCACCGCCTCCACGATGCGCGGATGCGGCGGACGGGGATTTTCGTTGGAGGAGAGCTTGATGCAGCCAGGATGATCCTCACCGGGCTGGTAGCGTTGGATCTGGCGCACGCCGGGCCGGACGATCTTGTCGATGTTCACCGCACATTCCCTTTCGTGAGCGCGTCGAGCCGCTCCAGCTCGCGCCGCTCCAGCGGCCGGATGGCACCAAGGGGCAATTTACGCACGGATACCGGGCCGAAGCTCAGGCGCTTCAGAGCCACCACCCGCAGCCCCACTGCCTCGCACATCAGTCGCACCTGGCGATTGCGTCCCTCCAGCAGCGTCACCTTGAGCACGGCTTCCTTTTCGAGCTGGGTGACGACTTCGACGTTGGGCCGGGTGGCGCGCGGGCGTTCGCGGTCGCGGACACCCTCCTGCGCCAGGCGCAGCAGGCGCCGCAATTGCGAATCGCTCACATCGCCGCGCACGCGCACCTGGTAGACGCGGGCAATGCCGAAGCGTGGATGCGTGAGACGGTAACACAGATCGCCGTCGTTGGTGATGAGCAGCGCACCGGTGGTGTTGACGTCGAGGCGACCGACGGGAAACAGACGCTGCCGGCGCGCCAGCGACTTGCACAGATCGATGACGGTGGGCCGTCCCTCGGGATCGGACACCGTGCTCACGTAGCCGCGCGGCTTGTGCATGAGAAACACCAGACGGCGCGGAGGTTTTCCCACGGCATGGCCGTCCAGGAGGATGGACTGCCGCGACGGAACCACGCGGGTGCCCAGCTCGCGCACAATCCTGCCGTCAATCTTCACGCGGCCCGCGGCAATGATGTCGTCGCACGCGCGGCGCGACGCCACACCCAGCTGCGCCAGATACTGGTTGAGGCGGATGCCGCCTTCGTCACTTCCGGAGGTCATCGGCGTCGTCCGTTTCCGCGTTCCAGGAGTCGGCGCTCTCGTCCTCGTCGTGCGCGGCCGGCCCTGCGCCGACCGGACGGTTGACCGGCTCCTCGAGGGCCGGTCCCAGGCTTGCGGACCGCGCCAGGGGTTCACCCGGTGACGCAGCCTCCATGTCGTCGCTCTCGTCCACGGGCGTCGTTTCGCGGGCGACCTCATCCTCTCCGGCGGATTCGCCCTCCCCTTCCATGGCAGCTTCGGCGCTGGCCTCGCGCGCCAGCAGCGCCTCGAGGTCTTCCATGCTCGGCAGGTCGCGCAACGAATTGAGGCCGAGATATTCCAGGAACTCCTGCGTGGTGCCGTACAGAAACGGCGCGCCCAGCACCTTGGCCTTCCCGACGATCTGTACCAGCGAGCGCTCCATCAGATTGGCCACCACGCTGCCGCTGCCCACGCCGCGGATCGATTCGATTTCCGCGCGTGTAATCGGCTGCTTGTACGCGACGATGGCCAGCGTCTCCAGTCCCGCGCGCGACAGTCGGAACTTGCGGCGTCCCGCGTACAGCCGCGACACGTAGGGAGCGTACTCCGCGCGCGTCGCGAGGCGGTAGCCGCCCGCCACCTGCTCGATGCCGATGCTCCACGCCTCCGCATTGGCGCGCGCATTCCAGGTTTCGATGGCCTGCTTCACGTCCGCCGAGGTCACGTCTTCGATCAGCGCCGCGATCTTGCGCGCGGAGAGCGGTTCGTCGGACGCGAACAGGAGTGCAAGCACGATGTTATCGAGGTTCGGATTCTCCATGTCCGTCTTCCATTCCGCCCGGCGCGGGCGATTCGTGTTCCGCCGGCCCATCCACCGGCGCATGCATGCTCAGGTCGGTCTCTTCCGCCGCGTCCGGTGCGGCGGCCAGCGATACTTCCACCGGCGCCGTCGCTTCCGCCTCCCAGTCGACGGCTCCCAGGTCCGCCCCGAAATTCCGGCCGCGGTAGATCCAGATGGGCCCGAAGGAGGTCTCCTGCTCGACACGCGCGTGCCCGTGTTTCAACAGCTCCAGCACCGCCATGAGTGTCACGATCAGTTCCAGCCGGCTGCGGCTGTCCGCAAACAGATCGGTGAAGAGCATGGGTTCGCGCGCCTCCAGGGCCGCACGCACCGTGTCGATCTTCTCTTCAATGGTAAACGACTCCAGCTCGACTTCGCGCACGGGTGCGCCCTCGAACTGGGTCATGACCTCCTGGAACGCCCGCATCAACTGATACAGGCTGAGGTCGATCTCCGGCTCCACCGTAACGGTCTTGTCTTCGGGACGGATGGGGCGCGTGAAGATGTTGCGGCGGTGCTCCTCGATCTCCTTCAACCCGCGCGCCGCCTCCACCATCTTGCGGTACTCGAGCAGCGAACGCACCAGTTCCTGGCGCGGATCCTCGTCGCTGTCGTCTTCCTTGCGTAGCAACATCTGCACCTTGATGCGCATCAGCGTGGCGGCCAGCACAAAGAAGTCCCCCGCCAGTTCGATCTGCATTCCCTCCATCGCGTTCAGATAGTCCAGGTACTCGCGCGTGATCTTCGCGATGGGAATGTCGTAGATATCCAGATTGTCGCGGCGGATCAGATAGAGAATGACCCCGAGCGGCGCGCGGATGCCCTCCAGTTCGGTGGTGAAACTTGCGGGACGGATGTCAGCCAAGGTGCACCTTCTCCCGGACCAGAGCCATGGTCTCCGTGGCCGCCGCGCGCGCGCGTTCGTCGCCGTCGCGAATGATCTCCTCCACCGCATCCGGCCGCGATTCCAGCGCCGCGCGCTTCTCGCGCAGGGGCGCCAGGAACTGCGCGATGGCCGCACCCGCGCCGCGCTTGCATTCCACACAGCCGCGCTTCGCCGTGGTGCACTCCGCATATACTGTCGCGGCTTCCTCCGGCTTGAACTTTTGCCAGTAGGTATAGATCAGGCACACCTCGGGACGGCCGGGATCGCTGCGGCGCTTGCGCTCGGGATCCGTGAAGGCCGTCATGATCTTGCGGTCGATTTCTTCCGGAGAATCCGCGAGCTCGATGGTATTCCCGAGCGACTTGCTCATGCGCCGTCCGTCGAGCCCCGGGAAACGCGCGAACTTCGTGAGCAATCCTTCCGGCTCCGGGAACACCTCGCCGAAGAGGCGGTTGAACTTTCGCACCAGTTCGCGCGTGATTTCGATATGCGGCAGCTGGTCCTCTCCCACCGGCACGGCGTGGGCGCGGTACATGAGGATGTCGGCGGCCTGCAGCACCGGATACCCCAGGTGCCCGTAGGCCAGCCCCTCTTCCCGGTTGTCCATCTCCAGGTCGCGCGCCTGCTCCTTGAGGGTGGGATTGCGCTCGAGACGCGCTGTGCTCACCAGCATGGCAAGCAGCAGATACAGCTCGGCGTGCTCCTTGACGTGCGACTGCACGAAGACCACCGAGGTCTCCGGGTCGAGACCCGCGCTGACCCAGTCCAGCACCATTTCGCGCGTGTTGCCGGGAATCAGAGCCGTATGCTCGTAGTCGGTGGTGAGCACGTGCCAGTCCGCCACCATGAAGAAGCAGCGATACGTCTTCTGCAGGGCGACCCAGTTCTCCAGCGCCCCGGTATAGTTGCCGAGGTGGAGACGGCCCGTGGGCCGGGCACCGCTGAGGATGATCTGTTTCGTGGGACTCAAATAGGCTCCAAACCCCGCCGCGGCAGGGCATTCCCGGCATTCTATTCGGGGCTTTCCGCGAGTGTCAAGGAATGCCGCCGCCACGCGGCAAACCCGCTATCGTCCCCGCGGGTGATAGGCCCGGTGCGCTTCCAGAATGTGGCGGGTGTCGACGTGCGTGTACACCTGGGTGGTGGCGATGTCGGCGTGTCCCAGCAGTTCCTGAACCAGACGCAGATCCGCGCCACCTTCGAGCAGGTGCGTGGCGAAGGAGTGCCGCAGCACGTGCGGGCTCACCCGGCGTGTGATGCCGGCCGCGCGCGCGTACTCCTTGAGCTTCTTGAAGAAGCCCACACGCGAGATCGCGCCGCCGCGCACATTCACAAACACCGACGGCGAGAGCCGTCCACGCAGAAGAAACGGGCGTCCGTGATCGAGGTACGCGGCGAGTGCCCGGCCGGCGGCGCGTCCGAACGGTACTATGCGCTGCTTGCCTCCCTTTCCCGTCACCGAGACCAGCCCCTGATCAAGCATGAGCTGTTCGAGGCGCAGGCCGCACAGCTCGCTTACGCGCAATCCGGCGCCGTACGCAAGCTCGAGCATGGCGCGGTCGCGCAGGCCCAGGTGCGTGGTGGCGTCGGGCGCATCGATCAGCGATTCCACCTGCGCGAGGGTCAGCACGCCGGGCATGCGCCGCGCGAGCTTGGGCCGGGCCACCCGCTCCACGGGCTCGCTGGATCCCAGCCCCTCGCGCTCCAGAAAGCGATGAAAATGGCGGATGGCGGAGAGCATGCGGGCCCGCGTCGACGGGGACAGGCCCCGCCGCGACAGGCGCACGGCGTGCAGTTCGATGGCGTCGGGCTGGATGCGGCGGGGGTCGGTGATCCCCTGTTCCTCCAGGGTGTCCGCCAGCGCGTTCAGGTCCCGGCTGTAGGCCCGGATGGTGTTGGGCAGGAGCCCCTTCTCGATCACCAGGTAGTGGAGAAAGGCGTCCACGGCCCCGTCCAGAGTGGTCTTCATGGCGCTTGACGGCCCCCGTCCGGTCTGGTAACTTCCTTCGTCTGATTATTGCAGGAGGACCTTGGAATGCCACAACATAAATCATGTGAGAAGCGACTGAAGCAGGACGAAAAGCGCAACGCGCGCAACCGGGCCGGCATGAGCAATCTGCGTTCCGCCGTACGCAAGTTCCGTGAGCTCGACGCCGCGAAGCGCCCGGCCGAATACGCGGCCTTCCAGTCGCTCCTCGACCGCGCCGTGACGAAGGGCCTGATTTCGAAGAACCGGGCCGCCCGTCTGAAAGCGCGCCACGCCCCCACCCCGGCCGCCTAGCCGGTCATCGGGCAGAATTGAAATGCAAATCGGCGTCTCGCAGGAGACGCCGATTTTGTTTTTGCGGTGCCGGGAGAGCGCACACCACGGCGCGCTCTGCCCGCGTCTAGCGCGTGCCGGCGTAGAACTCGCCGGCGAGCCCGGTCACGCGATCCAGCGGAACGATCTCGGTGCGATCCTCCAGCCGGTAGTAGACCTCGGCATTTCCGTCCTTGAGATTGCGCTCGCCCAGTGTCACGCGCAGCGGTACGCCCACCAGTTCCGCATCCTTGAATTTCGCGCCCGGACGCAGGTCGCGGTCATCCATGAGCACATCCAGCCCTTGCTTTCCCATCTCCGCGTACAGGCGCTCGGCCGCCTGCGTCGTCGCTTCGTCGGAAATGTTCACGAGCGTCAGAATGACATGGAACGGCGTCAGTGCCTTCGGCCAGCGAATTCCCTTCGCGTCGTGATGCTGCTCGATGGCGGCGGCCACGGCGCGCGACACGCCGAAGCCATAGCATCCCATGATGAAGGGATGATCCTTGCCTTCCGCGTCCAGGAAGGTGGCGCGCATCGCGGCGCTGTATTTGGTGTCGAGCTTGAAGATGTGTCCGATCTCGACGCCGCGCTGCAGTTCCAGTTCACCCTTGCCGCAATTCTTGCAGATGTCGCCGGCCTTCGCGGTGGACAGGGGCGCCGTGCGCGCGGCCTTGAAGTCTTTTCCCATGACCACGCCGCGCAGGTGCATGTCCTTCTGGTTGGCTCCCACGATCATGCCCTGGTACCCGTCGAGCAGCGCATCCGCGATGATCTCGGCGCGTTTCTCCAGACCAACCGGCCCCGAGAATCCCACCGGCCCGCCGGTCACCTCGAGAATCTCCGCCTCGTCCAGAGGACGAAAGTCAGGCGTGCCGATCACCTTCGCAAACCGGATCTCGTTGAGCTCGCGGTCCCCCGGAACCAGCGCCGCAATCACGCGGTCGCCGGCACGGAACAGAAGCGTTTTGACCAGACGCTGGGGTGAGACCTTCAAGAAGCCGGCCACCTCGTCGACCGTGTGCTTGCCCGGTGTCGCCACGGTTTGCATGCCGGCTGGTTCCTTTTCGATGGTCTTCGGGCCGGTGGTTTCGGCCCGCTCGTCATTGGCCGCATAGCCGCACTCCGGACACCGAAACAGCACGCTCTCGCCGGCGTCGGCCAGCACGATGAACTCATGGTTCACGTCGCCGCCGATGGCTCCCGACTCCGCCGCGACGCGCACCGCGTCCAGGCCGCAGCGTTTCAGAATGCTGGCGTAGGTCCCCGCCATCACCTCGTACGTCTCCTGCAGCGACTCGGGTGTGGCGTGAAAACTGTAGGCGTCCTTCATCATGAACTCGCGCGCCCGCATCACGCCGAAGCGCGGACGGAACTCGTCGCGGAACTTGATCTGAATCTGATAGATGTTCTGCGGGAGCTGTTTGTAGCTTTTCAACCCGTCGCGCGCGATGTCGGTGACCACTTCTTCGTGCGTCGGCCCCAGCGCAAAGAACCGGTTGCGGCGGTCGTTCAGCTTGAACAGCAGCTCGCCGAAGTTCTTCAGCCGTCCGGTCTCTTCGTAGAGTTCGCCCGGATGCAGTACGGGCATCTGGACTTCCTGTGCGCCCGAGCGGTCCATTTCCTCGCGGACAATGCGCGCCACGTTGTGCAGCACGCGCAGCCCGGCGGGCAAAAACGAGTAGACCCCGGAGGTGAGCCCCTTGATCAACCCGGCGCGCAGCATCAGCTGATGGCTCGGGATCTCCGCGTCGCGCGGGGTTTCCTTGTACGTGGGCAGATAATACTTCGACCAGCGCATGATCACTCCGAATCGCGCGTGACAGGAAAACGGCGGCAGGCGCCGCCATCGATGTGATTAGTAGTTGTAGCCGATGAACAGCTCAATATGGGTGTCGTTCGATATGGTAGCGAAATCGGTGCGCCAAGTAAAGTTGACTCGAATGACCGGCGCAAATCCAAGGTTGAGCTCCGTCCCGATGCCGAGTGTCCCCAACCAGTCGGTATCCAGTATCGAAAACTGGTTGCGGCTC
>DASRYI010000273.1:0-7922 GCA_035687255.1 Candidatus Krumholzibacteriia bacterium | reverse complement strand
TCCACCAGCTTGCGGATGGTGGTGACGATGTCGTTGGTCGACATGGCGATGTGCTGCACGCCCGGTCCGGAGTTGAAATCGACGTACTCCTGAATCTGCGACTTCTTGAGACCCTGCGCCGGTTCGTTGATCGGCATTTTGATGTTCTCGGCTTCGTCCGAGACCACCACCGAGCGCAGCGCGGTGTGCTCGGTCGAAATGTCCTTGTCGTCCACCGTCCACAGACGCTGGAACCCGAAGATGTTCTCGTAGAAGCGAACCACACTCTCCATCTCGTTGTCGGGCTGGTTGCCGACAATGTGGTCGATGAAGAGCAGTCCCGTGGACTGCACTGGAATGCGCGACTTGGCGGGCGCGTATCCGGGCAGGAACACGCCGTTGTAGGCGTCACGCTGCACGAAGGTGTGAGTCACGTCGCCGTAGGTATGGATCCCGGAGACGGTCACCTTGCCGTGCTCGTCCTCCATGGTACGCGGCTCGAACGCCGACTTTGCGCCGTTCTTGGTGGTGTGCTCCCAGGCCTTGCCGGCGTCGTCGACGGCGAACGCGATATCGGTGACACCGTCACCGTGCTTGACCAGCGATTCATTGAGCGCCGAATCACCGCGATAGGGCGTATTGAGCACGAAGGTAATGTGGTTCTGCTTGAGAACGTAGCTGGCGGCGGTGCGGTCGCCCTGCTCCAGGCCACGATAGCCCGCAAGGTCGAAGCCGAACACCGACTGGTAATAATGAGCGGCCTGCTTGGCGTTGCCGACCGCGAAGGTGACGTGGTCGAAGCCGAGCAGCTTGAATGATGGTTTCATGGGGACCTGGGCCTCCTGGGCTGGAACGGATTGGGCGTGGCGGCCGCGCCGCGGCCCGCGTCATGTCCGCATTGTAGGGGGTTTTGGGGGGGAAAGCAAATGGGGGCGATTTCTCCCGCAACGGCGTCGCACGCTGCTCGCCACGCGCTTCAATCCCCCCAGTTTATGTTGGGGCCCGCCACGAGTGCGATGACGAGGAGTCCACCTACAGCAAACGCCATCCAGGTCCCAAACCCGGGTTCGATGCGTTCGACGGTCTTCACGTCACTGCGCGCGAGCACCATCGGCATCGTGGCTCCGTAGTGCGGATCGTTCTTGTTGAGCTTCTTGATGGTGACCGTGGAGTCCGACACGGCAAAGGTCATCACCGAGTACCGGGTTCCATCCTGCATATAGATGCGATGCGGCCGGTGATACTCCTGCGGTTCTGTCACCTGATTCAGCGGAACGTTGACTGTGTTGGCACAACCGCTGAGGAACACACCCGTGACAAGCGCGGCCATCGCACGCCGGATGCTACGGAACAATCTCGACTTCAAGGTCCATCGCGTCAATTGAACCCCCCATTTCCCCAGACGACCAGCAACGCGATCATCGTGGCCGTAAAACCCACCACGACGATCGGAACCCATCCGTTCGACTTCACCCCCGCAACGGATTCCACATCGCTGCGCGGCAGAATGATGGGAAGGCGCGCCCCCCGATAACGCGCGTCCGCAGGAGACAGCGTGGAGATGACGAGGGTCGAGTCTGTGAACGCGAACCGCTGAACGACGTACTCGCCCCCGCGTTTGGTACGGATGCGATGCGAGAGATAGTCATCGTGGGTTGCCGCTTCGAACTGTTCGCGAGGAATCTCCACGTGGCCAGTGCAGCCGGAGGTGAACACGAGCGCCAGCAGGGCGAAGGCCGCTGATCGCTGTGCCAGGGTATTGAGCATATGCCTCACCTTCGGAGGCGCGGCCATTGCAGAGGGACACTACGGAACGATCTCCACGTCCCCACTGGTGCGATCGCCCACCAGCGCACCCAGAAGTCCGCCGGGAATACCGGCCACGCCAAAGACGATGACCAGATCCTTCTTCTCGTGATCGCTGTCGTTGTACACAACGATGGTGGCCACGGTGGCGGTGACGATATACCCGATGGCGCTGTACAGCAGTGTGCGATCGGAGCGTTTGACGCGCACGGTCGCGATATCCTGGGGCGCCAGATCGAACGTCTGTCCGGCCGACTGCAGGTGAAGCACCTGATCGTCGACTCCGGCCACCCACCCGCCGCGCAGGGTTCCATCCCCGAGGGTCACGACGGCGGCGTGTCCCGGACCGATGCCCTTCAGCCGGTGCCAGCCCCCCGAGGATTCCGAACCACCGGCGCTTGCGCTACGGCTTGGATACTGCGCGACCGCAGGAGTGGCAAACACCGCCAGAAGAAACAGCGTCAGCAAACTGTTCTTCAACGTTGGCATTCCTGTCACGAGATGACCTCCGTATTCGGGTTCAGTCGGTGGCTTCAGAATTTTCTGATCAGGCAAATGCACGCATATTGACCAGCTGACGCCGCGCTCCCCACGTGCCCGCGTTCGCTTCGAAACGGCCCGGGAGCGGTGTTCCGCACTTTCCGCACGCACCGTGCTCGTCCAGATTCCACGCCGTCAGCACATACCAGTCACGCCCGATGAGTTTCTCCCCGCACGCGTGGCAGTACGTGCTGCTTCCTTCTTCGTCGTGCACGTTGCCCACGTAGACATGGCGGAGGCCCGCATCCAGCGCAATCGTGCGCGCACGGCGCAGCGTGGCGGGCGGTGTGGGCGGCACATCCAGCATGCGATAGTCGGGATGAAACGCGCTGAAGTGCAGCGGAACGTCGGGTCCGAGTTCCTTCATGATCCACGCCGACAGGGCGCGCAGTTCGTCGTCGGAATCGTTGCGCCCGGGAATCAACAGTGTGGTGATCTCGAACCACACTGCGGTCTCGCGTTTCAGATACACCAGCGTGTCGAGCACCGTCTGCAGGTCACCCTTGCAGATCTTCCAGTAGAAATCCTGCGTGAAGGCCTTGAGGTCCACGTTGGCGGCGTCCATGTGCCGGTAGAACTCGCGGCGCGGCGCCTCGCAGATTTCCCCCGCCGTGACCGCGATGGTGGCAATGCCACGTTCGCGGCAGGCCTTCGCCACATCGATGGCGTACTCCATGAAGATCACGGGATCGTTGTAGGTGAACGCCACCGCGCGGCATCCCGTCTCCACCGCGGCGCGCGCGATGGCGTCCGGAGACGCGTCCTCGGAGAGGGTTTCCACTTCGCGCGACTTGGAGATGTCCCAGTTCTGGCAGAAGTCGCAGGCAAGATTGCAGCCGGCGGTGCCAAACGAGAGCACCGCGGTGCCGGGCAGAAAGTGATTGAGCGGTTTCTTCTCGACCGGATCGATGCAGAATCCGCTGGAACGGCCATAGGTGGTGAGGACGATGCGGTCGTTGTGGCGGGCGCGCACGAAGCACATGCCGCGCTGACCTTCCCGCAGCCTGCAGAAGCGCGGACACAGATCACATTGCACGCGACCGTCGTCGAGCACATGCCAGTACTCTGTCGCCACCGTGTGCCGGGAATCCCAGTCCATGTCAATTCACCTGCGGCCGGCTACTTCGAATACAGCGCCTTGATTTCACCCCAGGTGGTGTTTTCCACCGGTGTCGTGTCGAGGAGCAGCGGTCCCTGAATTTCTCCGGCGGGATACAGGTCACTGTGTACGTTGACGAACAATCCCGCGGTCTTGAGGCGCGTGACATCCTCCGGGAGGATCGTGTCCCACGTTCCAATCGACGGATCGACGCCGGTTCCCAGATCGTAAATGATGCCCCCGTCCTTGCGGTGCACGTGAAATCCCGTGTTGGTTCCGAGAAGTCCTTCGTACGAGGCGTTGTAGTCAACGCTGGTCTCGTCGTCGGAGAGGATGAAGATGGCGATGCCGGTCGCGGGGGATCCGGTTCCCGTTTTTGCGCTGCTGAGATGGGCGACGTAGCGTGAAGTGGCCGAGGCCGGCCCGGCCGCCGCGAGCAGCGCGATCGCGGCCACGAGAAGCTTGCGCATGGCGGCCTCCTTGCTGGACGAAGTGAGTGTACGGCAACTGGACATGAGATGCAACCTGACGTAGGGTCGGCGATATGCGCCGCTACGATGTCATCATCGCCGGTCTGGGAGCCATGGGCAGCGCCGCGCTCTATCACCTCGCGGATCGCGGCGTGTCGGTCGTGGGATTCGACCGCTATGCGCCGCCGCACACACTCGGCTCGTCGCACGGCGAAACGCGCATGATCCGTGAAGCCTACTACGAACACCCCGGATACGTTCATCTCGTGCGCCGCGCCTACGACCTCTGGCACAAATTGTCGGAGGTATCGGGTCATACGCTGATTGAAGAAACCGGCGGTATCTTTGCAGGACCGCTCGATGGAGAACTCGTGCCCGGCATTCTGCGCTCGGCGCGCGAACATCACATTCCGGTGCAATCGCTCCCGCCCGCCGCCGCGGCCATGCGCGCGCCGTGGCTTGCCTTCGATGCGGTCATGCGGATTGTCTCGGAACCGCGCGCCGGTCTGGTCTATCCCGAGCGCTGTATCACGGCGCATATCGAGGGAGCCCGGCGGGGCGGCGCCACCGTCCAGACCGGCGAACCCGTGGAATCGTGGCGCGCAACCGCCGACGGTGTCACGGTGCGGACCGCTCGCGGCGAATACGCCGCGGACCGCCTGATTCTGACCACCGGCGCGTGGATCGTGGATGTCCTCGCCGACATCGGCGTGCACGCGGTAGTGGAGCGCCAGCCGCTTTTGTGGTTTGCGTCACGCGCGGGAGCACCGGCCCCGTCCACGGTGTGGGCGCTCGAGTTCGAACACGGAAAGTTGCTGTATGGATTTCCGGCGATGGACAACCGCGTGAAGGTGGCGATCCACTACGGCGGCGCGCAGCAAACCACCGCGGAGCAGGTCGACCGCACATTTCACCCCGAGGATGAACAGCTGCTGCGACGGTTTGCGGATCGCTATCTGCCCGGCGTTCTGGGCGGGCTGGCCCGCGGCGAGGTGTGTATGTACACCAACACGCCCGACCTGCACTTCATCTTCGACGCCCACCCGCAGCACGACAACGTGCTGGTGGTGAGCGCGTGCTCCGGGCACGGCTTCAAATTCTCGAGTGCGATCGGCGAGGCGGCCGCGCAGTGGGCCCACGACGGCCGTCCGCAGATCGACATGTCCCGGTTTGCACTGAGCCGGTTGCTGCGATGAAAGCGCGAACAGCTACCGGTAGCTGCCCGTGAACAGGCGCAACTCACCGCCGTGCAGCAGTTGCTTCGTCTCCGACACATCCGTATGCATGAACTGGTTGATCGCCATGCGCGCCAGCGTGATGGGCGCGTTGCCGCTGGTGAGCAGCGAGATCAGCCCCTGTTTCTTCGGAAAGTGTTCGAAGGTCACCTGCTCGTCCGCGGGAATTCCGGCCGCTTCCTTCGCCACCTCGACCGCGCGCTGGTAACCGCCGGTATCGTCGATCAGGTGGTTGGCGACCGCCTGCCGTCCCGTCCATACGCGGCCGTCCGTCAGCGGCCGCAACTCATCCATCGGGATCTTGCGCGCGGCCGAAATATCGCGCAGCCAGCGCTCGAACGATGCATCGTGGAACGTTTCCACACGCGACCACTGCGACGCGTCGAAGTCGGTGATGCTGGAGAAGAGCAGCGCGTTGGCGCCTTTGGTCACATAGTCGAAGGTGATGCCACCCTTCTTCCACAATCCCGCCACGTTCATCTTGCCGAAGATCGAGCCGATGGAGCCGGTGATGGTGAGTGAATCGGCGACGATCTTGGTGGCGCGGTACGACACCGCGTACCCGCCCGACGCCGCCACATCGCCCATGGAAACGATGACCGGTTTCTTTTTGGCGATGCGGCCCACCTCGCGCGAAATCAGCTCGCTGGCCAGACTCTCCCCGCCCGGACTGTCGACACGCAGGATGATGGCGGACACGCGATCGTCGTCTTCGGCGTCGCGGAGATTCTGGACCACGGTTTCGTGACCGATGAGCACGCCCAGGGATGCATCCGTCCGGCTTTCGCGGCCGCCGATCATTCCGTACGCGTGCACCACGGCGATGCGGTGCTTGCCCTTGAGACCCACGTCGGCGCGCGTCACATCGTCGTAGGTTTCCTCGTCGACGCTCTCGAAGTCGTCGCCGCCCAGACGGTCCTCGAGCTGATCCCAGTACAGCACGTCGTCGATCAGGCCCGCCGCTTTGGCCTCATCCGCGGTGAACAGCGCGTGCTTCATGCAGGCGGAAAGTGAATCCACCGAAAGCGCACGGTCGCGCGCGATGGCGCCCAGTTCCACGTTCCACATCTCGTCAATCATCCAGCCGGCCATTTCCTTCGCCTGCGGCGACATGTCCGAGCGCTGGAAGGTTTCCGCGGCGGTCTTGTAGTCCCGGATCTTGTGCAGATTCTGGTGCACGTCGAGCTTGTCGAGCGTTCCCTTGGCGAACATGTCGACGGAACCGAATCCCGTAAACGCCACGTCGGCCACTTCCGGCATGTAGATGGAATCGCACGCCGAAGCCAGATACAGTGCGTTGCGATCCATCGAATCCGAATACGCCAGCACTTCTTTGCCGGACTTCTTGATGCGCTCGATGGCATCGCGCACTTCACCCAGCGACGCCATGCCCAGCGAATTGCTCGACGAGATCTTCATGATCACGCCGTCGATGCGCTTGTCCGCCGCCGCTTTGTCGAGGTTGTCGAGGACGCGCGTCAGGGTTTCTCCCTCTTTGAAGATGGAGCTGGATATGGACTCGGGCGCGTCGTAGGGCGGAATGTCGCCGTAGATGTCCATCACCAGATACGACCCCTTGGCCACATGCACGCCCTCACTGCGCGAGAACAACGTGCTCAGCATGCCGAGCCCGAACACCACCGTAAACATCAGCAGAAACTGGGCGACCAGCACCGCCAGTACCGTTTTGACGAAGTTCATTTCCCGTTCCTTTCCAGAGGCGCGACGCTAGACGTTGCCGGACTTGCCGTCGGACTCACGCACCGATTCGCTCTGAATTGACCAGAGCGTAATGAACAGAGACGCAATCACCGGCCCGATGATGAAACCCACCAGGCCGAAGGCCATGATTCCCCCGAGGGTCGAGAGCAGCACCAGCAGTTCGTGCATCTGGCTCTCCTTCCCCACCAGGCGGGGGCGCAACAGGTTGTCGATCAGCCCCACCACCAGAATGAAATACGCCGCAAAAATGATGGTGGTGGTGATGCGGCCGATCAGCGCCAGATAGACCGCGGCCGGCACCCACACCAGCGCGGTGCCGATGCCGGGAATCATGGCCAGTACCACCATGATGAAGCCCCAGAAGGCCGCGCCCGGGACGCCCGCCATGGCGAATCCAATGCCGCCCAGCGTTCCCTGCACAATTCCGATGACCACCGTGCTCTTGATCGTGGACGCCGACACCGCCGTGAAGCGATCGATGATGCGCGTCCGCTCCCGCTCGGAAAGCGGGAGAAACTTCGCCGTCGATTCCAGCATCTGGCGCCCGTCCATCAGGAAGAAGTACATGGCGTAGAACATGAGCGCCACCTGCACCAGCACCGCCACCGTGCCGCGGGTGAAGGCGCTGAGCCGGCCCACCACGAAGGTCGCCACCGCGGACGCCACCTCCGTGCTCTTGGCCAGCAGCTGCTCTCGATAGGGCAGGAGCCGGTCCATGAAGGGAATGTGCTGCAGGCGATCGGTCCATCCGCCGGAAAACATCTCCTGCTGAATGAACGAGCGGGCGCCGTTGCTGATCTGAACTCCCTGCGAAATCAGCACCCCGATCAGCGCGAGCGACGGCAGGACCACCAGCAGGACGATGACGAGGATGGAAATGGCGGCGGCCAGCCGCTGGCGTCCGCGACACCATCCCAGCAGGAGGCGATATCCGGGATACACCATCCCGGTGAAAATGGCCGCCAGCATGATGGTGATCAGAAAGCTGCGCATCACCACCACGAACGCAACCGTGATGGCAACCACCAGAATGGCCAGAAACGTTCGATGATATGACGTCGCGACGCTCAT
>DASRYI010000272.1:0-2522 GCA_035687255.1 Candidatus Krumholzibacteriia bacterium | reverse complement strand
CTTGTCGGGCACGTCGGATGGACCGTGCCCGCAACCCGGTCCGGGCAACTAGCTGGACTGGTTCGCGTCGGTCGCGCTGTACATGATCTCCGCGAACCGGTGCATGATCGCCTGCAGGCGGCCGGTGGCCGCGTTGATCGCTTCCGGATCACGCTGCTCGGCCTGGCTCACCGTGCGCAGGTCCACGATCGCGGTGTTGATCTCTTCGAGATCGCGCGCCGTGAAGCGCTCCGAGAGGTCGCGCAGCGCCTGTTCGGTCGAATACAGCAGAATCTCGGCCTGATTGACGGCCTCGGTGACGCGCCGCTTTTCCTTGTCTTCATCGGCGTGACGCTCCGCGTCTTCGACCATGCGTTTGATTTCGCCTTCCGAGAGCCCGCTCGCCACCTTGATGGCAATCTGCTGCTGGCGGCCGGTTCCGAGATCTTTGGCCGACACCTGAACGATACCGTTAGCGTCGATGTCAAACGTCACTTCGATCTGTGGCACGCCGCGCGGCGCCGGCGGGATACCAATCAGATCAAAACGCCCCAGTGTCCGGTTGTCTTTGGAGAGCTCGCGCTCGCCCTGCAGCACGTGCACGCTGACCGCAGGCTGATTGTCACTGGCGGTCGAGAAGATCTGTGTCTTGCGCGTGGGCACGGTGGTGTTGCGCGGAATCAACCGCGTCATCACGCCGCCCAGGGTTTCGATGCCCAGCGACAGCGGCGTCACGTCGAGCAGGATGACTTCCTCGACCTGGCCGGTCAGCACGCCCCCCTGGATGGCGGCGCCTTTGGCCACCACTTCGTCGGGGTCGACGCCCTTCTGGGGCTCCTGATTGAAGAACCGCTTCACGGCTTCGCGCACGGCCGGCATGCGCGTCGAGCCACCCACGAGAATCACCTTTTCGATCTGTGTGGTGGAAACACCGGCGTCGTGCAGCGCCTGGCGGCACGGCTCGATGGTGCGTTTGATGAGCGGATCCACCAGCGACTCGAGTTTCGCGCGCGTCAGTTGCAGTTCGAGGTGCTTGGGGCCGGTGTCATCGGCCGCGAGGAACGGCAGATTGATGGTGGTTTCCAGCGTGGTGGACAGTTCGCACTTGGCCTTCTCCGCCGCGTCGCGCAGGCGCTGCATCGCCATCTTGTCATTCGAGATGTCGAGACCGCACTGCATCTGAAACTCCTCCACCACCCAGTCCATGATCTTGTGATCGAAGTCGTCGCCGCCCAGGTGCGTGTCACCCGACGTCGACTTGACCTGGAACACACCGTCCGAGAGTTCGAGAATCGACACGTCGAAGGTGCCGCCACCGAGGTCGTACACCGCGGTGATTCCGGTCTTCGCGGGGTCCAGGCCGTAGGCCAGCGCCGCCGCGGTCGGTTCGTTGATGATGCGCAGCACCTCGAGGCCGGCAATGCGGCCGGCGTCCTTGGTGGCCTGGCGCTGGGCGTCGTTGAAGTACGCCGGCACCGTAATCACGGCCTTGTCGACGGTTTCGCCGAGGAATTCCTCGGCGGTGCGCTTGAGTGTCTGCAGAATCATGGCCGAGATCTCTTCGGGGCGCAGCGAGTGTTCCTTGACCCGGATGATCACTTCGCCGTTCTTGCCCGCCTCGACCGCGTAGGACACGTGTTCGGCTTCGCCGCCGACTTCCTCGTAGCGCGTGCCCATGAAGCGCTTCACCGAGTAGATGGTCTGGGTCGGATTGGTGATGGCCTGGCGCTTGGCGATGTGCCCCACCAGGCGCTCGCCGTTCTTCGCGAAGGCAACCACCGAGGGCGTCGTGCGCAGGCCCTCCGGTGTCGTCACGACGGTGGGTTCACCGTCCTGAACGAAGGCGATGCACGAGTTGGTGGTTCCCAGATCGATTCCAATGACCTTCGACATCATCCGGCTCCTTGACCACGAGATGAGTTTCCCCGCACGGGCGGCGCCGTTGCGGGCGTTCCGGGTGGGAACGCGCGCACGGCGCGCCGTGCAAACCTTAGTTTCTGAATCCGGTGTCGTTGCTACTTTGCAACGATGACGTGTGCGGGACGGATGACAGTTCCGTTGAGGCTGTAACCCTTCGTCAGCACCTGCGCCACCCGGCCGGATGCGACCTCGGTGGTTTCGATCTGTCCGATCGCCATGTGCAGCGCCGGATCGAAGGGCTGGTGGAGCGCGTCCACTTCCGTGACGCCCATCTTCTGGAGGGCCTGAACCAGGTTGGTGTAGATGAGACGAATCCCTGTTACGAAATCGTTCTCATCCCCCGGCTCCACCACCGCAAACGCCCGCTCGAAATCATCCAACGAATTCAGAACGTCGAGAATGACCTCGGTCCTCGCCTGCTGCTTAAGCAATTCCCATTCCTTCGCGGTACGCTTGCGGTAGTTTTCAAATTCGGCGGCTGAGCGCAGCCATTTGTCTTTGGATTCTTTGACTTGCGCCTCGAGTGCGGTCTTTTCCGAGGCCCATATTTCCCGTTGCGCCGACCACTGCTGGCGCTCCTTTTCCAGGGCAGTTTTTTCCTTCTGCAACTTGCCAATGGCGGT
>DASRYI010000271.1:0-2232 GCA_035687255.1 Candidatus Krumholzibacteriia bacterium | reverse complement strand
GGCCGGTTTGCCGTTATTGCGCCCGACCTGGTTGTAGAGCAGCGTGCCCAGCTCGATGCGCGCCACGTCGCGCAGGCGCACCTGCGATCCGTCCGGGTTGGTGCGCAGCACGATCTTGCCGAACTCCTCCTCGTTCATGAGGCGGCCCTGGGTGCGCACCGTGTACGTGAAGTCGGTGCCCGGAGGGGCGGGCGGCGCGCCGATCTGTCCCGCCGGGCTGATGACGTTCTGCTCCTGCGTCGCGCGCACGATGTCGGGCACGGTGATGCCGAGGCGCGCGATCAGATCGGGTTTGATCCAGATGCGCATCGCATAGTCGCTGCCGCCGAAGAGCTTCACGTCGCCGACGCCCTTGATGCGGCTCAGGCGGTCGTTGATGTTGATGGCGGCGTAGTTGCTGAGAAAGTTGTTGTCGTAGGAGCCGTTGGGCGACTTGAGCGTCACCAGCAACAACGGGAACACCAGCGACTTCTTCACAATGACGCCGTAGTTCTTGACCGCCGACGGCAGCGACGCCTGCGCCTGTGATACGCGGTTCTGCGTGAGCACGTTGGACATGTCGAGATTCGATCCCACGTCGAAAGACACCTGCAACATCATGGTGCCGTCGTTGGCGTTGATCGACTTCATGTAGATGCTGTTCTCGACGCCGTTGACCTGCTGCTCGAGCGGTGTGGCCACCGACTGCTCCACGTCGAGCGCGGAAGCGCCCACGTAGGTGGTGGTCACGTTGATCATGGGGGGAACGATGTCGGGGAACTGCGAGATGGGCAGGCCACGCATCACGATCAGTCCGACGAGAACCAGGACGATGGAGATGACCATCGCCACGATGGGGCGTCTGACGAAGAACTTCGACATGGATCAGTGGGTGGCGCCGGCAGCGGCCGAATCGGTCCTGGCTTCGGTGGGCGCAACCACCGCATCCGGCCGCACCTTCTGCATGCCCTCGACGATCACGCGGTCACCGGCGGCAACGCCCTGATTGATCACGGTCTGATTGCCGGCCTGCGGACCGACGACCACGCGTCGCATCGCCACCTTGTTGCTGTCGCCGACGCAGTACACCATCTTCTGCCCCTGCAGGTCGATGATGGCGCGCGACGGAATCACGACGGCGTTCTTGCGCTCCTCTGCGATGGTGCGGATCTTTGCGAACTGTCCCGGACGCACCGTCCGTTCGGGGTTGGGGAACGACGCTTCCAGCTGGAGCGTGCCGGTGGCGGCATCGACCTGCCGCTGCGCATAGACGAAGCGGCCCTTGTACGGATAGACGCTCCCGTCGGCAAAGATCATCTCGAGCTCGCGGGGCTGCTGTTGTGCCTCCGGTTCCGCCTGCCGCCGGCGCACCAGCTCCATGTACTCCTGCTCGGTGATGGAGAAACGAACATGGATGGAGTCGACGCGCGAGATGGTGTTGAGGATGACCGGGTTGGGTGGACGGCCCACGTAGTCGCCCACGCGCGCCGCGGAAATGCCGATCAATCCGTCGACGGGCGCGGTGATGGTGGCGTAGCCGAGGTTGACCTCGGCCAGCCGCAACGCCGCCTGCGCCGCTTCCACCTCGCTCTTGCGCGCGTCGTACATGGCCACGGCGTCTTCGAGGTCGCGCTGGCTGACGGCGCCGGCCGCGGCCAACGGCTTGTAGCGGTTGACGTCGGACTCGGCGCGCGCGAGCAGTGTTTTGGCCTGGGCCAGTTTGGCTTTCGCTTCGTTGACGGTCTGCTCGAGCTCGGTGGTGTCGATGGTATAGAGGAGCGCCCCCTTCTTGACCTCGGTGCCTTCCTTGAAGTGAATCCCGTTGAGCCATCCCGGCACCCGGGCGCGGATCTCGATGTCGACGGCACCCATCGTCTGTCCCACCCATTCCCGGCTCAGAGGAACGTCTTCCGAGCGCGCGGTCGCCACCGTCACCGGTGTCGGAGGGGGGGCGGCGGTTTCCTTGTTCTTGCTGCATGCCCCCGTGGCAAGCGCGAGGGTGGTGATCAGCAGCAAATGGGACCGCCACGGGAAGGGATGGGTTCTCACGATTTGTCCTCCGCGCATCCTGCGCCTACTTCAGGTTCGCCTTTTCCCACGCACGCACATCCTTGCGCGCCTTGTCGAAGATTCTCTCGTAGTTGCCTGTGCGCAGCTTCTGGCTGGTCTCGGGCGAGAGTTTGGCGAACAACGGAACGTACATGTTGAAGACTTTCAGATACTTCTCCTGGCTCGAAGGCGCCACTTCGTCGG
>DASRYI010000270.1:0-6325 GCA_035687255.1 Candidatus Krumholzibacteriia bacterium | reverse complement strand
ACGTGCTCGACCTGGTCGGTCCGGTGAGCTTTCAGCAGTCGGCGCTCGAGGCCGTGCGCCAGTTCGAGTTCCAACCGCCCATTGTGAACGGCGAACCCACGACAATGTGGATCAAGTTCGTGATCAAGTTCCGGATGAACGACTAGAGGACCCGGGCCCAACCGCGCGATGCGAGCGTCAGGGAGAGTAGGGTTCGAGGGCGCCGTTGTGCACACGCACCAGCGGCAGCGCGGCGGCGCGCGCGCGCCGCGTCTCGGCATCACCGCGCAGGTGCGCGTCGAGGTAGGTACGCACGTCTTCGCGTGAGGTCGCACCGGACGCGACCGCTTCCAGAACGGCCCGCGTTCCGTAGTATGCGGCCGCGGCGACCGGGCTCACGTCGGTGGCACCCGCTCCCACGATACGGTCGCGCAGTGCCTTGTCGCTGGCCGCTGTGGCGCCGTACTGGGATTCGGCGGGAAAGATCGCACCTTCCAACTCATCGCGGGTCAGACGCAGCAGCTTGTCGGAGTTCCACAGGCTGGTACCAAACAGCTGCGCCTGCAGGTCGAAGAATTTTGTCTGCGGGAGAATCTGCAGCAGTTCTTCCACGCTTCCAATCGCGAACACCGCGTCCGGCGCCGCGTCGCGAATGCGCTGCAGCTGCTCCTTGAAGTCGGTGGCGCCCTCGGCGAAGCGCTCGCGCGCCGTCACCTGTCCGCCCAGGCGCTTGATCTCGTCGGCGAAGAACTCGGCGGTCGCAAAGCGGTCACCGCGCGCCGGCGAGAGCACGGCAAAATTGGTGTGCCCCAGCTTCTTCACCGCCACTTCGGCAATGGCGGTGGCCTCGATGGTATCGGCGGGCCGCGTCTGGAACACCCACGCGCCGATCTCCACCAGATCGTCGGAAGAAACCACCGGCGAAACGATGGGAGTGCGCCACGCGTTGCATTCGATGGCGCTCGCTATCGCCGGCAGCGTGAATACGTCGCCCACCACCGCCATCACGCCGTCCTCGACCACCAGTTTGCGTACCGCTTTCACGCCGTCCACGGCGCCACCGCGCGAATCCGCTTCGGCCAGGGTGACGTGGCGCGTGGCCTTCTCATTGTATTCGTCGATCGCGGCCTTCGCGCCCTGTTCGAAGAGCCGGCCGTAGAGCGCGAGCGACCCCGTCTGCGGAAACACGAGCCCCAGGCGATCGGGGCTGACCCGCGTCGCCGGACCCGGCGGCGGGGTCTGCCGCCGTTCGGCGGCGTTTTCCATCAGCCGTTGCGCGTCCTCGGTGCTGTCACCGTGCGGCTCCTGTTCCAGGTAGGATGACACCAGCTGGTAGCTGAGATCGTAGTCGCCGTTGGCGTAGGCCGTGCGCGCCTTGCGCAGCATGGCGTCACGCGCCAGGCCGGTGTCCGGGTACTTGTGCGAAAGCTCCTCGAGCTGCGCCGGTGTGAGCTGCTCCTGCGCGATGACACGCACACGGCGCTGGTTGGTCTCGCGCGTCTTCTCATCGAGCGGGGTCTTCTCCAGCGACAGCAGCCGGTCCGCTTCGCGCACGGGGTCGTTGAGCTTCGCGTAGTCGGAGGCCGCGGCCGCCAGGGCCCGGGCGCGGAACGAGCTGGCGGGATACGTGGTCGCGAGGTGGTCGTAGTAGGTGGCCGCCTGCGCGGGGTGCGCCTGGGCGTCCGCCGTCTGTCCGGCGAGAAAATACACTTCGTCGATCTGCCCGAAACGCGGATAAGTATTGATGATCTCGTTGGCGCCGCGCGCCGCCTCGTCCTGCTTGCCGGCGGCCACGTCGGCCTGCAACTGGGTGAAGAGTTCTCCCGCCCGCGCCTGCTCGCTGGGGCCGTAGTTTCCACCCCGCCCGCTCATCCCCGCACAGCCCGCGACGAGTAACAGTCCGGCAACCAGGGCCGCCATGCGGCGTGGGGTGGAATGCGGCATCAAAACTCTCCCGGATCGAGGTCCTTGAGATAGCGGCGCAGTTCATCGTCGCCGCCCGGCGATGAGCCGGCATCGGGTTGCAGCGAGCGCTTGTGCGCGCTGAACACATCGCGCGCCACCAGAATCGGCGCATTGCACTTGAGCGCCAGCGCCACCGAGTCGCTGGGACGGGCGTCCACCACCAGCACATCGTCACCGCGCTGCAGGTGAATCTTCGCGAAGAACGTGCCTTCGCGCAGATCCGTGATCGCCACCTTCACCACCGTCGCGCCCAGGTTCTCAATCATCGTGCGCAGCAGATCGTGCGTCAACGGACGTTCGAAATGACTCCCCTTGAGCTGCATCTCGATGGCCATCGCTTCGGCGGGGCCGATCCAGATGGGCAGCACATCCTCACCTTCGTCGCTCTTGAGGAGCACCACCGGATTGTCGCGCGGATCGCGCGCCATACCCCTCACCGTCACCTGCACGAACTGACTGTCCGACGACATCCCGCGCCTATTTCGACTTCTTCTGCTCGATCTGGTGGTTCAGGTCGTCCAGATCCTGGAACTTCGGCAGCGGTTTGTCCAGATTGTCCAGCATCCAACGCGCCGTCTGGGCCATCTCGTTGTCCGGATACTTCTCGATCAGGGCCGTGAACGTCTTGTCGGCCATGGCGGCGTCCTTGAGCTCCTCGGCATACACGAACCCAATCATGAACATGGCCTGGGGCGCAACCTTGTCCTCGGGGTACTTGTCCACGATCTTCTGGAACGCATCGATGCGCTGCTGCGGATCCGAGCTGTTCTGCGCATAATCAAACAGCTCCTGCGGGCCGCGCTGCGTCTTGTCGAAGCTCTCCTGCAGGTAGTTGTGGGTCTTGTAGTTCTTTTCGACCTCTGCGAACTGGGCGTCGCGCACCTCGTCCAGCTTGGTTGCCGCCAGCGTCTTGGCGATGTCGTCACGCACATCCTCGTAGGGAACGACCTGCGCGGGCGTCTTCTCGTTGACGCGCACCAGCGAGTAGCCCTGCTCCCACTTGATGGGCCCGTAGATCTTGCCCGGCTCCATCACGGCGACCTGATCGCTGAAGGTCTGTGAGAAACCGACCGACTTGATGTAGCCGCCCGGATTGAAGAAGCCCAGATCGCCTCCGCTGGCCTTGGTGAGGCCGTCCTCGGAGTACGTCTGTGCCAGCGTGGTGAACTTCTCGCCGCCATCGACGATGCGCGACTTGATGTCCTCCAGCTTCGCCTTGTCCTTGGAAAAGATGTGCTGCGCGCGGATCTGCGCCAGCTTGGTGTAGCGGTCCTGGTGGCTCTCGTAGTACTCGTGCATCTCCTCGTCGCTGGGACGCGCCTTGGAGTCGACGTACTCTTCGATGTACTTGGAAACCAGAATGTCGCGCGTGGCCTGTTCGATCTGCTTCGCGATGTCCTCGCGCTTCTCGAGCTTGAGCTTCAGGGCTTCCTGGTAGGCCATCTGTTCCTGCATCAAGCGCTGGGTGAGTTTGGCCATGCCCTCCGGTGTGCTGTACTTGGTGCGCTCCGCGTCGGGCATGCGGCGCAACACGGTTTCCACCTGCTCCCGGGTGAGCTGCCAGTCGTTGACGCTCCCCGCCAGTTTCTCGACGGGAACGGTGACCGTCACTTTCTTCGCTTTCTTCTCGCACCCGGCGGCGACAATGAGAGCCAGCGCAACCGCCAGAACCAGGGTCTTTCTCATCTCAGGAAACCTCCGTCATACCAGATCGTTTCGTCCCCGCCGTTTGAGCTCGGCGACAATTTTGCGAACGTCCTGCGCGCGGTCGCGCCGGCATACCAGAATCGCATCGCCGGCGTCCACAACCACCAGGTCATCGACTCCCACCAGGCCTACCAGCCGGTCGCGGGACACCACGGTATTGCCGGCCGCATCGATGGTGACGTGCTCGCCCACGAGCACATTCCCGTCGGGGTCGGCGTCGTGCACGTCGCGCACGAATTCCCAGCTTCCCACGTCGTTCCAGGTGAAGTCGGCCCGCATCACAGCCACGTTGTCCGCCTTCTCCATCAGACCGTAATCGATGGAGATGGCCGGGGCCCGGCCATACTCCTCATTCAACACCTCGTCGAGGGGGCGCGTTCCGAGTGCGGCGGCTATCCGCGCCAGCACCGCGCGCAGCTGGGGCTGATGGCGGCCCAGGCCCTCGAGCAGCGTGTCCGTCCGCCACAGGAACATGCCGCTGTTCCACAGGCAGCCGGATTCCACCAGCGCCCGGGCTCGCTCCGGAGTCGGTTTCTCGAGGAAAGCCTCGGCGCGCCGCACCTCCGCATCTCCCTCCTGCCCCCACCCGGCACCGGGCCGGATGTAGCCGTAGCCGGTTTCGGGCCGCGTGGGCACGATCCCGAAGGTCAGCAGCGCACCGTGGTCGGAGACGAACTTCGCCCCGGCGCGCACCAGGTCCCGAAACCGCCCGGCGGGCTCCACGATGTGGTCGGCGGGAAGCACCAGCATGGGCTGGCTGCCGTGGGCCCGCTCCGCCACCACCGCCGCCAGGCCGATGCAGGGCGCGGTGTTGCGCACCTCCGGTTCGCCGATCACGTGGTCGTCGGGAACCAGGCCATGCGCTTCACCCAGCACCGCCTCGCGCTGGTCGCGGTTGGTGAAGATGTAGATCTCGTCCGGGCGGGCGAGATCTCCGATGCGTTCGATCGTGAGACGCAGCATGCTGCCGCGACCGGTGAGGTCGAGCAACTGCTTGGGCCGAAGGCGGCGGCTGGAGGGCCAGAAGCGCTCCCCGACACCACCGGCCATGATCACGACCAGCACGACGCTACTCCTTCACCACCTGGACTTTGACGGGCACCGTCACATCGCGGTGCAGGCGCACGTCCACCGTGTATTCACCCAGGGCCTTGATGGGTTCGTCCAGCATCACTTCGCGCCGGTCGATCTCATGGCCCTGTTCTCCGAGCTTGCGCACAATGTCGAGGCTCGTCACCGAGCCGTACAGTTTGTCCTCGTCGCCCACCTGCACCGTGATCGACACCGACAGATCGCCCAGTTTGGCCGCGCGCTCGCGCGCCCCCTGGGCGGCTTCGATGTCCCGCTTGATCAGGTGGCGTTCGTTCTCCTGGAACACGCGGCGGTTGCCCTCGGTGGCCGGGAGCGCCAGCCGGCGCGGGAAGAGATAGTTGCGCGCGTACCCGGGCTTCACTTTCACGACCTGGCCGCGATCGCCCAGCTTGTACACGCTGTCGAGCAGAATGACTTCCATAATGAACCCTCCCTCGCGCCTAGCGGTAGTACTCGCGCACGTACGGCACGAGTGCGATCAGACGCGCGCGCTTGACCGCCATGGCAAGCATGCGCTGGTGTTTGGCGCAGGTTCCGGTGATGCGACGCGGCGCAATCTTGCCGCGATCGGTCATGAAACGACGCAGGCGACGCTCGTCCTTGTAGTCCAGGAACGTCACGCGATCGAGACAGAACTTGCACTTCTTCTTGCGCAGCGGGCGCTTCTCGCGTTTTTCCCGCTTATCGCCTTTCTTCCCTTTCGTGTCTCTCGTACCTCTCGCCACGGTGCTCCACCTCCTCACGTGCCTCGCGCTCCGGATGGCGCATGACGGCTTCGATCGTGCCCGGCTCCAGCGTCTCCTCGGTACCGCTGGCCTGCTCGTCGCGCGTAATCATGTGACGCAGCACCTGTTCGTCAATGCGCAGCTGGCGACCGAGTTCGTCGAGCAGCTGGTTGGCGCCGCGAAACTTGTAGAAGTAGTAGTGACCTTCGGGCTGGCGCATGATTTCGTAGGCAAGCCGGCGCTTCCCCCACGTCTCGACGCGCGTAATCTCCCCGCCGGAGCGGGCAATGACATCAACATACTTGGCCGTGCTTGCCTTCAGACCGTCCTCAGTGACGGCCGGATGCAACACCACGGCACACTCGTAACTCCTCATGGATACCTCCCTGTGGACTAATGACCCGGCGGCAGCGGCGAAGCCGGCAACCGGGTAGAGAAGTTTCGGCGTGAACTATGGAAACTAACCGGCGGTGACTATAGGGGATATCGCGCCGGGGGTCAAGGGGGGGGATCAGTCCTCGATGGGTTCCGAGTAACGCTCTATCCCGAGCACCCACCACAGGCTGGCAACACAGCGGACCGATTCCGCCGGCATGGTCGCCAGATAGGTAACCCATTGATACTGCGACCGCGCCCCGCATCGATCGAGATCGCGCCGGCAATAGTCGTGCGCCCCTACGAGCGGCCTGACGGAAAGCTTCACGGAGTCGCTTCCGGACAGCAATTCGGGGTCATACTTCAATTCGGGTTGCAGCGGACACAGCCACCGGACATACGGGAGCGACATGATTGCCGGCACGTGCGTCGGTCTGGCGGCCATGATGTCGGGACGGTTTTTCAGCGCATTCGCGCAGAAG
>DASRYI010000269.1:0-6190 GCA_035687255.1 Candidatus Krumholzibacteriia bacterium | reverse complement strand
GTCGCCAATATCGTGGACGTGCCCGCATCCCCCGCTCCCGTGCGTCCGCAACCGGGCGTGATCGGCGTGGTGGGACGGCTCGTGGACATCAAGCGTTTCGACGTCGTTATCGACGCGCTGGCGGCGGTGCGCCACTCCCTTCCCCATGCCCGTCTGGTGGTGGTCGGCGACGGGCCGGAACGGGATGCGCTCGAAGCACGCGCGCACGCGGCCGGCGTGGCGGAACACGTCGAGTTTGCCGGCGCTCTCGACGATGCCACCACGCGCATGCTGGACTTCGACTGTCTGGCGGTGGCATCCACGTACGAGGGGCTCCCCAACGTGGCCCTGGAAGCGATGGCGCGGGGTATTCCCGTGGTCGCCGTGCGCGCCGGGGATCTTCCCCGCATTGTCCAGGACGGGATCACCGGCGTACTGGCCGCGGATGCGTCGGCCGCCGCTCTGGCGGACGCCATCGCGCGCGCGCTCACATCGCCCGCGCTGCAGGCATCGGCGCGCCTTGAAGGCCCGCGCTTCGTCCGCGACGAGTACTCGCCCGGACGCGTGCGCGAGCAACTGCTGGCGGTGTACGCGCAGCTGGTTCCAGCCCCCAAATGATTCGGGCGTCTCGCCGGTGGTGAGACGCCCGATCATTGGAGAGGTGGAATGCAGTGGGTTTCGCGTATTCGCACCTGTTCGCTACGCCGGCGCTAGCCGTCGTTGCGATCCTTGAGCTGCTCCTTCAGCTCCTGAATCTGGTCCTTGAGATCGTTCAGTTCGCGGCGCAGATCCTCGCGGTCGTCGTTGGTCCAGGCGCGCGGCGCACGGGGCGCACGCGGGGCCGGCGGCGCCATCATGTTGCCGTGCCAGTGAAAATTGTTGGGCATCCGGAAGGCATAGTCGTTATCCGGAACGTCCATGGTGGCCTTCAACGACTGCGTCTTTCCGTGACGCAGCACGGTGATGTCGAACTGATCGCCTTCCTTGTAATCGCGCAGCGCGTTGCGCACATCGCCGCTGTCCTCGATCTTGTCGTTGCCGACCTTGCTGATGATGTCACCGGGCTGCACGCCGGCCTTGCCCGCCACCGACTCGTCGTCGACGGACAGAACCAGCAGGCCTTCACCCTTCTTGGCGCCGAAATATGACGCCAGTCCGTTGTCATCGAGTTCGTGCACCTGAACGCCCAGCCGCGGCCCCATCATCATGGTGAAGCCGCGCCCAAACGGCGCCGGTGTGAAATCCTCGTCCGAGTTCCAGTGGTTGGAGTGCCAGCGGATCGAATCGGGCTGCTCGCCCACGGTGACGGTCACCGTGCGCGACTTGCCGTCGTGAATCACTTCAAGACGCGCCTCCTGGCCCGGATCCACAGCGCGTACCGCGGCCCGCAGATCCTCCGGTGAGGATACCTTCTTGCCGTTGAAGCCGACGATCACGTCACCCTCTTCGATGCCGGCCTTCGCGGCGGGCGCGTCGTCCTCGACCCCGCTCACCAGCACGCCCCGATCGACCTTGAGGTCGAGTCCCTTGCGCACGTCGGTCGTCAGCTCCTGCATGTAGACGCCGAGATATCCGTTGCCGGTTGCGCCGTCCGGTTTCTCCACCGCGGTCTTCTCTTTGGCCTGTCTGCCCTTTTCCTTGGCCACCGCGGCCCCCGCGATGGCGACAACCGCGACCACCGTGATGATCGCCCACGCCCAACGCGTCTTCTTCCAGTTTCCCGTTTGTATGTTCATGGCTGTGTCTCCTTCGTGGCCGCTTCCGGATCGCCCGGGTCCGCCGGGCGGTATCGGTGCGGCTTGTTGAATTGTACGCAGCCTTCGCCGGGCAGGTTCCCGGCGTTTTCATGCGGAAAACCGGACGCCGGTTACGGGGTGGCGGGAGTGAGGTCGGCGGCGGAATCGCCCCGCTCCTCGTTCAGCAGATTCCGGATCACCAGGCCAATGGCGATGGGGATCCAGAAGGGATGGCGGAACGGCATGGTGCCGAAAAACGAGCTCATCCAGATGGAGATCGAGGACAGGGCGCAGTAAAAGCAGGCTGAACGCAGCCATTCCGGCTGCCGTTTCCAGCTCGTCCGGGCGCCGGAGAGGCTGTGGCGGAAACCGGAGAGCATGACAAAGAGGAAACTCAGCAGTCCGAACACGCCCGTCCCCACCAGGATCTCGAGGTATGAATTATGGGTCACGAGACGGTAGAACAGCTTGTAGGCCGAGGTGACGATGAAATTGCCAATGCCGATGCCCGTCAACGGATGATGAAGAAAGAGGTCCCACCCGGTGTGCAACGCCAGCAAACGGACGTATACCGACCAGTCCTGGGTGGTGGTCTCGAAGGCCTGGCGCAGACCCAGCACGCGCTCCCAGTAGCTGTGCGGCGTCAAAACCACGCCCATCGCGAGCACCGCGGCCAGCATGAGATACGAGCGCCGGCGCCGCACCTCACGGACCAGCACCGCCAGCATGATGGTCGCCAGCGGAAAGGCAACGCTGCGCGAATACGTGGAATAGATGGCCACCAGCATGACCAGCACGCCCGCAATCCAAACCGGCTTGAGCCAGCGCCGCGCGTGGCGGATGGCGAAGATCCCCATTGGCAGCGTGGTGCACATGTACGCGGCCGCGCGGTTGGGATTTCCGTGCGTTGACATGAACCGCAGCATGTATTCGCTGCCGTGAATATAGCTGTCGGCCACGGACTGAATGCCCAGCAGAATATTGAGAACGCCCAGCACCACCGTGGCGATGCCGCCGGCAAACATCACGTACATGAGTGTGCGCAACTGCGCGGGAGTACGCACCAGCTGCACGGTGAGCAGCGTCAGGGCCAGCATCTTGACGTAGCTCCACAGTGTGACCAGCGCAATCTTCGGGCTCTGCGCGAAGATCATGGACCCGATGGCGATCAGCATGAAGACACCGTTGGCGTACCAGAAGAGCGGATCGGTGATGTGGTTGTCGCCTCCCATCACGAGATCCAGCAGTACCACCGCGGTCACCACCACCGTGATCAGCCCCGCCACGTTGAAGGGAAAATAGAAACCCAGACCCGCGTACACGTAGAACACCAGCGCCCACAGTCCCCAGCGCGGCCGCAGCAGGAGCACAACGCCGACCGCGAGTGCGCCCATCCCCATCAACCCCAGTTTCAGAAAGCGCATGTACCCGAAAACGCGGACCACGAGGAAGACCACCAGGGGCGCCATCACGATGGCGCCCAGCAGCGTCTGTTCCCGGCGCGATACCGAAGGGGGTGAGGCGGCGTTCACGGCTGCTTGCGGCGCCGCCGCAGGCGGGAGAAATCGCGGGCCAGCGGATCGGTCAGTTCGCGCACGGCCATGGTGTGACCCATGTTCTCGTTCCAGGCGGTGCGGAACAGCGCCACCAGGCTGCTCCATCCCAGCCCGATGAGCCCGCCCACCAGGGCCATGAGCTTGCGTTTGGGACGGCTGCGCATGCTGGGCTTCTCGGCGGGGTCGAGAATCTGCACCACCGGCGTGTCGCGGGCCTCCTCGATGCGCGCCTTTTCGTATTCACTGCTCAACATGGTGAAGACGGTGTTCTCCACGTCCACCTGGCGGCGCAGGCGCACGTACTGCAGCGCAACGTCGGGCACGTCGTGCAGCGACGGAATGAACGACCGCACCATGTCACGATCGCTGCCATTGCCGGATTTCGCCTTGAGCTTGCTGAGCTGGCTGATGACCTCGTTGTACTCGGTCTGTTTGCGCTGGTACTCCTCGGAGTTGGTCGAGGTGTAGTGGGCCATGATGCGCAGTTCGGTCTCGAGCGCGTAGGCGCGCGACGAGAGCTGCGTGACGATGTCCACGGCGGACTTCATCTGCTCGTCGAGATCCACCAGGTTGTGCTGCTGCTGGAATACCTTGAGGCTGTCCTCCGCCTGCGCGAGCGTCTTCTCCCGTTCCTGCAACTGCGTGTGTACGAACTCCGCGGTGCGCGCGGCGCTGGTTTCCTTGAGCCGGCGCGTGGTCTGATCGAGCAGTTGCACCATGCGGTTGGCCATGTCCGCCGCGCGTTGCGGGTCATGATCCTCGAGCGTCATGATCAGCAGGCCGTTATCGAGCAGCGTGAACCCCAGGTGGGAATGCAGGCCGTCGATGGCTTCTTCCATGCGCTTCACCTTGTAGCGCTTCATCAGATCGAACTCTTTGATCACCTGCTCGCACACCGTGCGGCTCTTGAGCATCTCGATGTAGAGGGTGCCGGGTGCGACCCCCTGCCCCAGCGGTCCCAACAGCGGTGACGACAGCTGCTCCATGATGGCCGCGTACGGCGACAGACTGGTGCCCTCGGGCGGAAAGATGGTGGTGGTGGTCGTGTACCACGACGGCAGCAGGAAGCTGACGATGGTCAGAATGACCGCCCCACCGAGACCGCCGAGCAGGATGAACTTCCGCCACTGAATCAGAGTTCGAAAGAAGAAAACCATGGGTGTGATCCGTGGTTACGCCGCGGCGCAGCGGACGCCGGGTGCGTCCGATAAGGCCACGTGATCGCGGCAACCGCTGACAGTGAAGAAATCAAGGGCGAGATACGCCCGGAACGGACAGGGCCACATTGATGATCAACTCCCTTGCCGGGTCTCCGGCGATGTCGTGCGCGAGATGAATCGCGCCAAAATTCCAGGAACTCGGAGTCGTTATCAATGAGCGTTGAGAAAATCCTCCATCCGTTTGTTTCCGGGGTAATTCCGGGATACTAGCACACGCGTTTTTGGCCGCCAAAGGCGTTTCTAGCGAAGTTCAGCCAGCGGAATGGCCGTCATGCCGTCCTCGCCGTAGCCCACCCACAGGGTGGTGCCGTCGGTGGCGAGGTCGCGGACCCGCTCGCCGCCGATTCCGTCCCCGGCGTTCCACCAGCGCGCCTGGCCCCGGGTGATACAGCCGAACCCGTCCGTGGTCCCCACGAACATCCGACCCGCGTCGTCGAAGCTGAGCGCCGTGATGGGCGCGGGTGTCTTCCATGTCGCGCGCGCGGATGCACTGGCTCCGTCGACGCCGACCGACTGCCACGCGCCGTGCGCTGCGTCGTAGCGAAACACGCGATCACTGGTCGCCGCAAACCAGTCGCCGTTGCTGTCGGTGGCCAGGTCGACGACGGTCGCGGTCGAGTCCCAGCTCGAGAAGCGCGACCAGCTGCCGTTCACGCACTGCGCCGGTGTGCTGCCCAGCAACACCACGTCGCTGGCGCGAAACGCGCGCACGTCGCGCAGCGGGCCGGTGCTGACATTCGGCTCCGCGTACCGCAGCCAGATTTCGCCGTCGTAGCGGTACAACGCGCCCGAACGCGCACCCACCCACACCATGTTCTGCCGGTCGACGAACACGGAGGCAAAGGCCATGTCGGGCTCGTCGATGTCGGGTGACATATCCGCCCAGCCCGCGTCGTTCTTACGGCTCACCGTCCAACGGCCGGCAACCACCAGCCCGCCGGCCGGCGAGATTTCGACCGCTTCCGCATCCAGCGGCGCCTTTTCTACCGCGACACGCTGTGCCGTCGCGCTGGCGCTCACCACGCGTCCGCCGCTGACAAACCACGCGGAACCATTGCCATCCGGCCGCAACGAGGCCACATCCGCGCCGGGGAGCCCGTCGCCGAGCGACACATTGAACTGCGTACCGCGATTGAGAGCAAAGACCACGCCGTCGGACGAGCCCACGAATGCGCCGGCGCCGTCGGCCACAATCGTGTGCCAGCGTGCGCCGGGTCGCGCCGGCGTCTCCACCTTCAGCCATTTGCCATTGCGGCGCACGACCACCCAGTCCGGTCCCGCCACCCACAACGCGTGATCGGGTCCGAGGGAAATGGACATGGCGTCCACAAAGGACACGCCGCCGGGTGCGTCGACGGCGCTGGCGTGTCTTCCGTCGAACTGAAAGATGCCGCGGCACGCGACGCGCACGTACGCGGTCTGTGCATCTCCCACGACCTGCTGCGCTTCGCCGCGCGGCAAACCCGCGCCCGCCTGGAACGACACCATGGTGGTGTCGTCCACCTGCGCGCACAACCCCGCACCGCACGCGTACAGTCGCGGACGGCCCGGGCGTTCGAGAATGTCGTAGATGTTGTCGTCGATCAGCGAGTCGCGGCGCGTGATGGCATAGCCACCCGAGGTGGTCAGCACGCCCACGCCGCCCCGCCGCGTGGCCAGCAGCACCTCACCCGCGTTGCCAAACGTCACCTGCTGGATC
>DASRYI010000268.1:0-3862 GCA_035687255.1 Candidatus Krumholzibacteriia bacterium | reverse complement strand
TTCGATCATCGACTGATGGCCGTGATCCGCTTTGCCACTCCGCAGGACGCCCCCGAGCTCTCGCGTCTCCTGACGTCGCTGGGCCACCCTACCACGGTGGGGGAGATCGGTGCGCGCTGGGACGCGTGGCAGGCGGAGGGCAACTCGGCCTTGGTGGCCGTGCGGCCGGACGGCACGCTGTCGGGGGCAGCAACGCTGCACCGGACCTGGGTGCTGCACCGGCCGCGGCCACTGGGCCGCGTCACGTCTCTCATCGTGGACGAGCCCGACCGGGGCCGGGGCGTGGGCCGCGCGCTGCTGGCCGAAGCGGAGCGCCTGTTCACGGAAGCGGGCTGCGGTCTCCTCGAGATCACCAGCAACGTGGCCCGGCAGGATGCGCACGCGTTCTACCTGCATCTGGGCTACCAGCAGACCAGCGCCCGCTTCATGAAGAAACTGACCGTCGATCGATAACCTGTTGATCCACGAACAATTTTGATTGCCCGCCCGCGAGACGCTCGTCTACTCTTCCCTCGATACGCCGCGTGATGGCCGGGAACTCACGCCGCAGCCGTCTTCTGGACGATTGGGAGGAATGTTTGGATACGAAGTGTGAAGTGCTCTGCGATTCGCTCGCGAAACGTGTGGTGGAGAAGAATTTTGCCGAAGCGCATGCCCTGCTGGCCCCGTGGCTGCAGGCGCGCATGACCCCGTCCGACCTGGAGAGTCTGGTGAACCGGGCCGGTCATGGGCTGGGGCCGGCACACGCCTGGACCCTCGACGAAGGATTTCTGGAGGTTCAGGACCTCGGGGATGCGCCCACGGAGATCACGGGACAGAACTACCGCGGATGGCTGTGCATCCAGTTCAACCCCGGTGAAGTGGCGGCCGACGATCCCAACGCCGCGTTCGACCTGTGGCTGGCGGCCGTCGAGTACGACGGCGACTATCGCGTCGGCCACATCGAAGCCGCCGAGTCGGACTGAAACCGCGTTCCTGCCGGCGTAGCACGCGTTGCGAAACGCGTGCGTGCCGCAAATCATGATTCAGGCTCGTGAAGCACTCGATCGCCTGCGCGAGGGGAACCGCCGCTTTGTGGCGGACCTGCGCAAGGTGGAAGCCGCGTTCAGCACGCGGCGCGCGGCCCTGCTGGAAACGCAGGAACCGTTTGCCATCGTGCTGGGGTGCTCGGATTCGCGCGTCCCCGCGGAACTGGTCTTCGACCAGGGGCTGGGCGACCTGTTCGTGATTCGGGTGGCCGGCAACATCGTGGCGCCGTCGCAGGTGGGGAGTGTCGAGTTCGCGGCGACGCGCTTCAAGACGCGCCTGGTGGTGGTGCTCGGGCACACCCAGTGCGGCGCCATTGCGGCCACGCTCGAGGAGCTCCGGCAGCCTGCCGCCAACCAATCGCTCAATCTCCGGTCCATTGTCGAGCGCGTGCGTCCCTCGGTGGAACCGCTGCTCGAATCCGCGCACCGCAACGACCCCGGTGAACTGATGCGCGGCGCGGTGCGCGCCAACGTGCGCGCCTCCGCCAATCATCTTCGCAACGGTTCGTCCATCCTCGAGGAACTGATCGCAAAGGAAGGGTTGCGCGTGGTGGGTGCGGAATATTCGCTGGAAACCGGCGAGGTGGATTTCTTCGACGGGGCAACGGGCTGGTAGGCGTGTCGTTTTCGGCCGACGACATCCGCCGTCTCCTGCAACTCGAGCCGCTGCCGGGCGAAGGCGGATTCTTCCGCGAAACCCATCGCAGCGCGGAGCGCACACGCACTCCCGCGGGCGAACGCAGTGCCGGCACGGCCATCTACTATCTTCTCACTCACGACATCTTTTCCGCCATGCACCGCCTTCCCGGCGACGAGATCTTTCATTTCTACCTCGGCGATCCCGTCGACATGCTGCAGCTCCTTCCCGATGGAACGTCGCGCACGGTGACATTGGGCACCGACCTGGCCGCAGGAATGCGTCCGCAACTGGTGGTGCCCGGTGGTGTGTGGCAGGGCTGCCGGCTCCGGGCGGGTGGGAAGTTTGCGCTCATGGGAACCACCATGTCCCCGGGGTTCGATCCACGCGACTTCGAGGTGGGGAAGCGGGGCGCACTGATCACACAGTATCCCTCCCAACGCGACGCGATCATGGCGCTCACGCACGCCTGACGGCGCCCGCCATCGCCGCATTGACGCGCGTGGTCACCAATCGGTAAACTCCCGCCTCACGCGGCGATTCCGCCGCGGTCACCCGGGAGGTCGCCCGTGCGTTCTGGTCGTTTCCCAATCTGGATCATCAGTGCCTCGCTCGTTGCCGTGACGACGCTTTCCGCCATGCACTCGCGCGCGCAGGCGCCCGATCCCGCCGCCATTGCGGCCCAGAAGGACGCCATGAAGCCTCTGTCGATGCTGGACGGAGTGTGGCGCGGGCCGGCGTGGACGCTGCTGCCTTCGGGCAGACACGAGGTTACCCAGACCGAACGCGTGGGCCCGTTTCTGGACGGTGCGGTGAGAGTGATGGAGGGACGTGGCTACGATGCTGACGGAACCGTGACGTTCAACGCCTTCGCCACGCTCTCGTTCGACCCCGCGACAAAGAAATACACACTGCATTCGTACGCGATGGGCCGCACCGGGGATTTCACGGTCACACCCACCGCCGATGGATACATGTGGGAGATTCCCGCGGGCCCGATGACGATTCGCTACACGGCCACCATCAAGGACGGCACCTGGCACGAGGTGGGGGAGCGCGTGATGCAGGGAAAGGATCCCGTGCAGTTTTTTGAAATGAATCTCAAGCGCGTGGGCGACACCGACTGGCCGGCCGCCGGCGCGATTCCGCCGAAGTAGGGAGCCTGGTGCTGAAGATTGCCATCATCATCGGGAGCACGCGACCCAATCGTCGCGGCGAAGCGGTGGGCAGGTGGGTGTTCGAGCAGGCGAAGCGGCGCGGCGATGCGGAGTATGCGCTGATCGATTTGAAGGAGGTCAACCTGCCCCTGTTCGATGAACCGTCTTCGCCTGCGCGCGGTGAATACACGCAGGCGCACACAAAGGCATGGTCGGCGACGATTGCCCCGTTCGACGCGTTTGTGTTCGTGACACCCGAGTACAATCACGGTCCGTGCGCGGCCATCAAGAATGCGCTCGACTTCCTGTATAAGGAATGGAACGACAAGGCCGCAGGCTTTGTCGGGTACGGCAACAACGAAGGTGTCCGTGCGGTGGAACACCTGCGTCTGTATGCGTCGAGTTTGCAGATGGCAGTAGCGCGTGCGCAGGTGGCACTGTCGAACTACACCGACTGGGAGGGGACGGCCTTCAAACCCGCCGAGCGGCACATCCGAACGCTCAACGTGCTCCTCGACCAGGTGAATTCGTGGGGCGGTGCGCTGCGGGCACTGCGCAACCGGACGACATAGGCGGAGGGCGGCGCGACCCGTCGAGTATTCGCGGCCGCCGGACAACCCATACGTCCGTCGGGCCGGATGGGAGTGGCAGCGCGGGGCAACTTCGCGCTAGGATTGCGCGTATTACCGCCACAACCCAAGGAGATTCCACATGAAAACGGGTGCTCTGGTTATGACGTTGTTCCTTTCTCTTGCGGTCCTGGCCGGCCGCGCGGCCGCCGATGACAATCCGTTCCTCGAGCCCTACCACACGCCCTGGGACGTGCCGCCGTTCGACCGGATCCACACCGAGCATTACATGCCGGCGTTCGAGAAGGGCATCGCCGACCAGCGGGTGGAGGTGGCGCAGATCCGCGACAATACCGCCGCACCCACGTTTGACAACACCGTCGAAGCGCTGGAAGAAAGCGGGGAACTGCTGACGCGCGTGAGCGACGTGTTCTTCAATCTGAATGACGCCGAAACCAACGACGCGATGCA
>DASRYI010000267.1:0-2451 GCA_035687255.1 Candidatus Krumholzibacteriia bacterium | reverse complement strand
TGATGGCCGAGATCAGCGACGCCTGGCTCTTGCCCTCGAAGGCGTGCCTGCCCGTCGCCATTTCAAAAAGCACGCAGCCCAGCGCCCAGATGTCACTGCGCGTATCGGCGTCGCGGCCCTCGAGCTGTTCTGGCGCCATGTACTGGAACGTGCCGACGATGGTTCCCTCGGCGGTGAGTGGCTGGGCCACCGTGGGTGACTGTGTCAGCGCCGCCATGGTGACGCCGCTTCCCGGTGCGCCGGCCAGGCCGGCGCCGCGCGCCAGACCGAAGTCCATGAGCTTGGCGCCCGTCTTCGTCACCATCACGTTGCCAGGCTTGAGATCGCGGTGCACCACGCCCGCGCGGTGCGCCTTCTCGAGTGCGTTCGCAATCTGCGTTCCGTAGAGCACGATGTCGGCGATGGGAAGCGCACCCACGCGCGCAATGCGTGCGGCCAGCGTCTCGCCCTCGATGAGCTCCATCACCAGGTAGTCGGTGTCCTGGTCGTGGCCGATGTCGTGCAGCACGCAGATGTTGGGATGATTCAGCGACGACACCGTTTTCGCCTCGCGCTCGAAGCGAGCGCGCACTTCGGAGTTCGACGAGAGATGCTGTGGCAGCACCTTGACGGCCACATCACGGCCCAGGCGGGAGTCGTGCGCCCGGTACACCTCACCCATTCCGCCCGCGCCGAGCGGCGAGAGGATCTCGTAGGGACCGAGTTTCGTACCGGGAGAGAGGGTCATTTTTCGCCGTCACGGGCACGCGTTGCGAGCGAGGACGCCCAGTTCAGCTGGACGGAGATTTCGCGCAGCTCATTGATTTCCCCCACCGGAGTCCGAACCAGAAACCGTTTTCCCGACGGATCGATATCGACGGCCTGGATGGAGCCATCACTGTTGACCATCGGAAGATCGAAGAGATACCGGGTCGAGTCCGCCACCATCGTGCCGCTATGAACCGCCAGCGTTACTTCTTCAAGTCCACGTCCCGTTACATAGTAGAGTGCATGCCCATCCGGCGCCCACATCGGCAAGATGCCGCCGTTGGGTGAGACCTGTGTGCGCCCACCCTTGCGCCCGACAGGACGCACGCAGACTTCGCGTTGACCGGACTCATCGGTCACGTAGGCAACCCAGTGTCCATCCGGCGACACCACGCCCCGCGACTGCGAGTGCGGCTCCTGCACCACCGCCCGGACCGGGCCACCGGCGATGGGCGCCGCCCATACGTTGGCGTCCACGCTTCCGTACTCCGAATACAGGGCCGCGCTTCCATCCGGAAAGACACCACTGCTGACCAGCGGGAGGTTCGAGCGCGTCAGTACGCGGGTGGAATCATCGCCCACAACGCTACGAATCGCGATCTCGGTACCGGTGCGGTTCACCCGCGACCACACCATGCGCCGGCCATCCGGCATCCAGATGGGCGTTCCATCGTGACCACTGAATGTGATCTGGTTTGTGGTTCCACGCGTCAGATCGAGAAGAAAGACGTCGCCGTCGCCACCGCCCGGACCGATCTGCGCCAGTGCACTCTTTCCGTCCGGGGAGATGTCGAAAAACTGATAGGCGCGGGGTTCGCCGGGTACATCAGTTGTATGACCCGAAACGTCCCGCCACACCAGCCGGGCCTCCGCGCTGCTCTCGTGTCCGGGCACAACCACCAGCGTGCCATTGCGAGCAATGTCGAAGAACGCGATGCCACTGGTCCTCGCTCCGAGCACGCCGTCCAGGACCGGTGTGGCCGTGGCTCCGCCCCGCGGGTCGGCGGGATCGATTGACATGGCGTACAACGATCCGCCGCGCGCGAACACCAGGTGTCCGCCGGGCGCATAGCGTGCGCACCCGCCGCGGGCCAGCACGCGTCTCTCGCCGCTGGAGAGCGAGACGGCTTCGATGGTCGCGTCGTCGTACCCTCCCGGACTGTTCATGACACCCACGGTAAACACGACCCATTTCGATCCGGGAAGTCCGCACGGCCAGCGATGCGTGCGTTCGCTGCGCGTCGAGTCCAGCGCGGTGATCGCGCGCGGTTCGCCCCCGTTGGCACTGATGCGGTACAGCGGTGAGGCGTAGGTGGGTGTGTAGACGATGGACCCATCGTCGAGCCAGGTGCCCCCGCGATACGACCCGGCGTCGGCGAGTTCCACCGGCGTGCCGCCGCGCACGGAGGTCTTGAGCAGATGCCGGTTCGCGAAGAAGGCAACCCACTCACCATCCGGTGAAAAGAATGGGTTGGCGGCTTCGTCCGTGCCGGCCAATTCGGTGATATCCGGGCGATCGATGCGCCGGAGAAACAGGTGATGCGTTCCCGTTCCCGCAGAGGCGGCAAAAGCCACGGCGTTCCCATCCGGCGCAACCGCGAGCACGTCATTCTCGCTCCCGGCGTCGAGACGTTCGCTTTCCGGCAACATGACGCTCAGCACAACGTGCGATGGTTCGGGCGCGCGTCTTCCGAGCCGCATCGC
>DASRYI010000266.1:0-3780 GCA_035687255.1 Candidatus Krumholzibacteriia bacterium | reverse complement strand
TGGTTGGGAAATTCGTGGAGTTCTTCGGTGCGGGACTGGCGTCGATGGCGCTGCCCGACCGCGCCACCATCGGCAACATGTCTCCCGAGTACGGTGCCACCATGGGCTATTTCCCGGTGGACGACGAGACGCTGCGCTACTACCGCCTCACCGGCCGTGAGGATGCGCACGTGGACTTCATCGGCGAGTACATGAAGGCGCAGGGGATGTTCTTCAGCGCGGATGCGCCCGAACCCGAATACTCCGACGTCGTCGAACTGGATCTGTCGACGGTGGAGCCCTCGATTGCGGGGCCCAGGCGCCCGCAGGACCGCATTGCAGTGCACGGCGTCCACGAAGCGTTCGGCCGCATGCTGGCGACACCGGTCAAGGACGGCGGCTTCGGTATCGACGCCGACAAGCGCAACGCGCACGTGAAGCTCGATGGCGATTCCGGCGGCGACATCGGTCACGGCGCCACCGTGATTGCGGCCATCACGTCGTGCACCAACACCTCGAACCCCTACGTGATGGTGGGCGCGGGCCTGGTGGCCAAAAAGGCCGTTGAGCGCGGACTGCACGTGAAGCCCTTCGTGAAGACGTCGCTGGCTCCCGGTTCGGCAGTAGTCAGCGAATATCTGGAAGAGAGCGGCCTGCAGCACTACCTCGACGAACTGGGATTCGAAGTGGTCGGCTACGGCTGCACCACGTGCATCGGCAACAGCGGACCGATTCCCGACGTGGTATCGGCAGCCATCGAAAAGGGTGGTCTGGTGGCGGCAGCGGTACTTTCCGGGAACCGCAACTTCGAAGGCCGCGTGCATCCGCTGACCAAGGCCAACTTCCTGGCCAGCCCGCCGCTGGTGGTGGCGTATGCGCTGGCCGGCACCATGGACATCAACCTGGATACCGACGCCATCGGCACGGATTCCAAAGGCAACGCGGTTTATCTCCGCGATATCTGGCCGACACGCGCGGAAGTGCGTGACGTGGTGGCGAAGGTGGTGAGCGCAAAATCGTTCCGCGCGCGCTACAAGGATGTGTTCAAGGGCAGCGACATGTGGAACGCCATCGAAAAGACCGGCTCCGACCTGTATCAGTGGAGTGAAAAGAGCACGTACGTGCGCGAGCCGTCGTTCTTCGAACACGTGGCCAGCGCACCGGCGCCCATTGCTCCCATTCAGGGCGCGCGCGCGCTGGCATGGCTGGGCGACTCCGTGACCACGGACCACATCTCGCCCGCGGGCTCGATCGCGCAGAAGTCGCCGGCCGCGAAGTACCTCATGGAGCACGGCATCCAGCCGAAGGACTTCAATTCGTACGGGTCGCGCCGCGGCAATCACGAGGTGATGATGCGCGGAACCTTTGCCAACATCCGCCTGCGCAACAAGCTCGTGCCCGGTTCCGAAGGCACGTGGACGCGCTGCTTCCTGGACGGCCAGGAGATGACCATCTACGACGCCTCGGTAAAGTACATCGCTGCCGGCGTGCCGCTGCTGGTGATGGCGGGGAAGGAATACGGCTCGGGCTCATCGCGCGACTGGGCCGCCAAGGGTCCGGCGCTGCTGGGTGTGCGCGTGGTGATTGCGGAGAGCTACGAACGCATCCACCGCAGCAACCTGGTCGGCATGGGCATTCTGCCGCTGCAGTTCATGGAGGGAGAGAGCGCCGAATCGCTGGGTCTCAAAGGCGATGAGACCTTCGACATTCTCGATCTCAGCGACACGGTCAAGCCGGGTGCCACCATCCGCGTGTCCGCCAAACCGGCGAGCGGAGCGGCGAAAGAATTCAAGACCCGGCTGCGCATCGACACGCCGGTGGAAGTCGACTACTACCGCAACGGGGGCATTCTGCAGACGGTGTTGCGGCGACTGGCAGGCTGAGGACCGGCAGCATACATTTGACAACGGCCGCATGAAGGGAACATTTCATGAAAGCGGTCGTTGCGGCAGCCATCCTGCTGGCGCTTGCATCCATTGCCTACGCCGGCTACGGCGCGGGCAATCCCCGGCTCTCGAAACTGTACAGCTCCTTCATGGCTCCCTGCTGCTATGGCGGGGACCTGACGCTGCACAACTCGCAGGCGGCGAGTGACCTGCGCGCACAGATTGCTACGTGGGTGAATGAGGGTAAGAGCGACGGGGAGATCCGGGACATCCTGGTTGCGCAGTACGGTAAGCGCATTCTCGCCGTCCCCGAAGGCTCGGCGCACACATGGTTGTTTTCGGCGCCGGGCTTTTTTCTCGTGCTCGGAATGCTGGTGGTGGCCTTCGTCCTCAAACGAATGCGGCGCACCGAGACGGAATCGGTGGCGCAACCGGGGCCGTAGTTCCGGCGCGGAAAAAACGGTCACAGCGCGAAACCTCGCGCGTACCTCCTGAAGAACCCCTGCTCACACAGGGCCCGCCGCCGTTCAGCGGCCGGGTTGATCTATTCATCTTCAGGAGGTGCGCAATGACTTTCCGACGTTCGATCCTCGTCTGTTCGCTCGCGCTGTCCACACTCGTGCTGGCGGCGACTTCCCAGGCACAGGGCCCACTGGGCCCTCCGGGAGGGCTGATCTATGCCAGTGGCCAGCTGTTCAAGACCGTGGCCACGCCCAATGATCTTCCCAATCACGGCCGGTTCGAGCCCATCTATGTGCTCGGTGGCAACCTCATCAACGTGGCTGAAGCCGCGCCGGGTGAACCGGGATTCGTGGGTGGCCGGTGGGAGGTCCATGCCATCAACTGGCTCACGATCTCGCCCAAACAGTTCATGAGCGCGCAGGAGATTCACGATGCGGTCGCGGCCAACCAGATCTCCATCGGCCCGGTCCTCCGCACCTTCGAGTGTCCGCTGATTCCCGCCAACTAGGGAATCGCCCGGCCTCACATCACGTTGCCGATGAACCGCGGAGCGATTCGCGAGTTCGTCGGCGACGTGTTTCCGGCGCCCGGAAGATTCCGCCCAGTTGAACGTTGGCGCCCGCCGCCTGAATTGGTACTCTCGCCGCAACGACATGTGACGCGTTTTGACCCCCTCATTCGTAGTTGATTAAGGAGGTAGACGTTGCCGATGCGGGCAGGCGGCGACGACGAACATGCCCAGGAATCGATGCGCGACGACCGGCCCCGTGTGCCGGCCGACGTGCTCGAGGGCGTGCGACGGCGTGACCCCGAGGCGCTCGGCCGGTTTTTCGACATGTCGTTTCCGTACGTGTATCGCCTCGCATACCGCCTCACGGGTCGCCGCGAAGCTGCGGAGGACCTGACGCACGACGTCTTCCTCAAGGTGCACCGGGCCGCGGACAGTCTGCAGACCGACCGCGATCCCATGCCGTGGCTGGCCACCATCACCTACAACGCATGCCGGGACGCGGGCCGGCGCGCCAGTTCGCGCCTGGAAGTGTCGGACGAGGTGGCCACCGACCAGGCGTCGTCGTCCGGCGAGACGCCCGACGAGGCCTTGCTGCGAAAGGAACGCGAGCAGGCGGTGCAGGAAGCCCTGCTTCAACTGGACGAAGCCACGCGCACCGTGATCATTCTGCACGACTACTGCGGGCTCTCCCATGAGGAGGCCGCCGTCGCGCTCAACAGCGGTGCGGCGAGTATTCGCAAGCGATATTCGCGAGGGCTCAAACGCCTCGCGACCATTATCGGGAGCCTGGAACTATGACCGATCACGATTCGATGCATCCGGACGAAGCGCGCGCCGCGCAACACGTGCGCGCTCTGCCGAACGTCGAGGCGGACGCCGCGTTTCGCGAGCGCCTGCGCAGCGAGTTCGTGTCGGGTGAAATCGAACGGACGCCCGCGCGGG
>DASRYI010000265.1:0-10100 GCA_035687255.1 Candidatus Krumholzibacteriia bacterium | reverse complement strand
AGCACGTCTTCATACCCCGGCACGTTGAAGCGCGCGTGCGTGGCCACCAGCCCCACGCGAATGGAATACGCGTTCGCGGGAAGCGCGCGGAACATATCCTCGTCCGTGGTATCGTCCCCCACCCCCATCACAAAGTCCTGTCCCCCGAGAAATTCCATCGCGGCGTGCGCTTTGGAAATGGCGGCGTCGCGCACTTCCACGGTGCGATGCCCGGGAACCACGAGCAGATCCATGTTGGCGGTGAACTGCACCAGGCCGTCCGCCAGTTCCTGGGCGCGCGTGAGCGCCGTTTCGGGATCCGCCTGGCGGTAGTGCCATACCAGCGAGTAATCCTTCTCCTCCACAAAGGAGCCGGGCAGGCGGTCGGTCGCGCGGCGCAACATCGGCAGCACCTGCTGTTTCCAGTCGGCGCGCAGTTGCCGCGTCAACTTCCACTTTCCACCGGCCCGCCGCACCCACGCGCCGTGTTCCGCCACGATGTGGATGGCGGGATCGTCGAACCACGACGAGAGAAAGTCGCGCGGGCGCCCGCTCACCAGGGCCAGCTCCGTGCCCTTGCGGTTGGCAATACGCCGCAGCGTGTCCAGCAGTTCGGGTGACGGCCGCGCGGCTTCGGGCCGCCGCCGGAACGGCACCAGCGTGCCGTCGTAGTCCAGCAGCAGCAGCCGGCGGGAGGCACGGTGATAGTTTGTCACCAGTTCGACGCGATCGGCGGCGCTCATCAGACCGCTGGTGAACAGTTTCTGCTGTTCGGTCACGTGCTCCAGCCGCTCCAGGAATTCCTTCGCCCACCGCCGCACATCCTGTTTCTGCAACCGCTCCTGCATGTCGCGCAGGCGATGCGCCTGTTCTTCATCCGGCATCTCGAGCGCGGTCTCCAGCGCCTGCGAGATCTCTTCGCGCGTAATGGGATTGATGGTGATGGCCTCGCCCAGCTCGCGCGCGGCGCCCGCCATCTCGCTCAGGATCAACACGCCGCGCTGGTCGACACACGCCGCCACGTACTCCTTGGCCACCAGGTTCATGCCGTCACGCAGCGGCGTCACCAACGCCACATCGCCCGCCGCATAGAAGGCAACGAGATCGTCGAAATCGAGCGACGTGTACTGGTACGAGATCGGCGTCCAGTCCAGCGACCCGTAGCGTCCGTTGATGCGCCCGACGGTTTCATCAATCTGGCGTTTCATGCTGCGGTACTGCTCCACGCCCTCGCGCGACGGCACCAGCACCAGCGCCATCATGACGCGCTTGCGCCACTGCGGACACGTGCGCAGAAAATGCTCGTAGCCGCGCAGCCGGTTGAGGATTCCCTTGCTGTAGTCGAGCCGGTCCACCGAGATGACCATCTTGCGGTCCCCCAGGTTGGCGCGCAGCGCGTCGCGCTTGCGTACGTTGCCGGGGGCGGCGGCGGCTTCGTGATAGCGCTGGTAGTCGATTCCCATGGGGAACGCGTCCACGGCGGCCACATGGTCGCGCACCAGAATGCGTCCCAGCGTGTGGTCGTGGCCAAGGATGCGCAGCACACAGCGCAGGAAGTAGTGCGCGTATTCATGGGTGTGGAACCCGATCAGGTCCGCGCCCAGCATCCCGTCCAGAATGACGTCGCGCCAGCGCGCGGGCAGGATGCGGAACACCTCAAACGACGGAAATGGAATGTGCAGGAAGAAACCCACCGGCGTGTCGGGCAGCTTTTCCTTGAGCATGCGTGGCAGCAGCAACAACTGGTAATCGTGCACCCAGACGACGTCGCCGGGTTTCACCTCGCGCACCACCGCATCGCAGAAGATCTTGTTGACGCGCCGGTAGTCGTTCCACGACCGCTCCTTGAACACCGCGTAGCTGGGGAAATAATGGAACAACGGCCACAGGGTGTCGTTGCAGAAGCCCTCGTAGAAGCTCGACATGGTCTCGGCGTTGATGAACACCGGGACGGCGCCGTGCTCGCGCGCCAGCGTATCCGTGACCTGCACTTCCTGTTCGCGCGGGATGGCCAGCCCCGGCCACCCGATCCACAGAGTCTCGGGACGCTGCGCGGTCGAATCCAGATACGAGCCCAGTCCGCTGGCCAACCCGCCCACGCTGGGTTGGAACGCCAGCTTGTCCCCGTCAGATTCGACGGTGACGGGCAGACGATTGGATACAATCAATAATCGTTTCATGACATTTCCCCCGTCGCGGCGGCGCTGTGGCTCAACTGGTGCGCGGTATTGATCACCGCCATGTGAGAATAGGCCTGGGGAAAGTTCCCCAGCAGTTCGCCGTTCGTAGTGTCGATATCCTCGGACAACAGGCCGAGGTGATTTGCCGACGACAGTGTCTTCTCAAAATAGGAGCACGCGCGTTCGTGTTCTCCGATGGCGTCCATTGCCTTCGCCATCCACAGGCACGCCACGATGAAGGCGCTGCGCGGCACACCAAAGTCATCCGCGCTGGTGTAGCGCAGCACATAGCCGTTGTGCGCCAGCGCTTTCTCGCATGCGCGCACGGTGCTGATCCAGCGCACGTCGTCGTCGGGAAGAAACCCGTAGCGCGTTGCGTGCAGAATGCTCACGTCCAGCGCCTGCGACCGGTACGCCTGCGTGAACGCGCCGACCTTCTCGTTCCACCCGCGCTTGATGATGTCCTTGTGGATGGTCTCGGCCACGCTCTTCCATTCCTGGGCGAGGCCACCGCGCCCCAGCCGCGCCGCCAGTTCGACGCCGCGATCCACCGCCACCCACGAGAGGATCTTGGAGTGGGTGAAGTGCCGGCTCCGGTGCCGGTATTCCCAGATACCGGCATCGCGTTTGGCCCAGTCGCGCACCGCGGTGCGCACCATGAACTTCACCAGCGACCACATCTCCTCCGAAAACGGTTCCAGCTCGTAGCGACAGTAATAGAGGTGCAACGCATTCAACACCTCGCCGAAGATATCGTTCTGGTGCGTGTGGCTGGCGGCGTTGCCAATCCGCACGGGCTTCGAGCCTTTGAACCCCGCCAGGTGCCGCAGGATCTCCTCGTCCAGATCCGGGCTGCCGTCGATGCGATAGGCAATCTGCACGTGACTCTGCTTGCTTTCCAAGAGGTGCAGCAGAAAACGCACGAAGCCGTGCATTTCGTCGAACTGCCCGATGCTGGCCAGGGCTTCCAGCACCAGCGACGAATCGCGCAACCAGCAGAAACGATAGTCCCAGTTGCGCACGTCGCCGACCGCTTCGGGCAACGACGTGGTGGCGGCGGCCACCATCGCGCCGGTGTCTTCGTAGGTGAGCAGTTTCAGCGTGATGGCCGAACGCCGCACTTCTTCGGACCATTGCGCGGGCAGGCGGCAGCGGTCCGACCACTCCTCCCACTGCATCCGCGTGCGGTCCAGCATCTCGCGCACGTAGTGCAGCGCGGGAGGCTCCAGCTTTTCGTGATACGAGAGCAGGAGAAAGTGCTCCTGGTCGATCGCCATCGCGTCACGGGACATGATCCTGTCCAGATCAAGGCTCGAGTACAGAAACATGTCCTCGAGAGAGTTGGTGACTTCCAGTACGCCGCGGTGGTGCTTGACGTGGGTGTGGTTGCGCGCGTAGTCCAGCTGCGGATCGAACACCACCCGTACCGACGGCCGCCCGCGCAGCGGCGTCAGCATGCGATGAATTTCCAACGGACGCCGGCACTCACCTCCGTGGTGGTAACGCGGCATGAAATCGGTGAGCGCGAATGCGTTGGTGCCGTCGTCGAATTCGGTGCGGAGAATCGCCGTGCCGGGGAGATACGTCTGCGTGATGCGGGCCTCGCCGGCGGATTCGACCTTGAAGGTTCCGCCTTTGGGATCCAGCAGGGCGGCAAACACCGACGGGCTGTCGAAGCGAGGGAGACAACACCAGTCGATGGCACCGGTTTCGTGGACGAGGGCAGCTGTGTTGCAGTTGCCGATGATTCCATAGCGCATGTTCCAGCATCCGGGGGTTGGATAGAACGACTGCGCGCGATCCCGGGCACGGACCACACGACCATTTTGCGTATCTTAACCCCGTGCGTAATCCGGTGCAACTTCTGATGCCACAAAGCAAAAGGTTGTGGCGAGAAGATTGTCCCCGGATGGTATTGTCCCCGGATGGTGAAGGGAAGGTGCTGTCTCTACATGTATCAGCTATCCGGCTAGAACGCGTATCGAAGCTGGTGAGTGCGATTGACGGGAAGCGCCGCCGTCGTTACGTCTCTCCGGTAGTAGCACTGCCACCGCGGGGAAAGCTCGATCTTGTCGAAGAACAGGCGTTCCCTGAGTAGGTCCCGAAGTCTCCAGGGCCGCGTTGTCAGGCCGAGAATCATCGCCGGCGTGACTCGCGCTCCCTTTTCCCGCCGTTTCTTCATGTAGTTTCTCCAGACCTGAAAGATGGCGAGCTTCTCGATGGATGCCTGCCGCCGCTTGGCCCAGGCAATCGTCTCCCGCTTGTGGGCCGCGGTGCTGTGGCGAATCATCAAGTCGAGGAGATTGACCTCCCACAGTGGATTGCGGCGGTCGCGGCGACGCGTCGAGGACGTGACCTGATGTTTGATGCTGCGCCCCAACCCTTTGATGGCACGCGGATACGCCCGGTGGGCGTCGCTCCGGATGGCTCGGGAGGAAATGGGAGTGAGTAGATCTCGCACGCCATCTTCGATCGCTCGGGAGGGAGCGCGGCCCAGGGCGTGCTCGAGCTGGGCACGGCGATCCCGTTGCCGCGCTTGCATGCGTCCCTTGCGCCGCAACGGGCTGTCGGTGTGGCAGAGGAAGTATCCTGAGCCCACATCCACCGCAACATTGTGGTGAAACGGGAAATACTGGCTCCATTCAAATGTCTCGAATCCATCGATCGCGATCTCGTTGAGGACCGGAACGCGACTGAGCTCACGCGCCTGAAGGAGCAGGCAGTGCCGCCCGAGACGCGCAATGTGGTGCGATACGGTCTCGGGACTGCAGCGAAGCGCACGGGAGATCTGGCGGTTGCCCATGCATCCGACCACCATCATGACGATGCGCGCGATTAGGTCAGGGCGTTTTTGCCAGTAGGTCGTCGAGAAGGTCTGCGTACTGAAGTGACGGCGACATGCCAGACATGTAAACCGCTGAATACGTGTGGGGGAGATCCGGCGCACGTAGAAGCCCTTGCGTTTGTAGGGCCACTCACCTGAAAACGTGTTGAAGTAATGGCAGTTCGGGTTGGGGCAATGCGGGGGCACCCACGATGTGTCTCTCGCTCCCATGCACCGGCCCAGGCACACAGCGTGCCAGGGACAATTTCACGGTCACAACCAAAGCATAACGGGGCAGCGGAATCTCCGCTGCCCCGTGTGCGTGCAAATCGCCGCAAGCGCCTTCAGGCGGTCATTCCTGCCGCTTTCACTTCGGCAGGAACCAGCTGCGCGAACTGCTCGAAGTTCTTTTCGAACAGCCCCACGAGCTCGCGGGCTTTCTTGTCATAGGCCGACTTGTCGGACCAGGTGTTGCGCGGATTGAGAATTTCCGCCGGAACTCCCGGCACTTCGGTGGGAACGTCGAGACCGAAAACCGGATCCTTCATGTACTTCGCCTTGTCCAGTTTTCCTTCCAGCGCCGCATTCACCATCGCGCGCGAGTACGCGATTTTGATGCGCGAACCCACGCCGTAGCTCCCGCCGCTCCAACCGGTGTTGACCAGCCAGCAAGTCGCGTTGTGCTTGCGCATCTTCGCAGCCAGCAGATCGGAATAAATGTTGGCGGGAAGCGCGAGGAACGGCGCACCGAAACACGTGGAGAACGTGGCCTGCGGCTCCTTCACGCCGCGTTCCGTGCCCGCCACTTTGGCCGTGTACCCGGAGAGGAAATGATAGCTCGCCTGCTCGGGTGTAAGGCGCGAGATCGGAGGCAGTACACCGAAGGCGTCGCAGGTCAGGAAGATGATGTTCCTGGGATGCCCGCCCACGCCGTCGAGCTTGGCGTTGGGAATCTGCGTGATGGGATACGACGCACGCGTGTTCTCGGTGAGCGACGCGTCATTGAGATCGATTTCGCGCGTGTGCTCGTCGACCACCACGTTCTCCAGCACGGTGCCGAAGCGCCGCGTGGTGGCGTAGATCTCGGGCTCGGCTTCCGCCGAGAGGCGGATCACCTTGGCGTAGCAGCCGCCCTCGAAGTTGAAAACGCCGTTGTCCGACCAGCCGTGCTCGTCGTCACCGATCAGGCGCCGTTTGGGATCGGCGGAGAGCGTCGTCTTGCCGGTGCCGGAGAGACCGAAGAACACCGCGGTGTCGCCGCTGGGACCCTCGTTGGCGCTGCAGTGCATCGACAGCACATTGCGCAGCGGGAGCACGTAGTTCATCACGGTAAAGATGGACTTCTTGATCTCGCCGGCGTACGACGTGCCGCCGATCAGGATGATGCCCTTGCCGAAGTGCGCCAGGATGAACGCTTCGCTGCGCGTGCCGTCGATGGCGGGATCCGCCTGAAAGCCGGGCGCATTGATGATCGTGAACTTGGGCGTGTGATTGCGCTGTTCCTCCGGGTCCGTGACCGGGATGAACATGTTGCGCGAAAACAGTGAATGGAACGCGTGCTGCGTAATGACGCGGATGGGAATGCGCAGTTCCCGGTCGGCACCCGCCCAGCAATCCTGCACGTACACCATTTCGTCCTGCAGAAACGCCTGAACGCGGTGCAACAGGCGATCGAACTTCTCCTCGCTGAACGGACGGTTGACCTTGCCCCACCCGATCTTGTCCTTGCTCGAGGACTCTTCGACGATGAATTTGTCTTCCGGGCTGCGGCCCGTGTACTTGCCCGTCTCGCCGCACATGGGACCGTGGGCGGCGATGATCCCTTCCCCGTTCATGATGAATTCTTCATAAAGCGTCGCGGCCGTGGGATTCCACATGACGCCGCCCAGGTTGGTCAACCCGACTGCATCAAGCCCAACCTTCGGCGCTTGCTCGCTGTTTGACATTGAAACCTCCAGATAAGGAATCGCGGCCTGCTCACCGCGCGGCGTTCCTGAGGAAGTAAAACCTGAACGGAACGCGCCGGGGGCGCGGCGTGGCATATCGATGGTAGCGAAAATTACCCGCCTCTTCCATAGGCTTCTAACGGAGGTTTTGCGGCGTCGCCAGGCCAACTTCCGGGCACTGCGCACCGCCGCGGCCGCGCCCGCCGTTCGCGGCTAGCGGTCCAGCGGCGCGAAATCGGCCAGCAGCCAGTCGGAGAGCAGCATCTGAATCCGGATTCCGAAGCCCCTGCTCCAGGCGTCGGTCCCCGAAATGTCGGCATCGTTGAAACCGTTCACGCTGTATCCCGCACCCACGCGCACTGAGCGGAACACAATGCGTCCCAGTTCCACACCCGCGCCGTACTGCTGCGAGCCGCCGCCGTGCAGCACCACGGTGCGCCCCCACACGTCGACATCCCAGCCATGTCCGAAGTGCCACAGGTACTGCCCCAGCGCGAGGTCGGTGTTGGTGGTCGTCGATGCGCCGTAGCTGTAATCCTCGACGTACTTGTACGCGTACTTGAGTCGCAGTTCGTGCGACGCGCTCGGCAACACGTTGACGTCCGCCGACGCCACCAACCGCCAGCGAATCGCTTCCGGATCCACGGGCGCGTAGCGATCGTAATAGTTCTTGAGCATGGCCAGCGACTGCACCGGGGCGAAGGGCGAGCGCCACGCCAGCGCCAGCGTCGAGTAGAACTGTGTGCCGTCGTGCTGCTGGTCCTGGTTCACCAGGCCGAGAATGTTCTTGGTCAACCACGCAAACCCGCCGTCGAGCTGCTGGGCGGTGGAGACACGCGCCAGATGACGGCGCGCCAGATGTTCCCAGCGGTACTCGTAGCCCGCGTCCACGAAGTAGGAACCCGGCACGCGCGATCCCAGGCCCGTGGTCAGCGACACGTACTGGTCGTCGTCGCGTCCCGAAATGGACAGGAAACCCTCCACGCCCGCGGTCGCCGACAGCGTGGGTGAGAGCTGCAGGCGCTGGCGGATGCCGCTCACTGCGCCCATGCGGTCGTCGTTGGCGGTGCGCTCCATGGCGTATTTCGTGTACGCCTGAGTACCGCCGCCGGTGGTTCCCTCCACGCCCGCAGTGATCTGGTTGGTCGATGCCAGCGGACTCGTCAGGTACTCATGCGTGGCAATGGCGCGGAAGTGCTGCGACAGCGGCACCGCGAGCATGGTCTTCAGCCGGTTGGGATAATCGTCGACGATCTGGTTGCCGAGATTCTGCTCCCATGTGGTCGAGACACCGGCACTCCCGCGGCTGCCCAGCGTGAGCCCGGCCAGCGCGAGCGTGCCCTTCGCATCGCCGCTCGGTTGATCGTGTTGCGCCACTCGCAACCCGGCGGACATCTCAAGGAGACGACGCCGGTAGTCGAGCGTGGCCCGCGCTGTCGCGCGGGTCTCATCGGTGCGCTGCAGTTCGTGCGTGTAGCCGTCGGCGTTCAGCGCCAGCGCGTGTGAGAATGCCAGGCGGCCGTTGAATCCGGCCTTGTTGCTCGCGAGTTCGCTGTCGGCGCCGCGGAACGACGGGTTGGAGAAATCGCCGTCCACGTGCCGCCAGTACATGTCGAGTTTCGAATCCCGTCGGGTTGCCGACGCATCGACCTTGTACGCGCCGCCGTCGCCCACCAGGTCGTCGCTGCTGCGCGCCACTTCGCCGCCGAGGCGCAGCCCGCGCCAGCGCACGTCGCCGTTGCCGCCGAAGAGCGAATAGCCGGGCGCGTCACCCGAATTCGCCACCGCCGTGATACCGGCGTGATAGCGCGATCCCTGCACGATGTCGCCGCGCGCGCCGAACAGGTACGACCCGGCCGCGTTGGTCTCCTGGTCGTAGGTGACGACGATGCGGTTGGGATTGAGATCGCGGTCCGTCACCGGCACCGGCTCCATGAACAGAATCGACCCGTCGTACGGATTCACCGTGTAATCGCGCCGGCGGATCATCACGCGCGCCTCCAGCACCTTCTCGGACTGGTAGCGGTCGCGGGTTTCGATGATGACGCGCTCGGAGTTCTCCACGATGGGCGCGCGCGACAGATGGTAGAACCCGCTGGTGCCGTCGGCGGGAATTTCGTCGGTGCGCGTCACGAAGTCCGTCTTGGTGACGAAGGCGCGCACCGAATGGTTTCCGTCGGTGAGCGACGACGACAGTCCCGTCACCGCCTGCTGGTAGGTGAGGAACTCGCCCTGGTCGATAGGAGTGCGCATGTCGCTGTAGCGCAGGTACGACTGGCCGCGATCCACCGACACGTAGTTTCCGCCGCGCGCCGGTGCGCTGTAGTACAGCTCCGAGGCGTCGCCGAAGATGGGATACTGCTTCTCGGGATCCGGCTGTTTGAACAGCGGATCGTCGTAGTGTTTCTTCGTGTCGACGCGCGCGGTGACGTTGAATCCGCCGGGCGCGGCGCCCTGCACGTACAGGCGTGATTCCGCGTTGACGTCGAATCCGTCTTTGTAGTTTTCGATGCCCTGGCCCTTGCCGCTGCCGTCGGTGTCATACACACCGGCCTTGATGTCCACGATGCCGGTGGCGAGCAGCGGTCGGTCGGGTGTGACGTACACCACCTCGGTGCTCGCGCGCATGCCCTCCGCCTCGACGCTGATGGTGCCGCGCGCCGTGTCGTGGCGCGGTTGCAGCGCCAGCGTGATGAGCCCGTCGCGCGTGGCAACCTGCAGGCCGCGTTCCGCCGGGCGCGCGTCGGGTGTGGCCACCCACGCGTCACCCTCGCTCACCGTCACCACGAAGCCGTCCATCACGGGCAGGCCGAATCCGTCGCGCACCGCAAAACGCAGATTGATCGCCGAGCGTCCGTCGGCGGGAATCAGCTGGCGCGCATCCAGCGGCACGATCTCGGCGGGCCGCGATGCCAGCGCAACGTGAACGCTGTCGGCCAGGTCGGTGCTGCTGAGCACCGTCTTCACGACCACCGAGTTCCATCCCGCGCGCAGATGAACGCCGTACCACGTGGTGCTCTCTTCCCGGTGCGCCACATCCACCGTGCGCTGCCCGATGAGGTTGTCGTCCACGCTTTCGCCGTTGACGTACAACACCGCGCGCACACCCAGGGGATGGCGCGCGCGCACCCGCACCTGATCGCGGTTGGAGGACACAAAGCCGTCGCGCGG
>DASRYI010000264.1:0-4849 GCA_035687255.1 Candidatus Krumholzibacteriia bacterium | reverse complement strand
GCCGGCACCGCCAGCTCCGCGGCCATGGTCGGCGTGGCCGCGCGCACGTCCGCGACAAAATCAGCAACGGTCACATCCGTCTCGTGGCCCACCCCGCTGATCACCGGCACCGTGCACCGATGAATGGCGCGCGCCACGCCCTCGTCGTTGAAGGCCCACAGGTCTTCGATGCTTCCCCCTCCACGCCCCACAATCACGACGTCCACGTCCTCGCGTTCCGACACGGCGTCGAGCGCTGCGATGATCTGTGCCGGAGCCACCTCGCCCTGCACCTGGACCGGCACCATCAGTACCTCCACACATGGAAAACGCCGCCTCAGAGTGGAGAGGATGTCGCGAACGGCCGCGCCGGTCGGCGACGTGATCACGGCGATGCGCGCGGGATAGCGCGGCAACGCGCGTTTGTGTTCCACGTCGAAGAGACCCTCTTCGCGCAGGCGCGCCATCAGCAGGCGCAACTGACGCTCCAGATCGCCGCGACCCGCCGGTTCGATGCTGCGCGCCACCAGCTGATAGCTGCCCTGGGCGTCGTACAGCGTCAGGTTGCCGCGTGCCACCACCTGGGCACCGTCCTCGAGCTCCACGTCGAGACGGCGCGCGTCACCGCGAAAACACACGGCGGCGATCTGTGCGGAGGCATCCTTCAGCCGGAAGTATACGTGCCCGGACGCGGGCACGCGCAGGTTGGAAATCTCGCCGGCGATGGCCAGCGCCGGAAATTCGCCCTCGAGCATCTCGCGGACGAGCGCATTGATCTCGGCGACCGAGAAGATGCGTTCTTCAACGAACGACATGCCCCGCCTGCCGGTTGCGGAACGCTGACAGCGTGTTCGACATCAGCATCGCCACCGTCATGGGACCCACACCTCCGGGTACGGGCGTGATGTACTCGCAGTGCGGAGCCACCGCATCGAAATCGACGTCGCCGACGATACGATAGCCTTTCTTCGCGCCCGGATCGTCGACCCGGTTGATTCCGACGTCAACCACCACCGCACCCTCGCGCACCATGTCCCCCTTGAGAAACCGGGGCACGCCCATGGCCGCGACGATGATATCGGCGCCGCGCGTGTGTGCAGCGATATCGCGGCTGCGGCTGTGACAGATAGTCACCGTGGCGTCGCCCCCCGGCCCCTTGAGCGCGAACAACAGCGCCATCGGTTTTCCCACGATCACGCTGCGCCCCAGAACCACTACGTTGGCACCGGCGGTCTTCACGCCGTTGCGCAGCAGCAGTTCACGGATGCCCAGCGGTGTGCACGGCACGAAGCGCGGATTGCCCGCCGCCAGCCGGCCGATGCTCTCGGGATGGAATCCGTCGACGTCCTTTTCCGGGCTGATGGTGGCGATGGCGCGATCCGCATCAATGTGTCGCGGCAATGGAAGCTGGAGCAGAATGCCGTCCACATCGTCATCCTCATTGAAGTCGCGCAACACCCCGAGCAACTTTTCCTCGCTCACGCTCTCGTCCAGGTGCATGCCGCGCGATACGATGCCGCACTCCTCGCTGGCTTTGGCCTTGCTTCCCACGTACACGCGCGAGGCCGGATCCTCCCCCACGCGCACCAGCGCGATGGCGGGCTTTCGTCCCGGGAGCGCCTTCACCTCGGCGGCCACCTCCTGCTTGATCGCCGCGGCCGCCGCTTTTCCATCCAGCAGTTTCATCTATTCCTCCATTGCCGTCTGCATGTGTTCCAAACGTCGCACACGGCCATCGTTGTCGTCGATTTCCGCGATCACGAAGTCGCAGCGCAGGTCGTTGCGGGCCACTTCAAAGCGCGTCGGGCGCATGCTCAGGAAGCGTTCGATCACGTCGTCCTTGCGAACACCCAGAATGGAATCGTTGGACCCCGTCATGCCGACGTCGGTCACGTACCCGGTGCCCCCGGGCAGGATGCGGGCGTCCCGCGTCGGGACGTGCGTGTGCGTACCCAGCACCAGCGACACGCGCCCGTCGAGATAATAGCCCATCGCGATCTTCTCGCTGGTGGCTTCGGCGTGCATGTCCACGATGATGATGGGCGTGGGCGGCAGGTCCGCCAGCAGGCGATCCACGGTATGGAAGGGACAGTCGAGCGGGGGCATGAACACGCGTCCCTGCAGGTTCAAGACCGCCACGCGTCCGTCGGTTCCCGGGACGTGACGCATGCCCGTCCCGGGCGCGCCGGGATAGTTGGCAGGGCGGATAATGTTGCTCTTGGAATCCAGGAGCGGGATCCCCTCCCGCTTGTCCCACACATGATTGCCGGTGGTGAAGAAGTCCACGCCGGCGGCTTCCATTTCCGCGATACCCGACGGATTGAAGCCGAAACCGCCCGCGGAATTCTCGGCGTTGGCGATAACGAGGTCGGCGTGATGTTCGGCGCGCAGTTTCGGGACCACGTTCGCCACCATACGGCGCCCCGACTGGCCGACCACATCTCCAAGGAACGCAACGATCACGGAAGCTCATTCTACCGGCGCACGGCCGGAACTCGGGACAGAACATCCGGAGGAACACTCGAACGCAAAGCGGTGGGCCTATAAATGAAAATTCCCCACGCTGTGCCGTGTGCGAGGGAACTCATGAACCTAAAGGTTCACGTGGAGACCCTAGCGAACCGTTCTGTACCCCACGTCAGTGGTTAAACATCGCGGCCCGGTTTCGGGCGTCCCAGAGAAAGGTGTTGGCTCAAAAATTACCTTCTCATCACGAGCATGGTAGGGAATTTTCGTTTCCTTGATGACCGTTCCGCGTTGCCGCCTACTTCGGGCGCGACGCCACCGCCTCTCCCGTTGCCGACGCCAGTTCCTCGTCCAGCATGCGGATCAACGACTGCGTGCGACGCTCAATGCTGGAAATCTCCTCGGTCGAGGCGCGGCGCAACTGAAACAACTCGTCCGCGATATTCATCGCCGCCAGAATGGCCACGCGATCGGGCGCCTGCGAACTTGCACCCGGTGCCACTTCGCGCAGCTTCGCGTCCACATAGCGCGCCACCTCGCGGATGTACGCGGCATCGGCGGCGCTGCGAATGCGGTACTCGCGCCCCAGGATCTCCACGGATGTCGCCTGATTGTCACTCATGGGTTTGCGTCTCCACTATAGCTGGAGCTCTCCAAGCTTTTCCAGGACCCGGTCAAGCCGCTTGCGCACTTCTTCCTTCTGGAAGGATCCAACCAGCTTCTCGTGGTTGCTGCGCAGGCGGCCCAACGAGTCCGCCAACTCGCGGTTGGCGGAGCGCAGGCGGTCGATCTCGAGCTCCAGCGTCTCTTTCTGGTCCTGAAGCGCCTGGTACTGGTTCTTCAGATGCGAGAAACGCTCCGTCGTCTGCGCAATTCTCTCTTCCAGCTGAGAGAGTTTTTCAATGGCGCCGGTTCCTTCCATAACACGTCTCCTTGCCCGTCACGAACGAAGCGCTACGCCGAGCTCTGCTTCGAGCTTCGACACAATGCGCGCAACGATGGCATCAACCTCGGCGTCCTTGAGTGTGGCGTCAGCGGACCGGAAAGACAGGCGCACGCCGTATGCGATGCGATCCGCACCGAGTGCCGCGCCCTGATAGACGTCGAAAACCTGAAGGGATTCTAGCAACCGCCCTCCGACTTTCGCCACATGTTTTTCGATTTGTCCCCAGCTCACGCCGCGCGGCGCCACCAGCGAAAGATCGCGACGCGACGGCGGAAACACCGGGAATGGCCGGTACGTGACCGCGTCGCTGCGGATCTCGAAGAGCGCCGACAGATCCAGCACCGCGTACCACAGCGGCTGGTCAATATCGAGATCGCGGGCGGCCGCGTAAGTGAGGACGCCGCCTTCGACCAGCGCCTCGCGGCGGTCCGAATAGCGAAAGCTGCCCCGCGTTGCCTCGAAATCGAAATTGAGGTCGACGAGCGCGCCCGGACGCACCGTTCCCAGCAACGACTCGATTTCCGCCTTGATCTCAAACAGGCCCGCCGCCTCCGGTGCGGATCGCCAGAACGCGCTTCCTTCCGGACGCGTGCGCACTACCAGCAGGTGGATGGGCTCCTCCGGGAGCGAACTGTCTTCCCCCGCCCGCAGAAACACCGCTCCCACCGCAAACAGACTGAGGTCGCGGCGTCCGTGGGCGACGTTGTGCGCCACCACGTCGAGCATCCCGCGCAGCAGCTGCGTGCGCATGAAGGTCTGGTTGGATGTGAGGGGGTTGCGCAGTGCCAGCGGCTGCGCGCGCGGATCCTCGTCGGCCCAGTCAAACCATGCACGCTCGCGCCCGTCGCTGAAGGAGGTGAGCACGACTTCCGTATGCCCGCGCGCCACCAGGTGTTCCGATACACGATCCAGGAAGCGGTCGAACGGATCCGGCTGAGACGGAACCGTGGTGCGGAATTTCCACGCCCGGCCGATGTTCTCGTATCCGTAGAGCCGCGCCACTTCCTCCACCAGATCGGTTTCCTCGGCGATATCCCAGCGGTACGTGGGAACCGCAACCGTGACACTGTCCCGGTCGCCGCCGGTGCGCGTGAACCCGAGGCGCACGAGCAGGTCGCCGATTCTCTCGGTGGGAATGGCTTCGCCCAGAAGCCGTCGCACCGCGGAGCGGCGAATGCTCACTTCCCGCTTCGGCCACGGCGCGGGGAATTCGTCGACGAAGCGGCCCGCTTCCCCGCCCGCCACCTGCACGATCAGTTCGCATGCGCGGTCGGACGCCGCCGCGCAGGCAGCGCGGTCGCTGCCGCGCTCGAAACGGTAGGAGGCATCCGTACTGATATTGAGAGCCCGCCGCGTTTGGCGCACCTCGCGCGGATCGAACGCGGCGCTCTCCAGCAGCAGGTTGGTCGTGCTTTCGGTGACCCGCGTGGGCATTCCGCCGATCACGCCCGCCACCCC
>DASRYI010000263.1:0-2812 GCA_035687255.1 Candidatus Krumholzibacteriia bacterium | reverse complement strand
TTCATCGTGTTCACGGTGCGTGACGGCAAGCCCGTGCCCGTCAACATTCGCACCGGTCTCACTGATCTCGATTACATCGAAGTGCTCGACGGCATCAACGAAGGTGACAAGGTCATCGTGCTGCCCAGCGCATCGTTGGTGAATTCGCAGAACCAGATGCGCGAACGCATGCAGCGCATCACCGGCGGCGGCGGCATTCCGGGCATGCGCCAGCAGCAGCAGGGGGGCGGAAGCCCGCCCCAGAGGTAACCATGCTTTTCCGCGAAGTGCTGCGCGTCGCGTTGCAGGCGCTGCGTAACCACCGCATGCGCTCGGTGCTGACCATGCTCGGCATCATCATCGGCGTGGCCGCCATGATCACCATGGTGGCGCTCGGGCAGGGCGCACAGAACTCCGTGCAGAGCCGCATCGAATCGCTCGGCCCCGACCTCCTCACCATCTATCCCGGACAGTCGTTCCACGGCGGGGTTGCGTCCGAACAGCGCGTGAGCCTCACCATGGACGACGCGGCCGCGTTGGAGCGCGACGCGCGTTACATCAACGCGGTGGTTCCCGAACTCAGCCGTGATCTCCAGGTGGTGGCGGGCAACCAGAACGCCAACGTGAATGTAGTGGGTACGGTGCCCAGCTATGTCCCCGTGCATCGCTTCACCGTGGTCGCGGGGCACAACTTCACCTCCGGGGACGACAACGCCCGCGCGCGTGTGGCCGTGCTGGGTGCGTCGGTGCCGGGCATGCTGGGGCTGAATTCCGCGGCGGCCATCGGCAGCAACATCGATATCGCCGGCGTGCAGTTCGAAGTGGTGGGTGTGCTGGCGGAGAAGGGATCGCAGGGATCGTTTCAGAACCTCGACGAGCAGGTACTGATCCCGCTGCAGACCGCGCGCTACCGTGTCATGGGCACCGACCGCCTGCGCTCGCTCACCGTGCGCGTGGCCGACGTAAAGAACATGAGTCTCGCCATGATCGAGATCGAACGCGTGCTGCGGCGCGAGCACAAGATCCGTCCCGGAGTGGACGATGATTTTCGCATCCGCCGCCAGGCCGATCTGCTCTCGACGCTCGAGGACACCACCAAGACGTTTACGCGCCTGCTTGCGGGCATCGCCGCCGTGAGCCTGATCGTGGGCGGAATCGGCATCATGAACATCATGCTGGTATCCGTGACCGAACGCACACGCGAGATCGGCGTGCGCAAGGCGCTGGGTGCCACGCGGCGCGTGATCCTGACGCAGTTTCTGGTGGAAGCGCTGGTGCTGTGCCTGCTGGGCGGAACCATCGGCGTGATGCTGGGCTCGGCGGCGGCCGTCGTGATGGCACAGATGAACCACTGGAACACCAGCATTTCGCCCGCGGCCATCGGGCTGGCATTTGTGTTCAGCGGGCTCGTCGGGGTTTTCTTCGGCATGTGGCCGGCACGAAGGGCGGCCAACCTCGACCCCATCGCAGCGCTGCGCTACGAGTAGACTACAAGTATATTAACCGCTTAATGTTAGTAGACTACAAAGTCTGTTTATACGACCCGCCTTCCTCTATTTGAAAAATATTGCTCACGATGCGCGCTAAGGTTTGTGCCTCCGGGCGCGCGGGAGCATAATCACCGCATTACAGAACATCGCCCACGGCGCGGCCGCATGCCGTGACAACCGACTGCTTCACGCAGTCGAGAGGAGGAGTCAATCATGCGGCATAGGCTAAGAGTGGCGCTCGCCCTCGCTGTCATTGCAACCGCTGTTGCTGCTACATCCGCGAGCGCGTTCAACCTGCGCGTTCCACAGGTTATTCTCAACGGTACAAGTCTCCAGAATTATCTCAACTCAATGAGTGAGTCGATCAACGTGAACACCGACCAGGTGGATGCACAGTCGTGGTCGGCGTCCGCTTCCGGGAATTCTGTTTTCACATTGATGGTCGAATACGCCGGCAACGCGTCGGGGAATGCCATCGGTGTGTACAACACGGACGACGGGGCACCCGCCCTGTTCCAGATCTTCCCGGGCGCGGCCACACCCGGCTGGCACGCACTGATCAGCTTCTCAGGGTCATCGTTGATGGTGTATCTGTTCGACGGTGCCAACGCCCTGATGAGCAGTTTCAGCTACGCGGGCGTGCATCCCAATTCGTTCGGTTTCTACATGAACGGGCCCGGTGGCCTGTTCTATTCGCAGGATGGTCGCAATCCGGGCCTGAATGCGCAGATGCTGACGTATGCCGGCACGGGCCTGAACTTCGGTGAGTGGTGGCTGTGCTTCGAGGACACGCAGTATGCCCTCGGGGACAAGGATTTCGACGATGCGGTTGTCATCCTCGAATCCGTCGTTCCGCTGAAGACGCAGACGGCCACACTGGGCGCGGTCAAGGCGCTGTACCGGTAGTACTAGTCCCTGACAGGTTCGTTTTGCGGGAGATGGCCGCCTCGAAAGAGGCGGCCATCTTTGTTTCCAGTGAACACGTGTATGGCCGCGGGCGGTCGCCGGACTTGCGATTGAGTTCAGCGGGCTCGTGGACGTATTCTCCGGCAATTGGCCCGCGCGGCCAGATCCGTGGTTCGATCCCGGTCAGCGATCGAACGTTTCTCTCCCCGACGAAGGGACGCGAACTCATGACCGTTTCCCGGCCCCTGAATGCCGTGCCACCTGTGCTCGAAGTCAACGAGCTTCGCGTGACCTACGGGCGTCGCGTGGCCGTCGCGGGCGTGAGCTTCTTCGTGCGGCCGCGTGAGATCTTCGGGTTGCTGGGTCCGAACGGTGCGGGGAAGACCAGCATCCTGAGCGCGGTCGAAGGGCTTCTCGTGCCCGCGGCCGGAAGCGTG
>DASRYI010000262.1:0-8696 GCA_035687255.1 Candidatus Krumholzibacteriia bacterium | reverse complement strand
CGGGAGAGCTGATGCGCATCAGCGTCCCGGTGATTGTCGCGGTGCAAAAGATCGCCGCCGCCAGCGCAACCGTGAACGGGATGCGCCGGGTGACGCGATAGAGCGGTAGTGAACGCAATGCCATGTCGATATGCGGTACCGCACACAGAGTAGTCGACGCGGGCCATCGATACTACCGTTTACATCAGTATTGGACCCGCTGCTCTTAAACTTGACACTCGTATCTCGGAGCGCGTTTACTGCCCGGTACATCAATGCAGCGGCATTCGTCGCAAGACCGCGCTCGCATTTCCGCGCGGTGCAGTTCAATCAGTCCGATACGTTTTTTCTACCTCGAGACCCCGGAGGATGAGAATGAAACGCAACGTGCCCTTGATCACGTTGGCGTGCGCTGTGGTGGCGTTGGCCGCCTGGCAGCTTGCGCCCACGCGTGCGTCGCAGCATGCGGCCAACGAGTCACCAACCCCCGCCCGGGTCGCAACCACTCCGGTCGCGACTCCCGCAAGCAACGCCGGCTACACCGTTCACCTCGATCCCAGCGGCCAGATCGTTGATCAGGTAACACCGGAACAGCAGGCGGAGTTCAACACGGAACTCAATCAGATGATCAATACCTCGCAGGAGGGACTGGTTGAACAGGCGGTTCCCGCGGGCGGCTACAAGGTCGACCTGCAGGGACGCTTCGAGAACGCCAGCGCGGCAACCGTCGATGCCAGCGGCAAGGTGACGGTTCCCTGCCTCACCAACGAGAACGACGTTCGTGCATTCGAGAAAACCACCGCCGCGAATGACGCGGCGAAGAAGGAGTGATGGCGATGAAGCGATTGAGCACAGCCTTGATCGCGGCCGTCCTCCTGATGGCCGCACTGGTGGCGGGCTCGAAGGCCGCCACGATTACCATCAACAACCTGGACGGCGCGGGCGAGGGTTTCAATGATCCCACGGCCGCGGCGCCCGTGGGCGGTAACTACGGCACCACCATCGGGCAGCAGCGCCTGATCGCATTCACGTTCGCCGCGGATATCTGGGGTGCGTGTCTGCAGAGCGCCGTTCCCATTGTCGTGAATGCGCAGATGAACCCGCTCACGTGCAACGCGACGTCGGCGGTGCTGGGTTCGGCGGGGACCGTGTCGGTGTTCCGCGACTTCCCGGGTGCCCTGCAGGCCGGCACGTGGTACTGCGGCGCCCTGGCCAACGCCATGGCGGGCGTTGACCTGGATCCCGCCAACCCCGACATCAACGCGCAGTTCAACAGCAACATCGGCAATGTCGGCTGTCTGACCGGCATCTTCTGGTACTACGGACTGGACGGCAACGCGCCCGCCGGGACCATCGACTTCGTGTCGGTCGTACTGCACGAGATCGGCCACGGTATTGGTTTCCAGACCTTCGTGAGCCAGGCGGGCGCCAAATTCCTGGGCTTCAACGACCAGTACATGGTCTTCCTGGAGAACCACGGCGCCGTTCCGCCGAACTATCCGTCCATGACCGACGCGCAGCGCGCGGCGGCCAACATCGCCGATCCCAACCTGCACTGGACAGGTCCGCTGGTGACGGCGGAGGGCGCCGCCATCCTTTCCGGGGGCATCTCAAATGGCCATGTGCGCATGCACGGTCCCAACCCGTACCAGCCCGGTTCGTCGGTATCCCACTGGTCAACGGCGCTGACGCCGAACGAGCTCATGGAGCCGGTGTACACCACGCCCATCCACGATCCCGGCCTCGCCTGGACGCTGATGGATGAAATCGGCTGGACGCTGCAGCCGAAACTCACGGCGGGCTGCGACGGGTCCACCGTCGACATGGCGCCCCCCACGGGGGCGGTGAACAGCGCCCCCGATATCAACCAGGAGCGCGGTGTGTACGTGACCGCGCTCAAGGACTTCAACCTGTGCTCGGTCGGGATGGAAGGTGAGTTCATTGTCGGCGAGAACATCACCGCGCGCGTGTATGCGGCCACCGGCACCACGCGGGGAGCGCTGCTGGCATCGAACACGGTGCAGGTGGAGTTCGCGGGCATGCGCACCCACCACATCCCGCTCAACTACTCGCTGCAGAAGTGCAAGGAGTACGACATCACAGTGCAGTTCAACCATACGGTGAGCTGGCCGTATTGGAGCGAATTTGCCATCACCGAGCCCTACGACATCGGCGGCGTGATCCGCGTGCGCGATGGCGAGTTGTTCGGCGGAGCGGGCAACTCCGCGCTGGCTCACTTCACGCTGCAGGGCTCGTCGCCGTCCGCGCAGAACGTTACCAGTCTGTCGGCCACGAACAACTGCACCGGCTACCCCAACGAGATGGGTGCATTCGCAACCATCAAGAGGACCATGTCGATCTGCAAACTCGGCGGGACGGCGACCTTTGTGGCGTCGCCCACGACGGTTCGAGCCTATGTCTACAATGCCGCCGGAAACGTGCGGGGTTCGCTCGTCAGCGAAGGGACCACCACCGTTGGTGGAACCGGCCTTCTGAACTTCGCCGTTCCCATCAACGCGGTGTTGAAGGAGGGACAGCAGTACGACATCGGTTTTGTATTCGACACGCCTACCATACTGAACAAGTACTGCCACATCGAGGCAGCCTACCCGTATGAGTTCAGCGATCTGTGGACCATCAATATTCTCGAAGTGAACGGCGGGGCCAACGGAAACACCGGTGTGCCCGCGTTCCAGGTTTCGTGGAATGAGGGTCCGGGTCTGAATCCGCTGGATATCACGGCTCCGTGGCTGGGCGCGCCGCAGGGAACGGGCAACGGCCCCTTCGCCTTCGGGAAGTACATCCACGCGACGCACAACCAGGAGTTCACGGGGATGGGCTTCTACGCGGACCTCCCCGCCGGCGCCACACTGGTGGCGAACGTCTACCACGCTGCCGGGACCGTGCGCGGTGCGCTGATGTCCACCGGAACGGTGACAACCGGACCCACGGGCCTGCGCTGGCACGATATCCCGGCATCCGCCTCGCTGGTATCCGGACAGGACTACGACATCGAGATCGACTGGACGGGAGCTCCGGCCAATTCGTTCCCGTTCTGGACCAATATTGCGTTCCAGCCGTACAACGCCTACGGGCTGTTCGACGTGGTCGTGGGAGAGTTCGGCGGGATTCCCGATGGATTGAAGGAGTGTGCGCAGTTCCGCGTCTACTCCTGCGCCACCGGTTCGCTGACGGCGGCCGGCCCGACGGTGACGCCGAAGTTCGCCCTGCACGACGCCTATCCCAACCCGTTCTCGGGCAGCACCACGCTGGGGTTTGACCTCGACGTGGCGGCGCCGGTGACGGTGACGGTGTACGACGTGGCCGGACGCCGGGTGGCCGACGTTGTGAAGTCGAGAGCCTTCCCGGCGGGACCGGGAGAACTTCACTTCGATGCGGGCACGCTGGCATCGGGTGTGTACTTCGTCAAGCTCTCGACGCCGTCGAAGAGCGTGACGCGCAAGATCACCATCGTCCGCTAGTCGCGGACGGTTGCGGTCGACGCAAAAAAAGAACGGGGCCTTCGCAGGAAGGCCCCGTTTCTTTTGTATCCGTTGTATCTCGAGTCGCGACGATTACCGCAGGCTGACGATTCTCTCCACCGAGGAACTGGTCCACGACAGCACGGTCTCGATGCCCGGCACCCTGCCGCTGGGTCCCAGCCCCAGCCAGATCACCACCAGCACCGAGACGATCAACACCGCGCGCACGCCCCAGTCGTCAAACACCGGCGTGGCTTCGGCGCGCGGCTGCCGGAAGTACATGTACACCACCACGCGCAGGTAGTAGTACAGCGAGAGCGCCGAGTTGAGCACGCCCACCACCGCGAGCCAGGTGAGCCCGCGCTCGATGGCCGCGTTGAAGACATAGTACTTTCCGAAGAAGCCGGCGGTGGGCGGAATGCCCGCCATCGCGAACATGAACACCGCCATGGCAAAGCCCAGCAGCGGGCGCCGCAATCCCAGCCCCGCCACGTCCTCCAGCTCCAGCCCGCGCGAATCGCCGCGGTTTTCCAGCGCGCAGATCAGCGCAAACGCACCCGTGGTCATGAAGGCGTACACCAGCAGGTAGTACATGATGCCCGAGGCGGCGTGGGTGTTGTCGAGCGAGAGCGCCGCCACGCCGATCATGATGTAGCCGGCGTGCGCGATGCTCGAGTAGGCCAGCATGCGCTTCAAGTTGCGCTGCACCAGCGCCACGATGTTGCCCAGCGTCATGGTGAGAATGCACAGCACGATGACGATGCCCACCCACTGCGAACGCGCGGCGAAGAAGCACATGTAGAACACGCGCAGGAAGGCGGCGAAAGAGGCCGCCTTGACCGCGCCCGCCATGAAGCCGGTCACCGGCGAGGGCGCGCCCTGGTACACGTCGGGCACCCACATGTGGAAGGGCACGGCGGAAATCTTGAACACGAAGCCCACCAGCAGCAGCGCGATGGCGAACAGGAAGGGCGCACTGCGGAAATACTCGTGGTCGATGGCCGACACCAGCAGGCCCTTGAAGTTGAGCGTGCCACACAGCCCGTAGATCAGCGACATGCCGTACAGGAAGAAGGCGATCGCGAACGCCCCCAGCAGGAAGTATTTCATGGCCGCTTCGTTGGCCAGAAAATCGCGGCGGCGGAATCCGATCATCACGTACAGCGACAGGCTCATGAGCTCGATGCCCAGGAACACGGACATCAGGTCATAGGCCGTCACCACCACGAACATGCCGGCGGTGGACAGGAGCAGCAGCGCGTAGTACTCGCCGCGCATCAGGTTGAAGCGGCGCAGGTAGCCGTCCGAGACCAGGATGGTGGCGATCGACGCCAGCACGCACAGCGCCGTAAAGAAGAGCGCATAGTGATCGACGATGAGCATGCCGCCCAGAATGGGACCGGCCGGGCTGGCCCACGCGCGCACGATCGAAACCAGCACGCCCACCTGCAACAGCGCGGCAAAGGCTCCCTGCGCGCGCGCCATCCTGGGCGCGGCCGCGCTCCAGGCCAGCAGTACCAGCGCGCCCGCGGTCAGCAGGAACAGCGGCATCAACTGCACGGCGGTGTCGGGCGTGAACATCATTCGTCTACCCTCGCGGTCTTCACATCGTCGGGCATGCTCACGGTCCGGTTACCGATGTGCTCATGTCCGTTGTTCATCGCCTGGCGCATGTCGTTCATCTGTTCCACGAACTGCACCACCGACGGTTCCATGCGCTGTACGAACGGTTTCGAGTACGCGCCCATCCAGAAGATCATGACCAGCAGGGGGATGAAGACAAAGACTTCGCGCGGCGTGAGATCCTTGAGCTTGCTGTTCTTCTCGTTGGTGACCTCGCCGAAGAACACGCGCTGGAACATCCACAGCATGTAGATGGCGCCCAGCACCACACCGCTCGCGGCGAACACGCCCCACCACACATGCGCCTGGAAGGCGCCCACCAGAATCAGGAATTCATGCACGAACCCGTTCAGGGGCGGCAGCCCGATGGAGGAGAGCGTCACAATCATGAAGATGGTGGCGTACACGGGCATGACCTTGGTGAGGCCGCCGTATTCGGAGATCAGTCGCGTGTGCCGGCGCTCGTATACCACGCCGACCAGAAGGAAGAGCGCGCCCGTCGAAATGCCGTGGTTGATCATGCCGAGGATGGCGCCCTCCACCGCCTGGGTGTTGAGCGCGAACAATCCCAGCATCACGAACCCCAGGTGCGACACCGACGAATACGCCACCAGCTTCTTGACGTCCTGCTGCACCATGGCGACCAGGGCGCCGTAGATGATGCCGATGATGGCGATGGTGGCGATCAGCGGCAGCGCGCGCAGCGCCGCCTCCGGAAACATGGGCATGGCGAAGCGGATGAACCCGTAGGTGCCCATCTTCAGCAGCACGCCCGCCAGGATCACCGAACCGGGCGTGGGGGCTTCCACGTGCGCGTCGGGCAGCCAGGTGTGGAACGGGAACATCGGCACCTTGATGGCGAACGCCAGCGCGAAGGCCAGGAACAGCAGCCACTGCTGCTGGCCCGAGAGCACCGTCTCCATGACCATCGCGAGATCGAAGCTCATGGTGCCGGTCTGCACGCGGTGCACGTGCACCACGTACAGAATCGCGACCAGCATCAGCAGCGATCCGATCATGGTATAGATGAAGAACTTTACCGTGGCGTACACGCGCCGCTCGCCACCCCACATGCCGATCATGAAGTACATCGGGATCAGCATGGCTTCCCAGAACACGTAGAACAGGAACAGATCCAGCGCCACGAAGGCGCCGATCATGGCCGTCTCGAGCAGCAGCATGCAGAAGAAGAATTCCTTCACGCGCTCGTGGATGCTGGAGAAACAGCTCAGCACCGTAATCGGCGTGAGGAACGTCACCAGCATCACCAGGAACAGCGAGATGCCGTCGATGCCCATGTGATAGGAGATGCCGAGCGACGGCAGCCAGGGTTTCATCACCTGCATCTGCATTCCCGGCATGGTGTGGAACGCGCCCACCAGGCGCAGCGAGATGACGAAAATCAACGCGGTCGCCAGGAATGAAAACCAGCGGATGGCGGCGTGCGCCTTCGACGGCATGAGCGCCACCAGAATGGCGGCGGCCAGCGGCAGGAATGTGATCTGACTGAGAATGTCCACGCTATCTCACCAGGTGATAGACCAGATACAGGAAACCGAGCAGCATGAAGAACGCATAGGTGCGAACCACGCCCGACTGCGCCAGGCGCGTCACCGCGCCGATCAGGCGCGCCGCAATGCCCAGGCCGTTGACGATGCCTTCGATGATGCCGGCGTCGATCACGCGGAACATCAATTTGTCCGCGAGCGCATAGCCGGGTCGCACGATGGTGCGCTCGTACAGTTCATCGACATAATACTTGTTGGCGACCAGCGTATAGATCCCGCCCAGGCGCGCGGTGACCGCGGCCGGGAGACCGGGCGAAGTGATGTAGAACATGCGCGCCATCAGGATGCCGGTCGCCGCCACCGCCACCGACAGCAGCATGAGGATGATTTCCAGCGACGACGAATGTCCGCCCTCGGCTTCGGCGGCCACCGTCACGTGCGACGACACGGCCTTCAATCCCACGCCCACCGGGTGCGTCCCGATGTGTCCCGCGAATACGGGCTCGAGCCAGTGGTGGAAGGTGTTGCCGCCACCCAGCACCGACGGCACGCCCAGGAATCCCGCCAGCACCGCGCCCGCCGCCAGCACGATCAGCGGCACGGTCATGGCCGGCGGTGATTCGTGCAGATGGTGTTTGGCCTCGTGCGACACGTTGTCGGCGCCGTGGAAGGTCAGGTATACGGCGCGGAACATGTAGAAGGCGGTCATCCACGCGGCCGCCAGTCCCACCACCCACAACGCGCGACCCAGCCACACCGGCTGGAAGTTGGCGTTGAAGGCGCTCCACAGGATCTCATCCTTGGAGAAGAAGCCGGCGAACGGCGGAATACCCGCGATCGCCAGCGACGCAATCAGGAACGTCAGCCACGTGATCTTCATGTGCTTCGAGAGCTGCCCCATCTTGAACATGTCCTGTTCGCCGGAAAGCCCGTGGATCACGGAACCGGCGCACAGGAACAGGCAGGCCTTGAAGAACGCGTGCGTCATGAGATGGAACACGCCCGCGGCGTATGCGCCGCAGCCCACGGCGAGGAACATGTAGCCCAGCTGGCTCACGGTGGAATACGCGAGCACCTTCTTGATGTCGCGCTGCGCAAATCCGATGGTCGCGGCGAAGATGGCGGTCGCGGCGCCTACGGTGGCCACCACCGCGCTCGCCACCGGCGAGAGCTCGTAGAGGAAATTGAGGCGCGCGATCATGTACACGCCCGCCGTCACCATGGTGGCGGCGTGAATGAGCGCGGACACCGGCGTGGGACCGGCCATGGCGTCGGGCAGCCACACGTACAGGGGAATCTGAGCCGATTTTCCGCAGGCGCCCACGAAAAGCAGCAGGCAGGCCACCGTCGCCACCGCCGTCATGGCGGCGGGATTGATGAGGCTCAACTGGCGCAGCGCGGGAACGTCGAGGGTGGGATGGCCGAGCTGCTTCGATTCCACGAACAGAATGAACATTCCGATCAGGAAGGCAAAGTCACCCACGCGGTTCACGATGAAGGCCTTCTTGCCGGCCGCGGCGTTGGCGATGTCCTTGTACCAGAAACCGATCAGCAGGTACGAGCACAGCCCCACACCCTCCCAACCCACGAACAGGAGCGGCAGGCTCTTCGCCATGACCAGCGTGAGCATGGCGAACATGAACAGGTTCAGGTAGGAGAAGAAGCGCGCAAACCCGCGGTCGCCGTGCATGTACCCGGTGGAGTAGATGTGAATGAGCGACCCCACGCCGGTGACGACGAGCAGCATCGTCATGCACAGCGAATCGACCCAGTAGGCGACGTCGACGTGCACCTCGCCGGCCGCAATCCAGGAGAAGATCGTCTGCTCGAAGAGTCGCGCCTCGGGGTCCATCCCGCGCATCGCGAAGAACAGCTGCATCACCACGCCGAAGGAAACCAGCGGCGCGGCGCAGCCGATGAGGGACACGAGTTTTTCACTCGGACCCTTCTCCCGCCCCGAATAGGTGAGCGCGAGAAGTCCGTTTAGAGTGGCGCCGACCAGCGGCGCTAAGGGGATGAGCCAGAGCAGGTTATGCATGTGCGGTTGCGGAGCCGTAACCATATCCCGGGCTACCGCGGGTGTCAAGTGAAGCTGTTTGCGTGC
>DASRYI010000261.1:0-3091 GCA_035687255.1 Candidatus Krumholzibacteriia bacterium | reverse complement strand
AATGTTTCCGGCACGCGCATCCACACCACCGCGCGCGGTTCATAGCGGATGTCCCAGTGCCTGAGCTGCAGCTTCCACGAGAGATCGATATCTTCGGTGGCCATGTCGGGGCTGTAGAGACCGGCATCGAGCATGGCGCTGCGGTGGAATGCACCCACCACGCCGCTCATGGTGAGAATGCGTCCCCACACTCGCTGCGAGCGGCGCTGCAGGCTGATGATGGCGGTGAACTCGATTGCCTGCAGCTTGCACAGCAGGGTATCGCGATTGAACACGCGCGGGTTGCCCGTCACTGCTCCCACACGCGGCGATTTGAAATGCGGAACGATCACGCGCAGGATCTGCGGGTCGGGAATGGCGTCGGCGTCCATGACCAGGAAGATCTCGCCGGTGGCGCAACGGAAGCCGTCATTCAGCGCCATGGCCTTGCCCTCGTTCACGAGCTTGCGGATCAACCGCACCTTGCCTTCGCGCACAAAGGGTAGCACCCGTCGCGCCGTCGCGTCTGTGCTGCCATCGTCGATCACCACGATCTCGTAGTTGGGATAATCGAGCGCCAGCAACCCGCGGATGGTGTCCTGAATATGCTCGGCCTCGTTGTAGGCGGCGATCAGCACCGACGCGCGCGGCGTGTACTCCGGGTCCACTCCGGGCTGGATGTCGCCGCGGCGTTCACGGCGGAGGTAATACGTGAGCGCAACCAGCACCAGCACGCCGCTGGACACCAGCGGATACCACGCGAAGAACGACAGCGAAAGCAGGTACAACCGGCTGCCTTCGATGGCCTCGAGTATGGCGATCAGGTCGAACATCGCGTTCAGTCCTCGGGCACCGCATCACGGACACGAAACAGTTTGTGCCCGGTGGAACGGTGCTCGTCGGCCAGTTCCACCACGGTCACTTCGATGTAACGCGCGCGGCGCAGCATGTCGTCCTGGGCCGTAAACACGCGTCCCAGAAAATCGACCGACGGAACAGGCGGTTCCACACGGCGTGCACGCCGCCGTGTGCGGCGCGCGATGCGCAGGTTGTGAAAAATCCAGAACCAGTCGAATACCGTGATCGCCGCCACCACCGTGCCCACGATGATGAGCGCGTGACGGGTCTGACCCGTGATGGGTTGCTGCATGACGAGGTGCCAGTAGAAACCGAACACCACCCAGAGCAACACTCCGAGCACGATATGGATGATGGTTCGCGTCATGGAAATCGGCGGCCGTAGCCGTGCACACACTATTAGCAATAGAGGAAACTGCAATGCCCATGCCCCGCGCGTTCGGGGGCGGGCAAGGGAGAGTTGGGGCGAGTTGCTGAGAGTAAGGGGGACGGGGGTGTGGGGCAAGGCCCGGTACGTGGGTGAGAACCCCGCGTCCCGGACCCCGCCCGGACGGACGGCTACTTGAGCAAAATCATCTTATGGCTGCGGGTTTCGCCGCCCGCGTCCATGCGCAGCAGATACACCCCCGACGCCACCGGTACGCCGGTGTCGTCGCGGCCGTCCCAGGTGATATGGCTTGCGCCTTCCGGTCGCACGTCGTTGACCAGTGTGCGCACCAGCGCGCCGCTGGCGGCGTACACGCGCAGGTGCGCATGGCCGCGCACCGGCAGCACGTATTCGATCGTGGTGGTGGGATTGAAGGGATTGGGATAGTTGGGTTGCAGCACCAGTGTGTTCGAAAACGGACCGCGCACCGGCGTGGATGTCTGCGACAGGTCTTCGAGAGCCCACACGTCGTTCTGCACGGTGCCGTCGTTGCCACCGAAGATCACCATGCGATCGTGGCCCGCATCGTAGACGGCGCACGACCCGCCACGCAGTGACGGTGGCGTGCCGGACGGCGACAGCTGCGTCCACTGATTCGTCCACAGATCGAACACCCACGCCTGATTGTTGTATCCCAGCAGCCCCTGCCCGCCGAACATGGCCACGCGATTGTTGACGGCGTCGTAGACCACGGGTGAAAAGTAGCGCGCGCTGGGCTTCTCCGCCGGCGTGAGATCCGTCCATGTACCCGAATCCAGGTCCAGCGCCCAGATGTCGTCCAGCGGCCCGGAGTTGTTCTGTCCCGCGTACATGATCATGCGGTGCTTGTGCGCGTCGTAGCATGCGGCGTGCAGACACCGCGCCAGCGGACCGCTGCCGGGGGACACGTCCGTCCATGTGGACGCCGCGGGATGAAACCGCCACACGTCGTCGAAGCGTCCGAGATTGGTGAATCCCGCGAAGGTCACCAGATCCTTCGCCAGTGGATCCCACGTGTAACCCACGCCGTAGCGGATCTGCGGCGGTCCGCCGGCGGGCGTGAACTGTGACCACGTGTTGGTGGTGAGGTCGAAGGCCCACACGTCGTTGAAGAACACGCCCGGTCCCCGGCCCGACCACATCACCATGCGATGGCCGTCGGGATCGTAGACGCTGGCAGGTGTGAGACGCGGCGCGGGAGCCGGTCCCGACCCGGGTGTCAGGTTGGTCCAGGTGTTGGTGTCGAGATCGAGCGCCCAGATGTCGTTGAGATAGTCGGTCGAAAAGCCGCCGAAAATCACCATGCGGCGGTCGACCGGATCGAGAATGGCGGAAGCATTGAGGCGCGCCGCGGGCGGTGTGCCGTTGGTGGCGATGTTGACCCAGGACTGGGCGCGCGCCTCCTGCACCAGCAGGATGCACAGGGCGATGATCGGCAGGCGGATGGTCTGTCGCATTTCGTCCTCCAAGGGGGGGTGTATGTGAGTTGTACGCGCAGGGCCGGCGTGGTGTGACACGCCGGCGACGGAAAACCGGGCGGATTCGCGCCCCGGCGTCAGTTGGTGCGCACGAATTTGGCCGGCTCGGTGAACGCGGCGGGCGTCTTCGCGTATTTCTGCACGAATGCCTGCAGCTCGCCGGTGGGTCCCGTCAGGAGCATTGCCCCGTCCATGGGGATGTTGGAGACGCGCACCGTGCCCTTCTGGGCGGCGTTCTGCAGCCACTCCGCGTCGAAATCAGACACCCACAGAGTATCGGCGTCCTGCTCCAGGCGAACGAAGCTGTGAACGCGCAGCAGATGATCCTGGTAGAACGTGTTCACGGTTTCGGGTGCTTCCGGATATATGT
>DASRYI010000260.1:0-9132 GCA_035687255.1 Candidatus Krumholzibacteriia bacterium | reverse complement strand
GCCCCCGTGTCCGACGCCCACGTCACCGCGAATGCCAGAAACACGAAGCGCGCCCCCAGCGCATAGGGCTTCCCGATCTGGGTGGGCAGTTCGCGCAGCAGCACCAGGTGCGATCCCAGGTAGGCCACGTACACGATGCCGAACACCGTGGTGGCCACGTGGTACACCGCGCGCTGGTTGTCCTTGCGCGTGAGCTCCAGTCCCATGATGGCGATGAGCACGAAGGTGAGGAACGCATTGGCATACATGCCGCTGCGAAAGAACACATACGTCGACAACGTGAGTCCCGATGCGATGCCGATACCGCGGTAGGGATGAATGCCCTTCACTGACATCATGCGATAGAACTCGAGCAGGCCCAGGACGATGAACAGGTCGACGAAACCGAGAAACGCGTATCCACCGACGCGCGTCACCAGGATGAACAGCGGCAGAAAGATCGCCGCCGCCGCCACGCGGCGCACGATACCCCGACGCACCAGCGGCGCCATCGGTGGTTCCGTCACCGGTTGCACCACCGGCCCGCTCACGCGTGTCCCCCGTAGCGGCGTTCGCGTTTCATGTAGTCGTCGATGGCGTCGAGCAGGTGGGCCTCGGTGAAGTCGGGCCACAGCGTATCCGTGACCCAGATTTCCGAGTAGGCGATCTGCCACAGCAGAAAATTGGAGACGCGCAGTTCCCCGCTGGTCCGGATGAGCAGATCGGGATCGGGCAGCGTGGGGTCATACAGCGCCGAGCGCAGGAGATCTTCGTTTATGTCCTGGGTCGCCAGGGTTCCCGCCGCCACACGACCGGCGAGCGTACGCGTGGCATCGATGATCTCGGCGCGTCCGCCATAGCTCAGGCACAGTGTCAGAATCACGCCGGTGTTGCGGGAAAGCTGTTCGATGGAGCGGTCCAGCGTGCGCCGGGTCGCGGCGGGCAGTTCGTCCAGGCGTCCGATGGCGTGCAGACGCACATTGTTCTGGTTGAGCTCCAGCACTTCGCGGCGCAGCACCTCTTCCAGAAAGGCCATCAGGCCCGTCACTTCGGTCCGCGGCCGCGTCCAGTTCTCGATGGAAAAGGTGTAGAGGGTCAGGTAGCTGACGCCCAGCTTCGCGCAGGTGCGCACGCACTTGCGGACCGGTTCGGCGCCGGCATGGTGGCCGGCGATCCGGGGCCGGTGGCGCTTCTTCGCCCAGCGGCCGTTGCCATCCATGATGATGGCAATGTGGCGCGGGAGTCCTTCCGCCTCTTTGAGCGCGCGAATGCGGGCATCGATATCAGTGCTCATGGCAGTAATGCACGAATGATATGCTCGAACTCGGGATGCCTCAAACGCCTGTGGACTCAGATCTCCAGGATTTCTTTCTCCTTGGCAGCGATCGCTTCGTCGACCTTGTGCACGAACTGGTCCGTGAGTTTCTGGATCGCCTCCTGCTTCTGGTGCATGGCATCTTCGGACAGTTCGTGCTCCTTCTGCAGCTTCTTGATCTTCTCGTTGGCGTCGCGGCGCACATTGCGCACCGCCACCTTGGAATCTTCACCGATCCGTTTCACGACCTTGACCAGTTCCTTGCGGCGCTCTTCGGTCAGCGGCGGGATCGGCAGGCGGATCAGGGTGCCGTCGTTCTGCGGATTGAGACCCAGCTCCGAGCTGCTGATGGCCTTCTCGATCTCGTGCATCAGGCCGCGGTCCCACGGTTGGATGGTAATCAGGCGCGCATCCGGCACCGCGACGTTGGCGACCTGCTTTACCGGGACCATCGACCCGTAATAGTTGACGCGCAGCGAATCGAGCAGCGCAGGGCTGGCCTTGCCGGTACGGATGCCTCCCAGTTCGTGGGACAGCATCTCCAGCGTTTTCTTCATGTGGTCTTCGGTCTTCTGGTACAGCTCATCAAGCACCATGACGAAACCTCCGGCTACTTGACCACGGTGCCGACGGATTCGCCGCGCACCGCGCGGATGAGATTATTGTCGCCCGTGAGTTTGAACACAACCACGGGCAGTTTGTTCTCCATGCACAGAGAAATAGCAGTGGCGTCCATGACACCCAGCCGGCGGTTGAGCACGTCGATGTAGGTCAGGGTGTCGAAGCGGCGTGCCTTGGGATCGCGCATGGGATCGCCGTCGTAGACACCGTCCACCTTGGTCCCCTTCATGACGACGTCGGCCTCGATCTCGATGGCGCGCAGCGCGGCCGCGGTGTCGGTGGTGAAATAGGGATTGCCGGTGCCGCCGGCGAAGATGACCACGCGCCCCTTCTGAAGGTGGCGGATGGCGCGGCGTTTGATGTAGGGCTCGGCCAGCTGTTCCATCTTGATGGCCGTCTGCACGCGGGTGTCGACGCCGATGCGCTCGAGCGCGCTCTGGAAGGCGAGCGCGTTGATGACCGTCGCCAGCATGCCCATGTAGTCCGCGGTGACGCGATCGATGCCGTTTTCGGCGATCTGTCCTCCGCGGATGATGTTGCCCCCGCCGATGACGAGACCGATTTCGGTCCCCATCGCCTTGACTTCCGCGATCTGCTTCGAATACGACGCCAGCTTCGCGAAATCAATGCCGCCGCCGTCCTCGCGGGCGAGGATTTCACCGCTGAATTTGAGCAGGATTCGCCGGAACCCGGGACCGCTCAATGGGGCCTCCTACTGGCCGAGCTGGAAGCGCGCGAAACGCGCCACCTTGATGTTTTCTCCGAGCTTGGAGATGGCCTCGTTGATGAGGTCTTTCACACGCTTCTCGTTGTCGCGCACGTAGACCTGATCCATGAGCGCCGCTTCCGCGTAGAACTTTTCGACGCGGCCCTGGACGATCTTCTCGACCACCGCGGCCGGCTTGCCCTCTTCCAGGGCCTGGGCCTTGAACACTTCCTTCTCTTTCTCCAGGACGTCGGTGGAGATGTCTTCGCGATTCACACCCAGGGGTGCCGCGGCGGCGATGTGCATGGCGAGGTTGCGCACCAGCGCCTGGAACTCGTCGGTGCGGGCCACGAAGTCGGTCTCGCAGTTGACTTCCACCAGCACACCGATGCGGTTGCCGGGGTGGATGTACGACAGGACGAGTCCTTCGTTGGCCTCACGTTCGGCCTTCTTGGCCGCCTTCGAGAGCCCCTTGATGCGCAGGAACTCGATGGCCTTCTCGATATCGCCCGCGCTTTCCTGAAGCGCCTTTTTGCAGTCCATCATGCCCGCGCCGGTGCGTTCGCGAAGTTCCTTCACGACGCCGGCGCCGACAGCCTTCATATCCTCTGCCATGATCGGTTCTCTTCCTTCCGTGATTCCTCGTTATAGCTCCGCGGGTCCTGTCACCGGCCACCCGCCGTCAGTTCGAGGGTCCTGTCGCCGTCCACCCCGGACTGACTCGCTACGCTCGTCCCCGGGGTCCCCGTACGGCGCCACCCGCGACCACATTGTCCGGTGCCACCCGCTCTAGCCGTTGGCGACGGACGATTCCTTGCTCTCGATGACTTCCGGCGTCACGTCGCCCGACGAGACATCGCGTCCCTCGGTGAAGCGCGCGCGGCCGTCAATGCACGCGTCCGCAATGACGCCCGCAAACAGATTGATGGCGCGCATGGCGTCGTCGTTGCCGGGCACCGGATACGTCACTTCTTCGGGATCGGCGTTGCTGTCCACCACGCCCACGATGGGAATCTTGAGACGGCGCGCCTCGTTGACGGCGTTGATTTCCTTCTTCGTGTCCACCACGAAGACCATGCCGGGCACGTCCTGCATGTTGCGGATGCCGCCGAGCGTTTTCAGAATGCGCGCCTTCTCCTTGTTGAAACCGGAGATTTCCTTCTTGTTGAACTGGTTGATGGACCCGTCGGCTTCCATCTTCTCCAGATACACCAGACGCGAGAGGCTCTTGCGCACCGTGTTGAAGTTGGTGAGCGTGCCGCCCAGCCACCGCTCGGTGACATAGGGCATGTTGCAGCGCTCGGCCTGTTCGCGGATGGCGTGCTTGGCCTGGGGCTTGGTGCCGACGAAGAGCACCGGCTTGCCCGCCGAAGCCACGGCGCGCACGGCGTCGCGTGCCTCGTTCAGGCACTCCATGGTCTTGTCCAGGTCGATAATGTGGATGCCGTTCTTTTCGGCAAAAAGAAAGGGCTTCATCTTCGGGTTCCAGCGCTTGGTCTGGTGGCCGAAGTGAACACCCGCTTCGAGAAGGTCCTTGAGGGTGGTCTCACCCATAGTATGTCCCCTTTCCTTTCGGTTGTTCCTCCACCGCGCGGATCCTCCAACTCCAGTCACAATCGGGAGCACCGGGAGAACCCTGTCGGGGCGCGGTGTGTGTCGTTGTTTCGATCGCGCGTTCGAACTCCCGCGCACACGCGACCGCTCTGTCGCTCTCTTGTGAGAGATTTAGAACGCAGGCTGCATTCCCCCGCGGAGGCTTGCCGACGCGGGGTATTACAAACCTATCGTTTGCTAAACTGGAAGCGCTTGCGACGACCCGCCAGTCCGTACTTCTTGCGCTCCTTCATGCGCGGATCGCGCGTGAGAAGCCCGCGGGCCTTGAGCATCGGATGGAAGCGATCGTCGATCTTCACCAGGGCGCGCGCCAGGCCGAGCCGCAGCGCACCCGCCTGTCCGTTGACGCCACCGCCGACAGCGCGTGCGTCCACGTCGAACTTGTCCATGGATTCGGTGGCCTCGAGCGGCTCACGCACCAGGAAAACCAGCGTCTCGCGGCCCAGGTAGTCCTGCACGTCCTTGCCGTTGACGGTCATCTTGCCGGTGCCCGGGCGCACGAACACGCGCACCACGGCTTCCTTGCGGCGGCCCACCGCTCCGATTCTTGCGGACTTCGCCGCGTCTGCTTTCTTGGCTGTCATCGTGTTCCTCTGTTACGGGATCAGAATCCGGTGGGCGGCATGCCCTGCGGCTTCTGCGCCGAATGCGGGTGTTCCGGTCCCGCATACACTTTGAGCTTCTTCAACATGCGGCGTCCAAGACGCGTATGCGGGAGCATCTTGCGGACCGCCTGGCGAATCACCGCGGTGGGATCGTTGTCCATCACATCGCGCATGGTCTTCACCTTGAGGCCGCCGGGATAGCCCGAGAAGCGGTAGTACAACTTGTCCTCACGCTTGCTGCCGCTGACATAGATCTTGTCGGCATTGATCACGATCACGTGATCACCCAGCGAGAGGTGTGGCGAGAATTCGGGATGGTGCTTGCCACGAAGGGCCATGGCCACTTCGGTGGCGAGACGGCCGAGCGGCCGCTGGGACGCGTCCACCACGTACCAGTGCTCCTTGATCTCGCTCGCCTTGACAGTATGGGTCTTCATGAACATAGAAAATCACCTGCGCCCAGGGCGCTCACCCTCGCGCAGGCCTGCCGACGCGAGGTATACAGATACCAAGTCTCCCGGGGGAGAGTAAGAGGGTTATTTATAACAGGGTCCCCGGCCGGCGTCAAGGCCCCGTCGCTGGGCTTTTCCGGGCGGGGAAAACCGCCTCCCGGGAGCCCGCCTCCCCACCGGATCAGTGCACCCCGGCGGCCTCGGGAGAATGCCCGTGCCCGTGCTCCTCGGCCGGGACCGGACCCGCCAGCGGCGGGAGCAGGGTCTCGCGGGAGCGGACGGCGGACGCCGTCAGCAGGGCCATCAGGCCGATCTCAATGGCCAGCAGCGGGATGCTGACGTGCACCACCGGGGCCAGCATCAGCCAGAACATGGTGGTGATGCCGGTCAGGATGATGATGGCCAGGGCCGACGTCACCCAGGCGCGCGTCTTGTTCTTGCGCGAGAGCAGAACCAGGAACGGGAACATCCAGATCATGATGAAGATGGCCCACCCCAGCACGTGGTAGGGGCTGTGCGCTCCCACACGCCGCACCAGATAGCCGGTCTCTTCCGGGATGTTGCCGTACCAGATGACGATGAGCTGCGAAAAGTAGAAGTAGGCCCAGAAGGTGGCGAAGCCGAAGATCAGCCCGCCCACCGATTTCTGAATCAGCTTTGCCGCCTTGTCGGTGCGCGATCGCCAGCTGAAAATGATCAGCGCACAGGTGCAGATGCCGGCCAGGAAGCCGCTCACCATCACGAATGCCCCGAACAGCGTCGAGAACCACGGTTTTTCGATCGACATGAACCACTCAATGCCGATCATGGTCATGTGCCACACGAACAGGAAGATCAGCGCCACGCCCCAGAAGTTCTTCGCGCTGTCGCCGCGCAGGGCCTTGACCACGAAGAGACGGGCCACCACGAACATCAGCCCCATGACGATCAGGTTGCGCGCGATGAAGAAGGGGTGGTTGAACCACACCCCCTGGTGCTCCCACCACGGATATATGGAGAGCTGCGGCAGATTCACAATGAAGAGCAACATCGCCGCCGGGATGATGTAGAGCAACGCGCCCGCGCTCTGCAGAAGCTGGCGGTGCCAGTGGCCGTCCGAGATCTCCGCACCCGCCATCAGCACGATGGCGCCCTCGGCGAGCCCGAGGAACAGCGCCATGGTGATGGTCAGCGCACCCCCGGCCGCGGGCTCCAGCAGGCGTTCCGCCAGGAACACCAGACCCGCTACCACCAGGCTCACGATGAGCAGGCTTCTCGAATTCAGGCGCAGTCCCATGGTCAGTCCTTCTTCACGTAGATTTCAAACTGGTCGGAGAATTCATCGTTGGACGCGATGGTACGCACGGCCGGCATACGCGACGTCACCAGCAGCCCCAGAAATCCCGAGAGCCCTCCGAACAACACCATCAGCTCGAACGCGATCACCGTGTACGGCGGAATGCCGACCAGCGGCTTGTTCCCCACGTACAGCGTCCAGTCCAGAGCCGTCAGCGAGGTGAAGAGGTAGCCCGTGGCCACACCCGTGATGCCGCCCAGCAGCACGAACAGGCGCACGTTGCTGGGCTTCATCTTGAGGATCTCTTCCGCGTGATGCACCGGGTGCGGCGTGCGCGTCTCGATCTGCTCGGGTTTGACCCCGCTTTTCAAAAGCTCCTCGAGCTTGTGTATGAAATCGTGCTCGCTCTGATAGACCAGTCGTTCCATCACACGACCTCTTCCTTCTTTTCAGTGATCGCGACCACCGGGAGGAACTTCGCGAACAGCAGGAACATCATGAAGAAGAATCCAAAGGTGCCGATGGTGATGCTGATCTCCACCGGGCGCGCATGGTACGGCCCCCACGCGTACGGGTTGAATTCGTGCGCGAGCGACGTCACGATGATCACAAAACGTTCCAGCCACATGCCGATGTTGACAAAGATGGACGTGATGAACAGCCACGTCAGGTTGCGTCGCAGCTTCTTGCTGAAGAGCGGCAGCGGTGAAATCATGTTGCAGAACACCATACCCCAGTACTGCCAGTGGTAGTAGCCGGTGGCGCGGTCCTTGAAGATGCCGAACTCGTACACGTTGCCGCTGTAGTACGCCAGGATGAACTCGATGGTGTAGGCGTAGCCCACGATCATCGAGGTGAAGAGCATGGTCTTGGCCAGTTTCTCGAAATGGTCGATGGGCAGCACGTTCTCGAGGTGCTGGATCTTGCGCATGGGAATGACCAGGGTCAGCACCATGGCGCACCCCGAGAAGATGGCGCCGGCCACGAAGTAGGGCGCAAAGATGGTGGTGTGCCATCCCGGCACCAGCCCCATGGCGAAGTCCCACGACACCACCGAGTGCACCGACAGCACCAGCGGGGCGGCCAGGCCGGCGAGCAGCGCGTACAGCATGTTGTAGTTGCGCCACTGCCGCTTGGTCCCCACCCAGCCCAGCGAGAAGGCGCTGTACACGTGGCGGCTGAAACCGCGCGTGTAGCGCTTCACGATGGCGAGGTCGGGAATCAGGCCGACGTAGAAGAACACCACCGAGATAGTCAGGTACGTACTCACGGCGAACACGTCCCACTCCAGCGGCGACTTGAAGTTGGTCCACAGCAGGCGCTGGTTGGGATACGGCAGGAGCCAGAAGAAATACCACGCGCGTCCGAGGTGGATGAGCGGGTACATGCCGGCGCACATGACGGCGATCACGGTCATGGCTTCCGCGGCACGGTTGAAGCTGGCGCGGAACTTGGACCGGAACAGGAACAACACCGCCGAGATCAGCGTGCCGGAGTGCGCAATACCGACCCAGAACACGAAGTTGACGATGTAGACGCCCCAGCCGACCGGGTTGTTCTGGCCGCCGACACCGATTCCCTTCCAGATCTGCAGCCCCCACGCGCCCAGCAGGCACACGGTGAAGACGGTCCCGAACAGACCGACCAGCGCCCAGTAGAAGAGACCGGGCTTCTGCATCGCCGAGATGACGTCGCGCTCGATCCGGAGCCGCGCGATGGCGGACGGATGCGAAGACGCCGAGGCTGCTACGGAATTATGCTCCATGTTCCGCGTTCCCCTTCTTCAGATAGAAGACGCCCGGGCTGGTGCCGAGCTCATCGAGAATGCGCGACGCGCGCGGATCGTGCGCCCACTTGTGCACCTCGGAGTTCTCGTCGAGCAGATTGCCGAAGACGAGGGCCTTGCCCGGACACGCCTGCGCGCAGGCGGTCGTAAAGTCGCCTTCCTGAATACGGCGCTTCTGGTCCTTGGCCACATCGCGCGCGTGGCGGATGCGCTGCACGCAGAAGGTGCACTTTTCCATGAGGCCCTTCTCGCGCACCGACACGTCCGGGTTGACCATCAGGTCCAACGGATGCGGCCGCTTGTTCCACGGGAAGAAATTGAAGCGCCGCTGCTTGTACGGGCAGTTGTTGGCGCAATACCGGGTTCCCACGCAGCGGTTGTAGACCTGCGCGTTGAGACCCTCGTCGTTGTGATAGGTGGCATACACCGGACACACCGACTCGCAGGGCGCGTAGTCGCACTGCTGGCACATGGCGGGCACGAAGTTTCCGTCGCCGGTTTCCTTGTCGTAGTACTGTTCGAGACGAATCCACGCCATCTCGCGCCCGCGCAGGTGCTGCTCGCGTCCCACCATGGGAACGTTGTTCTCGATGTAGCAGGCAGCGACACACGCCGAACACCCCGTGCACTTGTCGAGGTCGACCGCCATGGCCCAGCGGTAATTGGGATACTTGGGCACGGGATAGAAGGTGAAGTCGTCGCGTTTTCGCTCGTGAGCGTGGTCGCCTTCCTCCCCCGCCTTGGGGTGGCCGTTGAAATGCGCCGGTTCATGGCCGGG
>DASRYI010000259.1:0-4094 GCA_035687255.1 Candidatus Krumholzibacteriia bacterium | reverse complement strand
ACCGTGGCAGCGCTGGTGCTGGCACCGCCTTCGGGAGGTGTGGCGCACAGGCGCGGCAGGTTGGTGCGCCACCACGCCTCGGCGCGCTCGCGCGTCCACGCCGGCAGCGTGGCGGCGGCGCCGGCCAGCATGTCTCCCAGTTGCTCCGCGGACGCCGGGCGATCGCCGGGGTTCTTGGCCAGGCAGGCCTGAATGATTTCTTCCACGGAGTGCGGCACGTCGATCTCGGTGCGCGACGAGACGCGTGGAGGCGTTTCCTTCACGTGCTGGATGAGAATCGACATGGGGGTGGCGCCGTCGAAAACCAGCTGGCCGGTCAGCAGCCAGTAGCCGACGCAGCCGAGCGCGTAGATGTCGGCGCGACCGTCGACGGTCGACTCACCCGTCACCATCTCGGGCGCCATGAATCCCGGCGTGCCGCTGGCGACGCCGGATGCGGTGAGCTGTGTGACCATGTCGCCCGGCTCGCGCACACTCTTCACCAGGCCGAAGTCGAGCACCTTGATGAAATCGAAATCGCGGCCGCGCCGGCAGGTGATGAGGTTCGCCGGTTTGATGTCGCGGTGGATCAATCCGCGGTGGTGGGCGTCAGCCAGCGAGTCGCACGCCGCGCGCAGGAAGTACACGGCGCGCTCCGCGGGAACCGGACCGCAGTCCCGGATGAGCGATTTGAGATCGCGGCCCTCGAGCAACTCCATGACATAGTAGAACACCCCGTCGCCCGCGATGCCGAAGTCATAGAGCATGATGGAATGCGGTGACGTCAGCATGGCGGTGGCCTGCGCCTCGCGCTCGAAACGGCGCAGCAGCGTTCTGCCCTCGCTGTCGTCGCCCGACATTCCAAATGATTCGGGGCGGATCAGTTTGATGGCCGCGGGCCGCGCCAGCATCTTGTGCTTCGCCTTCCACACCTCACCCATGCCACCGGCGCCGATCTTCTCGGTCAGCTGGTAACTTCCCAGACGCCGCGCCTTCGACACATCCGTGGCCATTTTGAACACGCGGTACGCGACGGCGTAGCTGATGCCGGCGCAGATCAAGAGTGGAATCGTCAGGCGTGTGATCGCAATCCAGGGTGACCCCGCAAACCCGGCGGGGATCCCATGGACAAGGACCGACGCCAGCGCCACCGCCGGTGATGTGAGCGCCGCCAGCAGGCACGTCACCAGCACCTGTCGCGGCGGCAGCGTGACGATGCAGGAATACAGGATGATCCACACGCCCACCCAGGAGACGCCCGCCATCTCGCCGTTCCCCCAGCGCTCCCATCCCCAGTTGTGCAGCGAAATACCCAGCGACGACGCCACCAGAAAGAGCGACGCCACGCGTGCAAATGCGATCGTGGGGCACCGTCCGCGCCGGCAGCGGAAGGCGACATACAGGGCGTAGCCGATGGACAATGCGGAGTAGATGATGTGGGCCAGTGCCGGAAACTGAAAGCGATGGTCCGCGACGATCTGGGTGATCCAGTCCGAGACGAAGGCCGCCAGGTAGACCGCGGCGTACATGGACGCCGCGACCGAAACACCTTTGAACGCGCTGTCCTGGGTTTGCGAATCCAGCTCCGCGAACCGCGATGGATCGCTCGCATGACTCGAGTCACTCCGTGAATGTGCTCTGAATTCCGCGGTCAACGGAAACTCCTCCGCCTTCGGGGTGGGAAGACGATCCTGAGGTTAACACGGAGACGGGGGCCGGGCAACGGCAGGGCGGGCCGTGTGCTAGAAGGCCAGCCCCGAATGCACGTAGAAGCGTGTGCCCTCTTCACTCGCGGCCACCGACACGCTCACGGTATTGGCCGGGTTCAGGAAGACAAACCACAGTCCCCCACCGCCGGCCACGTGCCAGCGGTTGGAGGATTCGCCGTCCAGAAACACGCGACCGGCGTCGCACAGGCCATACACGCCGAAACTGCCGGGCACGAATATGTAGAGACGCGAGATGGGAATACGCAGTTCGGCGTTGCCGAACATGGATGCATCGCCGGCAAAGCGCTGGCGCGGAAATCCACGCAGCGTTCCGCTTCCGCCGACGTAGGCGGCTTCGTGGTACGGGACGGTTCCCCACACGTGTTTGCCGCCCGCGCGCAACGCGAGTGTGGGTGTGGAGAGCACGGGGATGGGCTGGTAGTACGCCGCCTCCGCGTGGGCTTCACCGAACGTGCTCTCGACACCTCCGAGCGGCGGGAAGACGGTCGCGTCCACGGAGGCGTGAAAACCATGCGTGGGAAGCTTGTTGGAATCGCGTGTGTCGATGGCGAGACCGGCGCCCGGCCCGACCTGAAAGAAATCGCCCGTGCCGTAGAGCGGCCCGGTCTGGGCCAGCAGACCGGGGTCGGTTTGGGTCTTGGCGTACTGGGCGTTCACCCGCGCCGCCACCGATCCGTGGCGGCCCAGCGGCCACACCAGCGACGGCTCCAGGATGTACTCGGTGTGTTTGACCTTGTAGAAGTCCTCATTGTAGGTGGCCGGAGTCTCGTTCCCGAATCCGTAGAAGTGCAGAAAGTCGAGCCCGGATGCGACCGCGTACAGGCGCACGACCGTGCCGGAATTTTCGCGGCGGAATTCCCCGTGGTAGTCCGCGCCGAATGCCCCCGCCCGCGTGCCGTACCCGACGCGCAGGTTGTGCTCGTTGGCCCACGGGTCCTTGCGGAATCCATAACCGTGCGACTGCAGGCTGGCCATGAACAGCACGCCGATGTCGCTGTTCCCCCCGATGAACGGAATGAAGAGATTGCGCCGTCCCCAGTCGCGCGGCGGAATCCAGTCGGCCCGGTCGCGCACCGGCGGCGTGTAGGGACGCGCATCGACCCTGGTGCCCGCGCCGCGCAGCACGGTGTTGTTGCCGCTGGCGTCGGAAACGTGCAGACCGGTGCCCGCGCGATCATCAACGGTGTCGTCGCCCTCACCGGTGATCACACGCACCGTGATCTTTCCGCGGCGCCCGGTCGTCACCACGCTGTCGGCTCCGCCGCCCATGTAGATGCGAACCTCGTCCGTCTCACCGGGATGAAAGACGCGGTGAAAGAACGGAACCGTCTCCTGCTTGCGCATGATGGCGACGTCGACGTCTCCGTTGTCGCGGTGATCGATGGTGGCGAGCTCCGCCTGGTCGGTGGCGTGCACGTCGACATCGCGCGCCAGAAACCGGTAGAAACGATCCGCCACCTCGGGAAGGTGGTCGCGCCGCCGGCGCAACGCCTCCTCGAGCGTCTGGCCCTCGAGCGCGCGATAGGGCGCAGGAAGGCGTCCCACGGCTTCCGCGATGACGTCGTCGGTAATCCGCTGTTTGAGATCCGCCGCCACCTCGTCCCACACCGGCTTCTCCAGCCCGACGAGAATGCGGCGGTCGCCGTCGCGGGCGTTCCAGGTAAGCCCCTCGATCCCCGGGTAGTCGTTGTCAAAATTCACGAACTGGGGGGCGCGCGCACGAGCCGAACTCACCAGTGCGCCCTGGAACCGGACGAATGCCTGGTCGCGGTCTTCGGGAATCGGCTGCCAGCCGTCGCGATCCGGAAACGTCGCCCAGTGCCACTGCCCGCGGTGACGGTCCCAGTCGCCGATCAGAATGTCGACGAGCCGCGCCCTGAGAAATGCGCGTGCGTCCGGCCGCGCGTCCGGGTCCGCGTCCATGCGTTTCCACATCTCGGCGCCGTTGATGAGCTCGGTTGCACCGTGGAAGCCGGGATTCCCGCCGCCGACCGCGCGCGGATATTCTTCGAACGTCCCCGGCACGCCGGCAAACAACCCGCGAAAATCGCCGAGCAACGAATCGTCGGGCATGACCACGATTACAGGATCGACGTGCAGAACGCCGGCCGCTTCCAGGATGGGCGGCACCGCGACCGCACCGCCCGGAAGGCTCGACGCGATCTGGTCCTGCAGCACGCGATTGATGAACGTTCCGTGGTACTCGGGCGGAAGAATATCGGTGGGATCCTTGTCCAGCGCGCGGAAGGTGTAGTCGCGGCCGTCCGCACCCTTGAGTGCAAGCCCCAGCGTCTCCTGGCCGCCCACGCGCTTGACCGGTGTCAGGCCGCCCGCGACACCGTGCAGGTCGAGCTCCGGCACCTCGATCGGTGTCGTCCACAGATC
>DASRYI010000258.1:0-4247 GCA_035687255.1 Candidatus Krumholzibacteriia bacterium | reverse complement strand
ATGGGCGCGTCGCTGGCGTCGATTCGCGCGGGGCTGGAATCAGTCGACCGCATTCCCGGCCGTTTTGAGGCGCTGGGTGGCGGTGATCGTCCCGTCGTGATCATCGATTACGCGCACACGCCGGACGGTTTCGAACGCGTGCTCGGTACGTGCCGTTCGCTCCGGCCGAAACGCATCATCACGGTGTTCGGCTGCGGCGGCGATCGTGACCGCGGCAAACGCCCGGTCATGGGCGGCATCGCGCAGCGCGAGAGCGCGCGTGTGTATCTCACCACCGACAATCCACGCAGCGAGCGCGTCGAAGACATCATTGCCGACATCCGCCGCGGCATGACGGACGAGAACGTGATCGTCGAGTTGGACCGTGAGCGCGCGATTCGCGACGCCATCCGCGAGAGCCGGCCGGGTGAGCTGGTCGCGCTGCTGGGCAAGGGGCATGAGGACTATCAGATCATGGGCGCCACGCGGGTGCCGTTCAGCGACCGGCGTGTCGCCGAGGAGGGACTGGCCCAATGGAGTGCGCGGTGAGCGTGCGTAGCCTGGCGTGGATCCGGGATGCCCTGGAGGCATCGGGCGATCTCGTGCGCGCGGAGTTGCGCTCGGCGCCGGATGCGGCGTGGTTCGGTGTGACCATCGACAACCGGCAGGACTGTGTGGGCCGCATCTTCTTCGCGCTTCCCGGTGAACAGACGGACGGACATCGCTTCGCGGTGGCGGCGTTTTCGGCGGGAAGTCCGGCGCTGGTGATCTCGCAGGCCGCGTGCGCGCAGGAGCTGGACGCCTTGAACGCGCCTTATTTTCTCGTGAACGACACACGCCGCGCGTTGACCGGGCTGGCACGAACCTATCGCGCGCGTCTGGGTGCGCGCGTGGTCGCGATTACCGGCAGCAGCGGAAAGACCACCACCAAGGAGTTCGTGCGCGCGGTTCTGAAGACGGGATTTCGTGTGTTTGCCAATCCGGGAAATCTCAACAGCCTGGTGGGCGTGCCCATGACCATTCTGTCCGCGGACGAAGACTGCGAATACCTGGTGTGCGAAGTCGGCACCAACCATCGCGGCGAGATCGATGAGCTGGGCGCGCTGCTGCGCCCGGACATTGCGGTGATCACCAATATCGGCGACGCGCACGTGGGGTATTTCGGGTCCCGCGACGCCATCGCCCAGGAGAAGGGGGCATTGTTGCGCCACCTCCCGGAGGACGGACGCGCGGTATTGCCCCGCGACGATGAATATTTCGAACGGCTGAACGCCACCGTGCAGGGAAAGAAGGTGTCCAGCTTCGGCCGCTCGAATCGGGCCGACTTCCGTCTGGGGGATGTTGCCTTTGTCGAAGGTCGGCTCACGTTTTCCGTGAATCACGAGCACTACGCCCTGGCCGCCGTGGGCGAATACAACGCGCTCAATGCATGCGCGGCGTGTGCGGTGGGTGATGCGTGCGGCATCGACTCCGGTCGCATGCGCGCCGCCTTTGCCGCCATGGAGGCAACTCCCGGGCGCGGCCGGATTCACACCGTCGGCGGCGTGACGCTGATCGACGAGTCCTACAACGCCAGTCCCAGCAGTCTGCGCCGGTCCATCGCCATGCTGGCCTCGCTCGAGGCGACGCGGCGCATCGCCGTGCTCGGCGACATGCGGGAGCTGGGTGAGCACGCCGACGCTCTGCACGGAGCGGTGGGTGCGGAAGTCGCGGTGCGCGGAATCGACCGCCTGTACTGGCTGGGACAGTACGGGCCGGTGGTGCGTGACGCCGTGCGCGGGGTCCGGCCCGACATTCCCGTCGAGCTGTACACCGGCATGGATGCACTGGTAGCCGCCGTGTTGAAGGACGCACGCGCCGGCGACGTGGTGCTGGTGAAGGCGTCGCGCGGCACCCGTCTGGATGAATTCGTGAGTGGTTTCGTGGACGGCCTGGGTCATCGGGACTAACGAGGAGCAAAGAACGCATGCTGTATCACCTGCTCTATCCGCTGCACACCGAAATCTCGGTGTTCAACGTGTTCCGTTACATCACGTTCCGGTCCGCGTATGCGATGGTAACCGCGCTGGCGATCAGTTTCCTGCTGGGCCCCGCGTTCATCCGCATGCTGCGGCGCGTGCAGATGTTCCAGGTCATCCGCGAGGAGGGGCCGAAGACGCATCAGGCCAAGGCCGGTACCCCGACCATGGGCGGCCTTCTGATTCTGACCGCCATCCTGGTGCCGTCGCTGCTGTGGTGCAATCTCGCCAACCACTATGTGCAGATCGCGCTCATCGCCACGGTGTGGACGGGCGCCATCGGATTCATCGATGACTATCTGCGCGTCGTGAGGCGCCGCCCGAAGGGGCTGGTGGGGCGCTACAAACTGATCGGGCAAATGACGCTCGGCCTGGGGCTGGGAATTTTCCTGTATATGCACCCGCTGGCGCGTGACGCGGGAACTCTCACCAGCATTCCCTTTGCGAAAGGGCTGTTCATCAATTTTGGACCGGTGTTCGTGCTGCTGGTGGCGCTGGTGGTGACGGGCACGAGCAACGCCGTCAATCTGTCGGATGGAATCGACGGGCTCGCCATCGGGCTGTCGGCGTTCAGCTTTCTCGCCTTCGCGGGCCTGGCGTATCTCTCCGGCCACCGCGGCTTCTCCGATTATCTGAACATCATGTATCTGGATGGAAGCGGTGAACTGGCCGTCTACTGCATGTCGGTGGTGGGCGCCGCCCTGGGATTCCTGTGGTACAACGCGCATCCCGCGCAGGTGTTCATGGGCGACACCGGGTCGCTGTCGCTGGGCGGCACGCTGGGTGTGGTGGCGGTTTTGCTCAAGCGCGAGCTGTTGCTGGTGGTCATCGGCGGCCTGTTCGTGGCCGAAGCCCTCAGCGTGATGATTCAGGTGACGTCGTTCAAGTTGACGCGCCGGCGCGTGTTCAAGATGGCGCCACTGCATCACCATTTCGAGCTCTCGGGCTGGCACGAGAACAAGGTCGTGGTCCGGTTCTGGATCGTGGGTGCGCTGCTGGTGCTGTTGAGCCTCAGCACGCTGAAACTGCAGTAAATGATGACGAAGACAAAAACATTTGCGCAATACCGCCACTTCCTGGTGCTGGGCATGGCACGAAGCGGAATCGCCGCGAGTGGATTGCTGGCCGGTGACGGCCGCACGGTGACTGTGTGCGACGACGACCCGTCGGTGTTGGCCCGGTTTGCCGCGTCGGATGTGGCCCGTGAATTCGACGAGCGTATCACGGTGACCGCGCCCGAAGGGGGCATGGACGTGGTCGCCGCGGTGGATTGCATCGTGGTCAGCCCGGGCGTCCCGCTGGAGCACCCGGTCGTACTGGCCGCGCTGTCGCGCGCTATCCCCGTGATCGGCGAGATCGAGCTGGCGTGGCACTTCACGAAGGCGCGCATCGTCGGCGTGACCGGCACCAATGGCAAGTCCACCACGGTGGGTGTGATCGGAGAGATCCTCAAGGCGGCCGGCGTGGACGTGGTGGTGGCGGGGAATATCGGCACGCCGGTGTGTGACGTATTGCGCGAGCGCGATCCCCACACGCTGGTGCTCGAGCTCTCGAGCTTCCAGCTCGACACCACCGACGAGTTCCGCGTCGATGTGGCGGTGCTTCTGAATGTGACACCCGACCATCTCGACCGCTATCACCATTCGTTTGCGGAGTACGCGGCTTCGAAGGCGCGCATCCTGCGTCATGCGGACGCGAATACGGTCTACGTCTACAACCGGGAAGATGAGACGGCGAGCGCGCTGGCGCGGGAAACACCCGCGCGCGCCATCCCGTTCAGTTCCGCGCGCCGGCTCGACGATGGCGTCTGTTGCGAGGACGACACCATCGTGCATGCGGCCGCGGGGACGCGTACTCCGGTTCTCTCCCGCGGAGAATTTGTGCCCGTCGGAGTCCACAATCTGGAGAATGCCATGGCGTCGGTGGGGGTGGCATATGCGCTGGACGTGCCGCTGGCGCCGTTGCGTTCGGCCCTGCGCGCCTACCGTCCGCTTCCGCACCGCATGGAGATGGTGCGGGAACTGGACGGCGTCACCTACGTCAACGATTCCAAAGCCACCAATGTGGACGCCACCGTGAAGAGCCTCGTCAGCATCGAGGGCACGTCGATTCTCATTCTGGGCGGACGCGACAAGGACGGCGACTTCACCCAGCTGGTGCCGTATCTGCGCGACGTGCGCCGCGTGCTGCTGATCGGCGAAGCGGCGCCCGTGATCCGGCGTGCGCTGTCCGGCCACGTCGAGATGAGTG